>JAITIL010000020.1 GCA_031279475.1 Prevotellaceae bacterium | reverse complement strand
ATCTTTTAGTGTTAATTGCCCCGATTTCGGCTGTAAACCTTTATTTTCGGAGTAATGGACAAAGATACAAAAAATCCCAATCAATTCAAAATAAATCGATTGGGATTCTTTTTTTATTTACTGAATGTCCCGACTTGGTGATCCCGGAGGGATTCGAACCCACGACCCGCAGATTAGAAATCTGCTGCTCTATCCAACTGAGCTACGAGACCAAAAACGGCAAAGTTAAGAAAATATCTTGAATTTTGCCAAACGCCACCGTTGCAAACGGTAGGCGCAAGCTACACCCAACACCCCAAAACCATATTTGATACTTCGCTTGATGTTGATAGACGAGGCCTCGCTAAAATATTTGGTGGGGCAAGTTATTTCGGCAATTTCAAATCCCCGGTAGCACAACTGCGCCAACATTTGGTTGTCGAATACAAAATCGTCGGAATTGGCGTGGTAATTCACAGCCAGCAACGCATCTTTCGAGAAAGCCCGGTATCCGGTGTGGTATTCGCTCAACTTTTGGCGCATGAGGATGTTTTGCATGAGGGTAAGCAAGCGGTTCGACACATATTTATAGAACGGCATACCGCCGCGCAAAGCGCCACGCCCCAATATCCGCGAGCCCAGCGCCACTTGATACACGTCATTGGCAATAAGGTAGCACATCGAGGCCAACAGTTTGGGTGTGTACTGATAGTCGGGATGCAACATGACTATAATATCCGATGAGAGCTCCAGCGCCTTGTCGTAACAACTCTTCTGGTTGCCGCCATAGCCGCGGTTTACCTCATGTTTAATAATATATTGTATGCCTAACGCTTTGGCCGCAGTCACTGTATTATCGCTACTGTTGTCGTCCACAAGGATAACATGATCTACAAGGTCAAAAGGTATTTCGTGGTAGGTGCGTTCCAACGTGCGTTCAGCGTTATAGGCCGGAAGGACAACCGTAATAATCTTATTATTTATCATAGCGGAGCGCTAAAATTTATATTTCCTTTTTGTATTGTGAATAAAGTATTTTAATATCATCGTGAGTCATGGCCTCGGGGCAAATGGCGAGGAAGTCGTTATCATCCGAAGGATCTATGGCCAATGCCCGTTCAAGCGAAGCGAGGCACGCCTTCTTGTTTTTCAGGATAAAATGCAGGGCGGCTTTGCGAAAATGAATAGCCGCGTCGTCCGGATTATGCAGGCAGGCCCGGTCGAGAATAGCCAGGGCCCGGTGCAAGTCGGAGCCAACCAGTTCCGACAGTATAATCCACGATTCCGTATCGGAAGTATCATAGTGAACCGCCCGCAGGAAGGCTTGCATAGCCATATCGTTGGCGTCAATACGTAACAAAAGTACGCCCAATCCATAATAATATTCCGGATTTTCCGTATCAATGTGCAAGGCCAGGGACATGTTATCAAATGCCTGGTCATAATCCTGACGGTCCATCAATATCAAGCCTTTGCCGTAATATGCATCAGCACACTCAGGGTCTATTTTAAGCGTCTGTGCGTAATAATCCAGCGCCATGACCGGGTCGTCCATATTTTCATAACATTCGGCAATAGCGCATAACACCTGTGCATTATCAGGGTCTATCTTCAAATATTCGATGAACGTGTCCACCGCATCACGGAAGCGTTCCAGTTGGACAAGCACGGTGGCGCGGTTAAACAGGGCCGGCCCATTGTAACTGTCAATGGCGATAGAAAAATCAAAGGCCTGTATTGCCTTTTCATAGTCCTCCTGTATGCTGTAAATATTGCCAAGGTTATACCAGGCCGTTTCGTTAAACGGATTTACCGCAATACATTGTTCGTAGCAATGGGCGGCGTTTTCGAGATCATCGAGTTGTTCGTAGCAATAGGCTATATCATTCAGCACATACTCGTTTTGCGAATCAAGCTCCAAGAGTTGCCGGAAGCAAGCAATCGCCCGGCGGTATTCTTTTGCATCAATCCAGTCGGCGGCTGCAGAAAAAAGTATCCGCAGTCCTTCATCTTCCCGTTCTTCCATCTGCCGGCTTTTTTCAAAGTGGGCTTCCGCCTCTTTAAATTTTCTCTGCCGGATATAAGCCCGTGCTTTCAAAAAATGGACATCGCTGTCATTCACGCCCATCTGTTCTACATGTTGCAGCAACTGCAAAGCGCGTGCCACATCGCCCCGAATGATCAGGATGTCGGCATAGCGCAGTTTTAATTCGCTGGAATAAGGATATTGTGCGCTACCGCGATCGGCCGCAGCAATGGCCTCTTTCGACTTGTTCACGCTCAGATAGTGATCAATGATCATCTCAAATTCTTCCTCGTCAAAATAATCACGCGACTTCCGGTGCACAACATTTTCATACCGTTTAATCAGATCAACGGTTTCCGCATCGGGCTCGTACTCTATGAAATTATTGTTACTCAATGATTCAATCGTTTTTCATATCAATAGTGACCATATAATGCTTCAATTGTTCTACAAAAAGATGATGGTCAATTTTATCTACCGTAGAAAGCACAAAGTCATAAGGATTGCCGGGGTATGAGCCGCGTCCCACTTTCATTTTGGCCACCGAGAGGGTAACAATATAGTTGGTGACGGGCACATTGTCCAAATCAAAATCAATAAGGATATCAAACGGCATTTTGATAAATTCATGTACGTGGTCAAGCAAAGGCCGGCCATACCAATTTACATCCCGCTTGCAAAAGACATTCACCAGCGGACGTATTACAAAATCCTCGGGAAATTCTTTTTCGTTATAATAACATAAAGCATTCACCTGAGTGCCTCTCGATTTAAAATAATCCATCAGGTTATACACCGCTTCATTCACCTCTTTTTGATATGCAAATAAAATACCAATTTTTTTAGCGTTGTTGAAGTTAAAAAAATACTTGTGGCGGGGAAGCACACGCAAGTGTTTTTTCAGGCTATATTTCAGTGCATAACGCTTTATCGTCTTATACATATTAAAACATGTTTAACTCCACTTTAATATTTTATACAGGTCGTACTGTTCGGGATTTTTCACTATTTTTCCTACAGCTTCATAGTCGGCAGGCGTGATGAAGTGCATTATATTACGCAACACCACCTGTATGCTTTCACTATGGATATTAACCAGCCGTGGCGGTATTTTCCCCGTTGCCGGGTCTTGCAGGTCTTTCAAAAACAACGGGCGGATCTGCCCCTGCGCATCAACATACACCATGCATCCCGTATGTTTTGATTGGAAGAGTTTATACACGCCCAAGCCCAATGCGGTGCAATATTGCAAGTCGTAGGCAATGGGCGTGCCACAACGCACTTCATAGCCTATTTCCACCGGCCGGCTTTTTATTTTCAATCCTATCCCCGACAGTTTAACGTCAATCAATTCATTAAATATAGTAGCTTTGCTCACCCGTCCCAGTTCGGGATGCCCATGCGCGTCGTATGTAAAATGCAAGCCCGATTTTTTAATTTCCTCATCGCTTAATTCGTGGAACACGCCTTCGGAAATGATGACCGCGCCATAGTCAATGCCTGATATTTTCCGTTTGATCATGGAGGAGATGGCAAGATTTACAATTTTTTCGATGGTGATGGTGGAACGGTCAAACATTTCGGGGATGATGATCATGGGATAGTGGCAGGCTGTGCCGATGCCGAAGGCCAAATGGCCTGCCGAGCGTCCCATGGCCGCCAGGATAAACCAGTTCCGGCTGGTACGTGCATCCTCATAGACTATACGGCCGATAGCCGCGCCGCCCTGCTTGGCCGATTCGTAGCCGAATGTAGGCGTATTATCCGGTAAGGGCAAATCGTTGTCAATGGTTTTCGGTACATGAATGTTGGCAATCGGATATTTCTTTTCTTCCAAATATTTAGCCACGCGGTTGGCGGTAGACGCCGTGTCGTCGCCCCCCACTGTAACCAACAATTTAACGTTGTTCTCCGTAAACATGTTGAGATTAAAGCGCTTTTCAAAATCTTCGGCAGTGGGTTTATACCGGCTCATGACCAGCAGCGACCCGCCGCGATTAAACATGCTGTCGGCCAAGCCAAAATCTATTTCCGTGATTTCGGGCGCCTTGGTAAAAAGACTGCTGTATCCATGATGCAGCCCAATAACCCGATAGCCTTGGTTTAAAAACACTTTAGCCACACTACCTACTACGGTATTCATTCCGGGCGCAGGGCCCCCTCCTGTTAAAATTGCAATTGCTTCTCTCATAAAGAATTTAATAGTTATAATAATCCTAATTTAAAATAATGCTGCAAATTTACGAAAAACAATGAGGCAATAATATTTCTCCGGCAATTTTTATGAACATTTAATACCCAATGTTGCTTATTTTTAAAAATACGTGTACCTTTGCCTTTTTTATTATAATTTATACTATACATTTATGGTTAATTACAAAGATCTCGGCCTGGTAAATTCACAGGCGCTGTTTGCCAAAGCCATCACAGGCGGTTATGCCATTCCGGCGTTCAACTTCAACAACATGGAACAAATGCAGGCTATTATCATGGCTTGCGTGGAAACAAAATCACCGGTTATTTTACAGGTATCCAGCGGGGCGCGCAAGTATGCCAACCAAACTTTATTGCGATACATGGCTCAAGGCGCTGTGGAATATGCCAAAGAGTTGGGGGTAAATATTCCCATTGTGTTACACCTCGATCACGGCGACACGTTTGAGTTGTGTAAATCGTGCATTGAGTACGGATTTTCGTCGGTGATGATTGACGGTTCGCATCATGATTACAATAAGAATGTGGAACTCACGGCGCAAGTGGTTGAATATGCCCACAAGCACGACGTGACGGTGGAGGGCGAGTTGGGTGTGCTGGCCGGCGTGGAAGACGACGTAAAGGCCGAACATCACACTTACACGCAGCCCGAAGAAGTGGAAGATTTTGTGAAGAAAACAGGCGTTGATTCGCTGGCTATTTCTATCGGCACCTCGCACGGGGCGTTTAAGTTCAAACCCGGACAAGAGCCGCAAATCAGGTTGGATATTTTGGCTGAAATCGAAAAACGCATTCCCGGATTCCCGATTGTGTTGCATGGCGCTTCAAGTGTGCCGCAAGACATTGTAGCCGAAATTAACCAATATGGCGGAAAGTTGAAAGACTCTATCGGGATTCCCGAAGCGCAATTGCGCGATGCGGCAAAGTCGGCGGTATGCAAGATCAATATCGACAGCGACGGGCGGCTGGCCATGACGGCCGCGATACGTAAGGTGTTTGTAGAGCAACCGGCCGAATTTGACCCGCGCAAGTACCTTGGCCCTGCACGCGAGAAGTTGAAGGCTGTGTACATTCACAAAATACAAAATGTGTTAGGCAGTAATGACAAAGCATAAAGTATAAAATCGTAGGGAAAGAAGAGATTCAAAGGCAAGGTGCAGGGTGAAAGAGGGCTAAATACCTGAAAGAACGCAATTTTTTTTACAATCCAATTTATTTATTGTGTTCTTTTTCACCCGTTGCATCGAGCCTTTGTTTTTTAATACCCTTTGTGCACTTCGTGGCTCTATTTCACCAACAAGTCGAAATCCGTTTCCAACGGCTTATCCTCGATGTAGTCGTAAAGTGAAAGCTGGCGAATGGTGTAATAGAAATTCCAGTAATTCCGCAAGGCGGTGATATAATTCTGTTGAGAACGGTCGCGGTCAAGCTGCGCGTTATTCATGTCGGTGATGGTGATTTTATCAATAAGGAAGCGCGCTTTTGACACGTCATATCGTTTTTGGGCAATGGTGTCGGACTTGGCCGCGATACGGAATTGCGTTTCCTGCATGTTAAACTGCCGCACTTTCAGCGCCACGTCTTCTTCAAAATCCGCATAGGCCTGCTCAATTTGGTTCTTCACCACTTCCTGGTTCGACTTGGCCATCTGCACACGGCCGCGTCCCCGCCCCCAGTCAAGGATGGGAAATGAGAGGGTAACCCGCACGTTCTCCATGTCATTCGGATCTTTATAAGCGCCGCCAAACGTATTGGAGGTTTGGTCCAACCCGAATGTTACGTTCAAGTCGGCTTTAAACCCTACGTCGGAACGTTCTTCCGCCACCCGTTTTTCGGCTTCAATGAGCTGCCGTTGATAGGCTAAAAGATCAGGATTATTCTTCTTCGACAATTCCAGCACCTTGCCTGCCTCCAGCAACACCTGCGGCACCACCGTGGGAATAATAATTTCCACAGTGGTTAATTCATTAAATCCAAGAAACGAGCGTAGCTTGTTTTGCGCCGACTCTTTATTCAATTGCGCCTCATTCAAAGTGGAACTGGCGTCCATGAAATTAAGTTCCGACTGCAGCAGGTCGTTCTCGCCGATTGTTCCGAGATTGTAACGCCCTATTGCAATTTTATGCAACGTGTCGTTGTTCGCATAGTTAAACTCGGCAATAGCAAGATTTTGTATGGCGGCGGCATAGTCGAAAAAATACCGGATGGCGCGAATTGACACTTCTTCCATCTGGCGCAGATAAATGCGTTTGGCCTCTTCAAAACGCAACGGCTCAATCTTGCGGTCCCATTTATAATTGTTGACGCCAAAAAACGATTGATACAAATTGATATTCACCGGGGAGGCAAGAAAAATCCCCGATTTATGGTTTGAAAAATTCTCCTGAAACTGGTCATAGCGTTCCAACGACGACGACAATGAAATGCTACCGCCGGTAGGCAAATTTTGGGTAATAGCCAGCGAGCCCGATAACCGGTTGGAGAAATCGGAAAGGTATTCGGTTGACACCATACCGGTTAGCGTGTCTCTAACTTGCAGTTCCGTAATTCGTTTTGAAAAATTCGGCAGGTTGGCCGAGAAAGTAAGGCTGGGCAGGTAATTGGCCTTGTAGGAGCGGTATTGCCAGTAACTCGCCAAAAAAGTGTTCCGCGTGCGGATGGCGTCCAGCGACTGGTCTTGCGCCAGGGTTAGCACTTCCGCCAACGTCAGGCTATATTCAAATTTCCTGGTTTGTGCGCGGCCACACAGCGACAGGCACAAGCAAAGCATCAACAAGTAATAAGGTCTATAATTATTCATAACGTAAGGATTCTATCGGATCGCGCTCAGCCGCACGTTTTGCCGGCGAATAACCGAAAATAACGCCCACCGCCGCCGAAACGCCAAAGGCAATAACAATGGAAAAAAATGAAATAATGGTTTTAATGTCAAATGTATATTCTATAATTAACGATAAGGTTACGCCCAGGATAACCCCAATAGCGCCTCCCGTAACGCTTATAAGGATAGCTTCAGACAAAAACTGTGCTATAATATCCGCTTTCTTTGCACCGATAGCCAATCGCGTTCCAATCTCTTTAATACGTTCCATAACCGATGCGAACATAATATTCATAATGCCTATACCGCCCACCAATAAAGAGATGCCGGCAATGGCGCCCAACACGATATTGAACACATCCTTGGTACGCTGCTGTTGCTTCAGCAACAATTCCGGCACGGTAATTTCGTAGTCTTTCACCTCCTGATGCCGGCGAAACAGCATGCGCCCCAACACTTCCACCGCCGAATTCAACTGTTCGGTTTCTTTCACCTGCACGATAATCCGGTCGAGTTGGTGGTAGTTTTGCTTTTGCTCCGAATCGCCGGAACTGCCGGAAGCCGCCACAATTCTCCCCCCTATAACACTGATACTAATGCCCGACTGTCCTTGCATCGTATTGACCAATGCGCGATTTTGGTAACGCATCAACATCGTTTTAATCGGAATATACACGTTGTCATTATTCATATTCACACCGGCATTGTCAAACGTTGATGTGGAGGTTACCTGGCTTTTTTCGAGCACGCCTGTTACGCATAACCAAATGCCGCCGAACTTGATGTACTTCCCAACAGGATTTTCATTATTGAACAGTTTTGTTTTCACGTTATACCCGATGACACACACGGGGAGTCCGTGGTCATTCTGGTATTGTGTGAAATAATCGCCTTCCGACAGTCCTAAATTATACAGTTGGAAGAAATCGGTGGAAACGGCTAAAATCTTTGCCGGATAGCGGATACCGGAATATACGACAAAGGTATTCACCGACACTTCGGGACTGATGCGTTCTACATCCGGCAGCACACGGTGTATCGCTTCCGCATCGGCCAGCGTGAGCCCTGGCGAGTATTTGCGCGCAGCTTTCTCGCCGCTTTCCTGTGCGTTGTCCTCGCCTGAGACGTCTTCGACCGGCGTAATTACAATATTATTCACGCCAACCATCTTAATCTGGTCAAGGATTTCCTGTTGCGCGCCATTGCCAATCGCCAGCATACTAATCACAGCCGCCACGCCAAAGATAATCCCCAGCGCCGTAAGCATCGATTTGAGCTTATTGCCCAGGATGCTTTCGATGGCAATATGAACGTCGTGCAGATATCGGTTGATGAAATGTATAAAAAACATATTCGAAACGGATTATTCATTATTGCGCCGGCGCGGACGTTCTTGTCCCGGCATTCGTTCTCGCATTTGACGCATCATCTCCTTCTTTTTTTCTTCCTCCTCTTCCGTGGCTTTTTTCTGTTTTTCTTCCGCCTCTTTCTTTTCCTGTACCCGCTGTTTCAAGATTTCGATATATTCCGCACCGGCAAGCTTAAAGGTCCCGGCGTCTTTCGGCAACGACAAATAAATTTGATCACCTTCTTGCAAGCCTTGCTCTATAATGCGGAAATTATCATTCATCTCGCCGGGCACAACCACCTGTTTAACGCCGTTGGTGCGATACACATACATCAAGGTATCCGTGCCGAACAAGGCCTCCAGCGGAACATACGGCACATTGTCGAACGCCGCGGTGATAATTTTGTTGGAAGTGGTCATGGACGGGCGCAATATGGGATCACTTTCATTAACGCGCACTATGACCTCAAACACCTTTGCATCGGCATTCTTAAGCTGCTCGCCCGTATTAGCCACTTCGGTAATGACGCCGGTATATTGTTTTTCGGGGAATGCATCTACGCCAACACGCACCACCTGTCCTTTCTCTATTTTACTGATGTCAATTTCGTTCACATACGTTTTCGATTCCATCACCGACAAGTCGGGGAGCGTGGCGATAACCATATCCCAAGGACTAATGCTCGACCCCACTTTTCGTTTCTCCCCACTCCATTCGCGGTAATAAATCACCATTCCGTCTTTGGGCGCGTGGATAACGAATTGGTCCAACACGTTCAGCAGTTCCTTCAATTCCCGCTCTTTCTGATACAAATTGATGCGAACATCTTTAATCTGCCCTTCGGCCTGCGCTTCTTTAAGGGTGTAGTTTTGCAATTCTTGCTCATAGGCGCGATCCGCCCGTTCCAGGTTATTCTTGGCTTGCCGTTGGGTAGCCGGCGGCTCATAAATCGATTGTTCCAAAGCAATTTGTTTTTCTTCCATATCGAATTTCAAATTCGCCAGGTTATTCCGGATACCGCGCAGGTTAAGTGATGTGTCGAGCAAAGTGCGTTCCAATTGTGCGCGCACTTTTTCCACCTCATCCTCCAGGTCTTTTTTGCGGGTATCAGCGGCTGTGCGGTCGAGCGTTGCCACATAATCGCCCTTTTTGACTATTTTCCCTTCCGGCACCAAATCCTGAATCTTAATGTCCTGCAGGCGGATGCTGCGCGCGCGCAGCCCCTCCGGGCCGTTGATACGTTCCATACTCTGCGCTTTGAGCTCACCGGTAGTGGCTACAATAATCTCAAACGGCCCGCGTTGCACACGCACCACCTGCTCCACATTAGCGCTTCCCGACGAGGCGATAATCCACCAAAAAATGAGAACCGCCAATATGCCGGCCCCAAGCGATATTTGTACTTTTTTCTTTTTCATAATGAACACAAAAACGCAAATCTATAAAAAATTTTTGATATATTTTGTTAATGTACAAATATTATTTGTATATTTGTTCCCCCATTATTAGGGATTTTTTTATTATGGCGAATGTAGCTCAGTTGGTTAGAGCGCTTGATTGTGGTTCAAGAGGTCGTGGGTTCGAGCCCCATCCTTCGCCCGAAAGTTTTGCAGGCCTTACAAGGTGCGGTTTATAGAAATTTAAAATCGGACGGGGTAAGGCGAAATCAGGGAAGGCAGGAAAGATTTTTGAAATGGCAAATTTTGTCGCGCAGGTCATCGGCCTGGCTTTTCGGCACGGCGACCGTAATGACACATTCGGCGTTGAACTGCTGCGAAAGAATTTCCGCCTTTTCTTCCTTCAGCCACTTCATCACATCGTTCATGGCCTCATAAGAGAAACAGAAAGTAAGTTGTTCTTTCGCCGTTTTCTCCACGATTTGTGCATGCGCCAATGCGTCGGAAGCCGCGCTGCGATAAGCGTTGATAAGTCCCGGCACGCCAAGCTGTATGCCGCCGAAATAGCGCACCACCACAATCAGCACATTCGTTAATTCCTGCGAAAGCAACTGCCCCAATATCGGCTTTCCGGCTGTGGACGAGGGCTCGCCATCGTCATTGGCGCGCCACTGTTCGCCACGCACGCCTATGCGGTAGGCATAGCAATGGCGCCGTGCATCAAAGTATTCACGTTTCAAATGCTGCACCTGTTGCTTCACGTCGCCCACCGTATCAACCGGAAAAGCATAAGCTAAGAACTTGCTCCCCTTGTCTTTGAACACGCCGGAGCAAGGCGCGGCAATGGTTTTGTAAATATCACCGGGTTGATTCATAAAAATAAGTTTTTTATCTTTGTACTTCAAAAATTAAATATAAAGGTATGTATAATTTATTAAAAGGAAAACGTGGCTTGATTTTTGGCGCGTTAAACGACAAGTCAATTGCGTGGAAAGTGGCGGAACGCGCCAGTGAAGAAGGCGCTACGTTTGTATTGACAAACACACCGGTATCCATGCGCCTGGGGAACATTGATGAATTGGCGGAAAAATGCCATACGATTGTGATTCCGGCAGACGCCACAAAGGTGCAGGATTTGGAAAATTTGGTAACGAAAGGCATGGAGCGCCTGGGCGGAAAATTCGATTTTGTGCTGCACTCCATCGGGATGTCGCCCAATGTGCGCAAGGGACGCACGTATGACGACCTCGACTATAATTACCTGCAACAGACGCTGGATATTTCGGCCATTTCTTTTCACAAGATTTTGCAGGTATGCCGCAAATTCGACGCCATTAGCGATTGGGGCTCGGTGGTGGCGCTTTCGTATGTGGCTGCACAGCGCACGCTGTATGGGTACAACGATATGGCCGACGCCAAAGCCATGCTGGAGTCCATTGCCCGCAGTTTCGGATACATTTATGGCCGCGAAAAACGCATCCGCATCAACACGGTATCGCAGTCGCCCACGTTGACAACAGCAGGCAGCGGCATTTTGGGGTTTGACAACCTGGTTGATTTCGCCGACCGCATGTCGCCGCTGGGCAACGCCAACGCGGTGGAATGTGCCAACTACATCATTACGTTATTCAGCGACCTGACGCGCAAAGTGACCATGCAGAATTTATTCCACGACGGTGGTTATTCCAATATGGGTATGAGCTTCCGCGCCATGAAAATTTACACCGAAGGGCTTGAATACCGCGATGTAAAAGTGGTGAAAAAAGACAGTAACTAATACCGGGATTATCCCAAATAGGTTTTGAGTAACTTGCTGCGGGTGCTGTGACGCAGGCGGCGGATGGCTTTTTCCTTAATCTGCCGCACCCGCTCGCGGGTAAGGCCGAAGTGTTCGCCGATTTCCTCAAGCGTCATCTCCGGCGCGCCGATGCCGAAGAAGTATTTTACGATGTCGCGCTCGCGCTCGGTCAGGGTCGATAAAGCACGGTCTATTTCACGGGAAAGGGACTCGTTAATCAATCCCCTGTCGGCATTGGGCGAGTCATTATTGACCAGCACATCGAGCAAACTGTTGTCTTCGCCATCCACAAAAGGGGCGTCAACCGATACATGGCGGCCTGAAACGCGCAAGGTGTCGGAAATTTTTTCACGCGGGATTTCAAGCACGGCGGCCAACTCTTCGGACGACGGGGCGCGCTCATGCTCCTGTTCAAATTTAGCCAGCGCTTTATTTATTTTATTCAACGACCCCACCTGGTTGAGGGGTAACCGCACAATGCGCGATTGCTCGGCCAGCGCTTGCAAGATAGATTGACGAATCCACCACACGGCATAAGAAATAAATTTGAACCCGCGCGTTTCATCAAATTTTTCCGCAGCTTTGATTAAGCCCAAATTGCCTTCGTTAATCAAGTCAGGGAGACTGAGGCCTTGATTTTGGTATTGCTTCGCCACCGACACCACAAACCGCAAATTGGCCCGGGTGAGTTTCTCCAAAGCTTCCTGGTCGCCCCGTTTAATGCGCTGGGCTAACTCCACTTCTTCCTCTACGGAAATCAATTCTTCACGGCCAATTTCTTGCAGGTATTTATCGAGCGATGCGCTCTCACGGTTTGTAATCGATTTTGTGATTTTAAGCTGTCTCATAATTGGAGATTGTATAAGGCTGCAAAAGTATATAAAAATTATCAAATATAAAAATAAGTTTACTATTTTACCAGAACCAGGGCAAGCGCATGAAAAAAGCGGCCGTTCTATTTGAACAGCCGCTTTTCCGTTCCAGCGCTGCAAGATTGCCTTTTTTACAGAAAGACACAGGGTTTGCAGAAGGAACGGCGGAAAGGCAATGAGAAGTCATCTTTCCGTTTTCAATCCAATTTATTTATTGTTGTTGTCTAAAGATTTCAAGATTTAAAGATTTAAAAATTTAAAAATTTAAAAATTTAAAAATTGTTTATAATTCATAATCCATAATTCTAATTAATAATTCCTGACACAACGCACTGATAAGCCGTAGCTCTGGTAGTAGTAGTTCGCGGGGTTCACGATGGAATCCAAATCCAAAAAGCGCAGGAAGTACGCGTTGTTGCTATCGTAGTACGTACTACTCCAATAGTAGGCGCGGCTACCCTGATGGTCGAGCGTACCATTAGTATAACACCAGCCACCTAACACACCCTCCCACGCGGAAGAAGCATTCCAACAGGTAGCGTCGCCAGAACAACCTGCACTGGTCATCGCAGTATGCAAGGCCTGATATTCACCGGCTGACCCGCCTGTAGGAATATGCCAACCCACAGGACAAATACCCTGGCAGGAGGCGCCACCTGTACCGGAACAACCCACATCCGTCCCACCATAATACGCCCCGGGTTTCTGTATAGCAGCAGCCCAGTCATATAAATAACCCCTGTTTCCCGGCGTACTCCCATCTGTTTTGTTCATACAATCCCCATAGATATAGCCTGATATTGAAGTTAGTTTACTGATAGTCTGATCTGTAGTTGAACCAACAAAGGCTTCCTTGTTACACTTGTCCCCAAACTTCAAATCCTGCACCATCCAGTAACGGCCATCGGCCATCAACTTTACCTTGTAAGATTGATTATTAC
>JAITIL010000004.1 GCA_031279475.1 Prevotellaceae bacterium | reverse complement strand
AACCCTTTATTAACTAAGAACTAAGAGTTAAGAACTAAAAATTTCATTATTCATATTAATTAGTCACATTAGCACATTAAACAATTAATCACATTAATATAGGCACATTGTTTTTGTCTATCGTCTGAAAATTTATGTGCTATTGTCTGCCTTTTTATTCCGCGCGGAACACTGTCATCTGCATTCACACCGTTTGTTCTCCGCGCGGGTTTTCCTGTGCACATGTCCACCCCGGGTGGCGGGCGTTGCATGCAACGCCCCTACATCGCTCCTTGCACGGGTTATGCGTGTTGCGTCCCTCCGGGAAACGGACGCCGTTCTCCGTCTTTACCTGTGATCTGTTTTTCACTAACCGTTAACCGCTAATTTCATATATACAATAATACATCATATCGCAAAACCATTGTAACGCACACTAACAGTGATTAAGTGATTAGGGGATTAAGTAATTAAGAAAAATACAAATACCCTCGAACAACTTCCATTTGTTTTCTAATAGGCATTAAACAAAAAAGTACGAACCTAAAGTATCCTAAAATAAGGTTCTACAGAACCCGCAAAAATAGATACATTAGACTCGCGCTTTTCAACACGAGCACTAACCGTAAGACTCTATTTTTGCTAAAAAATTTGTAGATTTTATTTTAAGGGCGCTTAAAGCTACCGCTTATTACTATGTAAAGAACATAAAAGTTTATGCTACAGGAAGGTGTTAAAATGTGTTATAAAATTTAATTTTTTAATGTAATAAAATCGTAACCGTAAAATAAATAGAAATTAAGTACCTTTGTATAATATCCTTAATGTAGTACACTATGGCTGAAAAAATTTTAGTGGTCGATGACGACAAAGATATTTGCGAAATCCTGTCGTTCAACCTTGCGAACGAGGGCTATGAAGCCGAATGCGCCTACTCGGCCGAAGAAGCCTTGCGGAAGTTTACGCCGAGCCATTCCCTGATTTTGTTGGATGTGATGATGGGCGACATGTCGGGGTACAAACTTGCGGAAACCTTGCGCCATGCCGGAAGTACGGTGCCTATTATTTTCCTTACCGCCAAAGACACGGAAAACGACATGCTGACGGGCTTCTCGGTAGGCGGCGACGATTACATCTCAAAACCTTTTTCGCTCAAGGAAATCATGGCGCGCATCAAGGCGATACTCCGGCGCATGACTGTTGCCAAAGAAAAAAACAGCCGGTTGGTTTTTGACCACGTGTTGATTGACTTAGACTCCAAAGAGGTGATGATTGACGGCAACGCCGTGGCGCTTACCAAAACCGAATTTGAGATTTTGTCGCTGCTGGCCTCCAATCCCGACAGGGTGTTCCGCCGTGAGGACATCATCGACCTGCTGTGGAAAGACGCGCTGTACACCACCGAGCGCACCATTGACGTACATATTACCCGGCTGCGGAAGAAATTAGGCGCGCAGGCGTCGTTAATCTCAAGCCGCTCGGGCTATGGCTACCGGTTTAATATTCCCAGAGGATGAAAACTTCGTACAAACAACGGCTGACCATCAGTTTTTGTATTATCCTTGCGGGGTTTACGGTTGGCGTCGCCGCCTTTGAACAGTACCGTGAAAGAGTATACAAAACCGAAGCGCTCGAAGAGAAATTAGACGCCTGCGCCGACATTACTTATCGTTACATTTGCCGGTATGACCGCCCGCAAGCGGCGTTCGACAGTCTGTCGCAATGGCTTCCCCCGGATATGCGGGTTACTTTGATAGACCATCAGGGAAATGTGCTGTATGACAACCGCCTGACGCCCGGCACACCGCTCGAAAATCACGCCGCCCGCCCGGAAATACTGCAAGCCGCCCAACATGGAAAGGGCGCCGATATTCGCGTTTCAGCGTCCAACAGCCGGAAGTATTTATATTATGCCAAGCAGTTTGACCGGTATTATATCCGCATGGCTTTGCCTTACGATATTCAGGTGCGGCATTTCCTCAAGCCCGGCAATGGCTTTCTGTATTATATCCTGGCGCTTTTCGCGGCGGGCATCCTGTTCATTCATTATGTGGCCGGACGGTTCGGCAAATCCATCAGGCAGCTGCGCGACTTCTCCATGGCCGTTGGCAGCAATACGGCGAACATCGCCGATACGCATTTCCCGGATGACGAGCTGGGCGAAATCGGCGCAAAAATCGTGCAGAATTACGTGCAGTTGAGGGCAAACGAAAAAAAGATTGAGCTTGAGAAAGAGAAGACGCGCAAGTTGAAACAGGAACTTACCGGAAATGTAGCCCACGAGCTGCGTACGCCGGTGACCAGCATCCGCGGATACCTCGAAACCATCCTGGAGCAGCCGTTAGATCCGGAAAAGGAGCGGCAATTCCTGCAAAAGGCCTACCGCCAAACGCTGATGCTCTCGGAGCTAATTCGCGACATGAGCCTGCTCACCAAGCTGGAAGAGCCTTCGGGCGTGTTCCATTTGCAACCGGTGGCACTGGCGGCCGTCATCAACAAGGCCGCAGCCGATTTGGCGCCGGCGCTGAAGGCGCAAGCTATCGAGGTGCACGCCGGTGTGCCGCAGGATACGCTGGTACGGGGCAATGAAAATCTTTTGTATGCCGTATTCCGCAATTTGATGGAGAATGTGGTGCACCATGCCGGCAAAAACGTGCAAATCGTCATTACGCAATGTGGCGAAGACAGCGATTTCCTGCATTTCTCGTTTGCCGACACCGGCGTGGGCATTGCCGATGAGCGTCATCTTCAACGGTTGTTCGAGCGCTTCTACCGCGTCACCGAAGGGCGCACGCGCGACACCGGCGGCACAGGCCTCGGCCTGGCAATCGTAAAGAACAGCATTGCGTTTCATAAGGGAACCATTACCGTGAGAAACCGCCCCGGCGGCGGCTTGCAGTTCCTATTCACGCTGCCTGTGAGCCGGTAATTGATAAATTTGTTAGTTAGTAATTAACAAACTTGTTAGTTGGTAATTAATAAATTTATATATTTGTAAGTATGAATTTTGGCAAACCATAGAAATATATGGCTATCGTAGTACATCATAAATCGGCCCACCGGTTTGAATTGGCCGCAGGCAACCATGTGGCGATACTGGAATATGAAAGGACAGACGACGGCGTGATGGCGCTCACGCACACCTTCGTGCCCGAAGCGCTTCGCGGGCAGGGCGTGGGGCTGGAATTGGTGGCAGGCGCGCTGGCGGAAATTGAACAGCATCACTGGAAGATTATCCCCGTTTGTCCGTTCGTGGCGACTTACCTGCGCCGTCATCCCGAATGGAACACGCTGGTAGTTGAAAACTGACAAACCGATGAATACGGTAAAACAATATACCAACGGAGAAGTAACCGTAATTTGGCGTCCCGACCGCTGTTGCCATTCGGGGAATTGCTGGCAGGGATTGCCGCGGGTGTTCAACCCGAAGCGCCACCCGTGGATTAACCTCACCGCCGCTGCCACGCCGGATATCATCAAACAGGTGGAGTGTTGCCCTTCGTCGGCGCTTACTTACCACGTCGTCTTGTAGCACAGTCTTATTTTGGAGCGGGGTAAAAACGGCAACGCCATTCGCCGGGATGACGAACAGGGTGAGGGACGTGGCGCAAATTATGCCGCCCACCACCGCAATAACTAATTTACTGCTGAGGACGAGGACGGTTTTTTGGGTATATACCTATAAAAAAGCGCCGCCGTATACAATCCAATCGCCACTTTTTGTTGAACCTGAACGTTTAATTTTGCCTTCTTTTTTTAGTTGCCGTATGATTTTTTCAATGCCGGAAATACTTAATCCCGTATGAAGAGCAATGTCTGGAATGGTAATTTTTGAATTGATGCTCATTAAATTAATAATTTCTCCCTTACTTTCTCCCTTACTTTCTCCCTTACTGTTCTCTAAAATATCGGTATCGAAAGGCAATTGAACATAAAGCGTATTGTCGGTAAATTCAAAAATATTTTTGTCGTATATTTTTGTTATTCCTCTTATGCCAAATCCTAATGCTTCAACCAATTCCATGTCTTTGAAAATACGCATGAGCTCGGGATTTCGCAAGGCGGAAACGCCAAGAAAAAAGTCATTAATGGTTAGTTGAGGAACTAATCCGCCATAAGAACGAATAGCAAAACGATTTTGAAAAACTTCGAAAATCGGCAACATTCCATACGAATAATCGTTGTGGGCAAAGGCATTTATGATAACTTCACGCAGGCATTGGGCATCTACCATACGTTTGTCAATTCTGTGTGCCGCACCTGTTAATTTTGAAAGCGTAATATTTTCAATTTCAAATCTGTCCAGAATTCGTTGAATAGCGGTAATCAAGCAACAATTGCCATATTCCACAGCTTTTTCAATCAGTTCAAACCGCTTGCCGGCATCGTTAAAGCGAGCAAAGCGTACCGAAATATGATTGTTATCCGCCATAAGGTATGCCAGATAGTTGTATTTACCATCTTTGGTCAGGAAATTCAGTGTTTTGGTAAAGGTCTTTTCGTTAAGCGGTTTTGCAAATTTGCGGTAATGGATGAATAAATCGGCAAAAGTCAGTTCTTGCTCAGGTGATTCTATGGTTCGCAGTGATTTTGGAAAAGATTTGTTTTGAAAAGAATAAATCATTTTTTGCGACATCGGATGCGCAGAACTGCCAATTCTAATAAATGCACCCGATTCCGACAACCCTTTGCTTCTAATGTAGTAAGGCTTTTCATCGCCTTCTTTTATGGAAATTTTTATAACAATTTTATTGTCAATTGTCTCTGTGTTTATGGAAATTAAAGAAAGGGCAGCGGGTACAATGCCGAAAAGCAAACGGTCTTTAATTTGAAGTTGTGTTTTGTTAACATTAGGAACGCCAACAACATCCATGTTGTCCTTAATGCCAATGTAAATGCAGCCGCCTTTTGCATTAAGAAATGCAACCGTTTCTTTTTCAATAGAGTCAGTTACTTTTTCTTTGTATTCGATATATTCACTTTCTACCTGCATCGTGACGGTTTTTAACCGCAAAGCTACAATTTATTTTCGGAAACGCTAAGCGAAGTGTCGTGGAATAATTACGCAGCCCTTTACTCAAACACGCGCAGCCGCGAAATCATGCAGGCGCCGATGATGCCCGTCTTGTCTTTCAGTTTGGAGAGGGTAATCACCGAATCTTTATTGACTAAGTTCAGTGAATATTTTTTGATGGCGGTGATAATCGGCTGCATGATATAATCGCCGGTTAGCGATAAAGTACCGCCGATAATTACCATTTCGGGATTGAAAATGTTGATAATCCCGGCCAGTTGCTCGCCCAATTTCCTGCCGATGTCTTCCACCAGGTCGATACACAGCACGTCTTCTTTATTAACGGCTTGCACAATGTCATTCAGCGTGATCAACTCGTTTCGTAGAATTTTTTTAGACAACAGCGACGAAGCGCCGTTTTTCACCATTTCCAGCAAACGCCGGTACATGGCCGACCCGGACACTTCCGTTTCGAGGCAGCCCTTTTTCCCGCAATGGCACATAATTTCGTTGTCGAAACTTTTCACATGCCCGAACTCGCCGGAGAAACCGGACTTGCCTTTGTACACTTTCCCGTCAATAATAATGCCGATGGCCAGTCCCCAGCTGATGTTTACAAAAATAATGTCCTTTTCGTTGGTGACGCACCCCGCGATGTATTCGCCGTAGGTCATGGCGCGCGTGTCGTTGTCGATGGTGACCCGGTAGCCTAACCGTTCGCAGAGAATATCGGCTAAGGGCCGTTCTTCAAAATAAAAAATGCTGTAACTGTAGCCCGATTCCGAATTTACCCGTCCCGATATGTTGAGGGCGATATTTAAGATTTTACCTTTATCTATAACTTGCCGGTCGATGAAAGCCTGAATGATGGCGATGAGTTTGTTCAGGGCTTCGGGGGTGTTTTTCAACTCGAACGGCACGCCCATGTTCAGGTCAATCATCTCACCCTTAAAATCAATGATGGCAATATTGACCATAAACTGTTTGACGTCCACACCGATAAAATAGGCGGCTTCGGGGTTCAGCCCGTATAAATTAGGATGTCGCCCGCCGTTTGTTTCTAATTTTCCACATTCATACACGGCGCCGTTTAAACACATTCCATTGATAATCTTCGTGGTAGTAGGAACGCTCAGGTCAATTTCCTTAGCCAGTCCCGCAATGGTCCCCACTCCGTTTTGAATGGCGTAAAGTATTATCTTCTTTTTAATCAGAGCCTCTTTGGTGCCTTTTTCGATGTCGTCTATTAGCTTATTCATTCCAATCTATATTCAACAAAATACAAAGGTATCATTAAATTTAATTATTTTTCCATCTTTTTCAAGATTTTTTCAAAAATATGATTTAAGTGTTATTATAATAAAATTTTTTCATTAAATATTTGTATTTAAAAAAAAATTTGTATTTTTACACGATAATTTAATAATTATTTTTAAAATATAAATAGCCTAAACCTGGTATATGAAAAAATGGCATAAAGGATTTATAATAGTTGTAACGTGGCTTGTAACAGCGAGTTGTGGTGATATTTCGACCTGTAAGGTTTCGTTGCTTGTGGCAGGCGGCGGGGCGAGCGGCACGGCTGCCGGTATTCAGGCGGCGCGGATGGGGTGCGCTACCTTAATCATAGAGGAAACGCCGTGGCTGGGCGGCATGCTGACCGCTGCCGGCGTGAGCGCCGCAGACGGGAATTATAACTTGCCGGGCGGCATTTGGGGCGAATTCAAAGACTCGCTTACGCAATATTACGGCGGGCCGAAGGCTTTGAAAACCGGATGGGTTAGTGGTGTATTGTTTGAGCCGTCGGTGGGCAATACCTTCTTCCAAAAAATGGCTGCGGCAGAGGAAAATTTAGACGTGTGGTTTGAAACCAGACTGCTGGCTATAGAAAAGCGACAAGGCACAT
>JAITIL010000021.1 GCA_031279475.1 Prevotellaceae bacterium | reverse complement strand
ATATATATACATCGCCCGCCGCACCCGCCCCCCCACACTCCCGCGGGTGTGTTTGAGAGAGAGAGAGTGAGAGAGAGAGAGAGAGAGAGAGAGAGAGAGAGAGAGAGAGAGAGAGAGAGAGAGAGAGAGAGAGAGAGAGAGAGAATTGTCGTAGCTTAAAAATAAAACATGATTTGCGCCGTAGCGCAAATCATGTTGCAACATATAACCGTTTGCACGGCGCATTGCCTGCAAGCGGTTTTTTTATTCATTATTCCAAACTCCCTCCTCCAGGCGGAGCGTGTGTACCTCCACTAAACTATATAATTACGTTAAAAAAAGATTTCCTTCCAAGAAAAGACAGCGATTTCCCGTCATGGACAACAAACTTTCTGAAGTATTTGTTTTCGATACTGATGCGTATCCTTTTCCCGAACGAGATGTATCAGGAACCGGTAACGCTGCGCGACGACTTCGCGCAGAAACTCGAAACAGCCGAAGAGCCGGCAACCCGCACCAAGCTGACGGTGCAGGCGAAAAAGGCCATTGGAGCGAAATCCAGAGCGCTATCATTCCGTAGTGGTTAGTGGTTAATCACTAATTTATAAATTTTTGAATTTTGAAATCTTTAAACCTTTTTAAATTATGAAAAAAGTATTTTCATTTAAAATGCACAGTCGCACGACCATGAGGCTCTCCTGTTGCGGCTGCTTACTGGTACTTTTTACGGCCACCTTTGCCGCATGCAGCAAAGACAATTATCGCCAAGACTCGGACACGCCGCCCCATGCCGCCAGTGAGCAAACTTGGGTGATAGAAAGCGCTGACGGTACTATCAAACAAACGTGGAGCGACGCTATCCAACTGCCTGAATGCAACAAAACGGATTTTGATGGTGGCGAATATGATGCGCCTAAAGCCGATTGTCGGAGTGATACCCACGAGGGTAACACCTACTATTATTATAATTGGCCCTACGTGGATGCTCACGCTGCCGACCTGTGCCCGAGCCCTTGGCGTGTGCCCACGCTCGATGACTTTATCTCACTTGACCTTGCATTCGGAGGCGCCGCCATCAACACCGCGAAGACCGAGCAATATATGCTACGGAATTATGTTAGTCGCTGGGGCGGAGCTTACGGAGGCTACGCTAAAAGTACGTCGGCTGAAAATACCCCATGGGTCGCCTACTTATGGTCTACCACGGTGCCATGTAGCCCACAGCCTGTGCAACTCTTCGTAACGATAGGCTACCTCGCCCTACAGGACGACCCCGCCAGGCACGACGAATTCCAGATTAGGTGCGTTAAGTAGTGGCCTGTTAGTCCTCATCCCCGCCCCCTTTCCTGAAGGAGAGGGGGCAAAACAAATGAACAATGAATAATGCCGGTTGGGGCGAACCTGTGTGTTCGCCCCAACCAAATCGCGGGCGGCGGTTTAGTGGGGAGAACATCCCGAAGGGATGCATGTCCGGTAGAAAAATGTTCCCATGACACGAATGGCATCCCGGAGGGATGCATGCCCGGTAGAAAAATGTTCCCATGACACGAATGGCATCCCGTAGGGATGCGACCCTGTGACATTAGGCATTAATTGTACGCATACCTGACGGCATGCGCGGGCTAATTATCCGCATTTTTCTACCAGGCGGAAATCCCTATGGGATTTTTTCACCTAACGTTATTAATGTTAATTCTTAATCTGAAAAAATATGAAAACCAAAATCTTTAGAAACATCAATGTAAAAACGCGATTAATCGCAGCCCTATGTCCAACGGGGAATGGGCGAACACACAGGTTCGCTCCCACCAAATCGCGGGCGGCGGTTGTTTTAGTGGGCAGTTGACCGGTTATCGCGAAGTGTTGTGTAATTCAAAAATAACCTTTATATTTGCACACTTTTTGGAATTCCAACTAAGTTACTTGTTATTTTTTTCGTCAAAGTAATTCACTTATATCTGAAAAATGAAGAACAAATACATTGATTTGATTGAACAGACTTTTGAGTTTCCGCAACCGGAATTTAAAACTGTGGACAATGAATTGCACTTTAACAATATCCCCTTAATGGAGGTGATTGAGCAATACGGGACGCCGTTAAGAGTTACCTATCTGCCCAAAATAAGCCAGCAAATCCAGAAGGCGAAACGCATGTTTAATGTCGCCATGGCGAAGGTCGATTACCAGGGCGATTATCATTATTGTTACTGCACGAAGAGCTCCCACTTTCACTTTGTGCTTGAGGAAGCGTTGAAGAACGATATTCACCTTGAGACCTCATCGGCCTACGACATTAACCTGATTGAAGCCCTTCACGAAATGAAGCTCATTGAGAAAGACCGCTATATTGTATGCAACGGGTTTAAAAAAGAACTGTATATTGAAAACATTGCAGGGCTTATTAACTCCGGTTGGAGCAACACTGTTCCGGTGCTCGACAATATGGATGAGCTCCAAACCCTGTCGAAATACGTGACGGAGCCTTGCAAAATAGGCATACGCATTGCCGCCGAAGAAGAACCGAAATTCGACTTCTACACCTCCCGTTTGGGGATACGCTACAGCGATATTTTGGATTTTTACCGGCAGAAACTGGCAAAAAACAGGATGTTCAGCTTAAAAATGTTACATTTTTTCATTAATACCGGTATTCGCGACAATTCCTACTATTGGAACGAGTTGTCGAAATGCGTGAGTGTGTATTGTGAGTTGAAGAAAATATGCCCCGAATTGGAAAGTTTGAATATCGGCGGCGGCTTCCCCATCAAAAATTCTTTAGCTTTTGATTACGATTACGAATATCTGACAGAGGAAATAATCAGTCAAATTAAGAGCATGTGTACCCAACATGACGTGCCGGAGCCGAACATATTTAGTGAATTTGGAAGCTTCACCGTGGGCGAAAGCGGCGCCATTATTTATTCTATTTTAGGTCAAAAGCAACAAAACGACCGCGAACGCTGGTATATGATCGACAGCTCTTTTATGACCACACTGCCCGACACGTGGGCGTTGAAACAACGGTTTGTCCAATTGCCCATAAATAATTGGGACAGGGAATACCAGCGGGTGTTCCTCGGCGGATTGACCTGCGACAGCCAGGACTACTACAATGCCGACACCCGCGCCAATGCCATTTTCCTTCCCCGTTTGTATGACGGTGACGAGGTGCCGCAATACGTCGGGTTTTTCCACACCGGCGCCTATCAGGACACCATTGGCGGAGTGGGCGGACTGCAACACTGTTTGCAACCCGGCCCGAAGCATATTATTATTGATGTGGACGAAAAAACCGGCGAATACAATACGAAACTGTTCAGTAAAGAACAAACCTACAAATCCATGTTGAAAATATTGGGGTACTAACCGCGCCGGCACATCCTTAATCGGACAGCGCACGCAGGTATTGTCCCAAGGCATACACAGAAGTGAACGTATGCCGTTCCAACCCATAATTATAGGACAGGCGCAAGCCGTTGCGGTTTACTTCAAACAGCAATTCGGGTGTATTGTCGGGGGTGGTTGTGGGATTTTGCAGTGCCCTGTAGCCAAAGCGCTGCAAAGCATGACGAATCCAGCGAATATCCTGCTTACTGTGCACGGCCATGGTTTTCAAGAGGCGCTTGCCCATTTCAAATTCACCGGCTATACGGTCGAAGCGGATGGACGTCCGCGTTACGAGCTTTTCAAAAACAGAAGACATCACCATGTCTTCCGGCGCGCCTTCTATCAATTCCGACTTGGTTACCAGCCATACTTTATCTACCATATTCTGTGCAATATTCAGGTCGTGGGTAGAAAACAGTACAATTTTATTCTCCTTGTGCGCAATCTGGCGTAACAAGTCCATCACCTCATATTTATGGATGACGTCAAGGTAGGCCGTAGGCTCATCCAGAATCATGACCGGCGTATCCTGCACCAAAGCGCGGGCTATCAACGTGCGCTGGCGCTCGCCGTCACTCAGCGTATCGACATTGCGCCATGCCATAGTGCGCAAGCCCACCATTTCAAGCGCATCATAAATCACCATTTTATCATTCACTTTCAGCTTCCCCATCCATCCGGTATAAGGGAAACGACCAAGCGCCACCAAATCAAACACCTTCAGGTGCGGAATTCGGGTAATATCCGTGGATACGAAACCCACGAGGCGCGACAATTCATCTTTCTTATACGCATAAAGCGGTTTGTCGTTAATTTCGATAAACCCGTCGATAGCGGGTTGCAAGCCCACAAGTGTCCGCAAGAAAGTGCTTTTTCCTATTCCGTTGCGCCCGACAATAGCCACCAGTTCACCCGGCATCAGCGAAGCGTTGATGGGCGGCAAGATTATGCCTTTAGCCGTACTTGAAGGATTTGGGTACCCTATGGAAAGATGTTTTATATGTATGGTTACGTTCATTAATAACCGCGTTGATTACGATAAATAACAAATACAATCACAGGTATTCCCAATAATGCGGTAATGGTGTTAACAGGCAGCACACTGTCGGCGCCCGGCAATTGCGACGCCAAATCGCTGAACAGCATCATCACCCCGCCCAACAATACCGTAGCAGGCATGAGCACGCGATGGTTGGCGGTTTGAAACAGCATGCGCGACAAGTGCGGTACGGCAATACCAATAAAGCCGATGGGGCCGCAAAACGCCGTAACGGTTCCCGCTAAAAAGCCCGAACTGATAATAAGCACGGTGCGGGCACGCCGTACGTTTAAACCCATAGTGCGGGCGTATTCATCACCCAACATCAGGGCGTCGAGCCATTTCATGGTTAAAAAAGCCAGCAGCAGACCCAGCACAATAGCCGGAGTCATTATGCCCAACTGTCCGGCCGGCACCGCGCTGAAACTCCCCATTGTCCACAACACATACGTTTTAAGCGCCGCCGCTTCGCTAAAATACTGCATGATTCCCACCACGGCCGACACCACACCACCCACCATGATGCCGAGTACCAGCAACGACATGGTATCGCGCAAACGTATGGAGGCCGCCATAATCACGGCAAGCATCACGAAAGCGCCAATCCATCCGGCAAGCGCCAACCCCAAATTCTGTATCCATAAACCCGAAATGCCACCCCAAAAAGCCGTCCCCAACACGAAAAGCGCCACGCCAAGGCTCGAGCCCGAACTGATTCCCAGCACATAAGGGTCGGCTAACGGATTTTTGAAAATGGTCTGCATCTGCAAGCCGCTGACCGACAAGGACACACCTGCCAACAAAGCCACCGTCGCTTTGGGCATGCGAAAATTAAGCACAATGGCCCGGGTGGTTTCCGACGCTTCGGCGCCACCGGTCAATGCCGCCCACACCTCACCCACAGGCAACAATATGGAGCCTGCAAACAAATCGGCAACAAACAGCAGAAACAAGACTATGCCAAGGCAGAAAAAGAGAAAAGTGTATTTAATCGTTTTTTTTTCCATAAATAGGCTGCAAAGTTAAAAATTTTTATTTATTTTCGCGCTTTAAAAAAAAATATTAACACATAAATACATGAATAATATGAGAAACAAGATTGTAGCCGGAAACTGGAAAATGAACACCACGTATGAAGAAGGAGAGAAGCTGATTCAGGAGATTATTGAAAAGAAAAGCGCCGTAAATAACGACGTTACACTCATTGTGGCGCCGCCGTTCACGCACCTGTGCTGTTTTGCCGAGCCCCTCTGCAAAGCCGGCATCGGCATTGCAGCGCAAAACTGCGCCAATCATGAATCGGGCGCCTACACCGGCGAAGTGTCGGCGGCCATGTTGGCATCCATCGACGTACAATATTGTATCATTGGCCACTCGGAACGCCGCGAGTACTACGGCGAGACCAACGGGATATTGTTGGAAAAAGTGAAAATAGCGCTGAAACACAACCTTACGCCTATTTTCTGCATCGGCGAAAAATTGAGCGAACGCGAAGCGGGAAAACAATTTGAGGTGGTCAATGCACAATTGCAATCTGTCATTTGCCAACTTCCTGCCACCGATTTTGAGAAAATTATTCTCGCGTATGAACCGGTGTGGGCCATCGGTACGGGGAAAACAGCTACCTCCGCACAAGCGCAGGAAGTACACGCTCACATCCGCAAAGTGTTGAAAGACACATTCGGCGCTGCTGCCGACCATACGCCTGTGCTCTATGGAGGAAGCTGCAACCCGGCCACGGCGCCCGAACTGTTCGGCCAACCCGACATCGACGGCGGACTGATTGGCGGCGCTTCACTGAAAGCGGCCGACTTCATCAGTGTAGCCAACTCGTTTTAAGATTAAAAGCAACTTTTGGCATCATTACCTTATAAAAAGTAAAAACTTATGGCACTACAAGAAGAATTTGAATCTCAGGGCAACTGGCTTTTTAAACGAAGAGGTCACCTGCCGCTCATTTGGCTGGTAGCCGGCCTGGCGTTTTATTTATGGAAAGCCTGCCATGGTGAAAACCATCCGGACAGTTACGTTATATCCAAAACATACTACGAAACAGGGTGTTTGTGCATCAGCTTAATCGGTTTGGCCATCAGGATTTTCACGATAGGTCACGTCGCCAAAAACACGTCGGGCAGGAATACTGCCGAACAGGTGGCCGACAGCCTCAATACCACCGGCATCTACAGCGTGGTGCGGCATCCGCTCTATCTGGGCAACTATTTCATGTGGGCGGGTATCGCCCTGCTAATGCACAACCTTTGGTTTGTGCTCGTGTATTCGCTCGCATATTGGATTTATTACGAGCGCATCATGTTTGCAGAAGAGCAGTTCCTGAGAAAGAAGTTCGGCGACGTTTATCTCCGGTGGGCGGACAAAACGCCGGCGTTCCTGCCCAATTTGTGTAAATTCTGCCGGAGCGGACAGCCGTTTGCCTGGAAAAAGGTGCTGCGGCAAGAGAAGAACGGATTTTGTGCGCTGTTCCTCCTCTTCGCCCTGTTTCACGCGAGCGGCGAGCTGTTGAAGACAAAACCCGACTACAATTGGATACTTTTCATTGCGGCTGCGGGCTCAATAGTCATTTATTTTATACTGAAATACCTGAAAAGATGCACGGCGGTGCTTAATGACGGAAAGTAGTTTCAGGGTTCAAAAATGCAATAAATCCCATTTAGCTCTAATTTCCGCTTCTTTCCATTGCGTGTCAGCGCCAATTAGGACGTAAAATGAGGGCTTTATTTCTTTTCGCTGATGACAATCTCATACAGTTTAGGCCAGTTTTTGCCAGTTACAATCAGTTGCCTGGTTGCCGCATTGTAGGCAATGCCGTTGAGCACGTCGGTACTGGCGGTGCGCAGGTTGCGCGGCAGGAGATTAGTCAGGTCGACGACGCCCAGCACCGTGCCGTCTTTCGGGTCAATGCGCACGATTTGGTCGGTGGTATATATGTTGGCCCATATTTCGCCGTTGATGTATTCCAGTTCATTCAAATAGTGCACCGGCTTGTTGTTGTTGCGCACCATGATGCGCCGTTGTTCCGCGAACGTGTCGGGGTGGCGGAAGTAGAGGGTGGCCGAGCCGTCGCTCATGATGAGCTGCGTGCCGTTGGTGGTGAGCCCCCAGCCCTGGGTGGGGTATTGAAGCGCGCCGAGTTGCTTAAATGTGCGGACGTCA
>JAITIL010000084.1 GCA_031279475.1 Prevotellaceae bacterium | reverse complement strand
AGCGGCTAAATACATTGATTGTGGTGTTTGTATGTTCGGCAAAGATTTGAAAAACATCTAACGCTCTTCCCATAAACGAAGCAGCCGGTGAGTTACCGGCTGCTATCATACGAGAGAATTTGTGTGTCTCTTTATAGACAAGCAAAAAATCCTACCAATTTAAATTGATGGTATAAGCATTGATACCATTAGTAAGCGAAGTGACTGTGCTGCCAGCATAACCCCAAAAATGTTCTTCTGCCAATACAAAGATCGCATAATCGTTGTTCTCGGTTTCTTCTACAATATAGACTTTAAACGCACTGTCGGTGTTGTTGATCGTGGTACGGAAAGATTCTATAAGGTCCTTTTTTACTGTTCCTACCATAAGGAAATTCATCCTTTCCAATTTTAGTTTAGACATAATCCCGCTTTCACCGCCAAAAGCAGTAAGTTGGGCTTGTGTATCAAAGCGTACTGTACGGAAGTACACATTATCAAAAGGCATTTTTACTCCATCATCTCTCTGGCCTTCCATCTTCAGTATAGGCCCTGAAATGTAACAATCATTCGTCACCTTATAGGAAGTAGACCCTATAACCGGCGAATTGAGAAACAGAGTACTTGTTTCAAAGCAGTTCCCTCCTGTGATTTTATTTAAGGCGAGGTATGTCCAATGTTTTGAGTCAAGGGCGCTTTTCAGCACAGGATTTTCTTGATTAGTGGCATGGTAGACTACATCGGTACGGTCTATAATCCCAAGCCATGAACCTTGTATGGAATTAAGCGTGGTAGTGAAATAATCACTTACTGAAGCATAGTCTGATTCAGAGGCTCCCATTGCTGCGTTGGTCAGTTTCGAAACAAAATGGATCTGTGCTACAAATCTATCGGACGGCCATACTTCAAGCGACTCCAGCGTAATAGGTTCGTCTTTTACGCAACCGGATAAACAAAATACCGTAAGGAAAAAACCAAAGTATAAGAAATTTCTTTTCATATTAATTGTAATTATTGTATTCATAAAATCTGTTGTTTTAGTTGCCTAATCTTACTGTTCCGATATAAGGGTAATGGTCGGAAAGTTGATTTAAAGTAAGACCGCCTGACAACCCTGTAGCCGTTTTTACTACCCTATAGTCTACCGTTGTCCATGCGCCGCCGGGATAAGAGAAGAAATAGTCCAGTTTACTGCTGTTTCCGAAGGTAGTCGTATTATCACATACACGGTCGCATGCGCCGCCATAATCATTATCCGCTGTGAAAGCTGTTATTGCGGCAGCCGTAGGGGACTGATTAAGGTCGCCCAGTATCAAAGTGGGGATGTCGGAATCCTTTATTGTCTTTGTTTTTACATCTCTTGCCTGGTCCCTCCGTGCATTTGCCGTTCCTTCATGGTCAAGATGCGTACATACAATGCGGACAACGACCCCTTCCGGTTTTTCCGGTGTCGGTACCAGTATATCCACATATTCTACACTTCGTTGGTCGGCTGTGCCGCTTGGTTTTACAATCAATGACGAGTAGGTGTTAAAATAAGGATACTTTGAAAGAATACCGTTACCGTAGTATCCGTCACCTTTCACATAAGAAAATCCGAAGAATGGATACATGCCCAGCAAGCGCCCTACTTCTGTCAGTTTTTCTATCAAGTTCATACGAGAAGTTGCTGTTTCAAATTCATTGAAACAAATTATGTCGGGATTTTCCTGTTTAATAAAATCCACGAAGGGCTGTACGTTAAAAGCAGTTATATTATTAACGCCTTCAAACGACAAAATATTCCAACCCATTACTTTCAGGGTCTGCGCCTGTGAAGTTGGGGCTGCGAACAATAAACACAGCGTTATTGTCGCCATTATTCTAATTAAATGATTTCTTTTTTTCATATTGGGTAATATAATTTATGATTAATAACCGCTATTTTGTTTTAAATGAACTGTTCCTGCAAATGCATCGGCCGGAATAGGGAATACGTGGTGGATTCTCGGGTCAAATGAACGTGGGGGATTAACTTCTTTGGTTCCCGAAACCGTTACGGGCGCATCAACTACTGTCCCCTGAGTGAACGTAACGCCAAGTGTTGGTTGAGCGTACAACCGTACAGCATCACCCCAACGTACCACATCAATATGCCGACTCGGTAAAAATTCTCCGGCAAGTTCTGCCCTCCGCTCGTTTTTAAGTTGTTCCTTTGTGGCATTGCTATCCTCCGGCAAGCGTGCGCGTTTGCGTATTCTATTCAACAATTGCTTAGCTTCGGCATCACTTTCGCCTTTTGTCCAAATCAAAGCCTCCGCTTTCATCAGTAGCACATCTGCATAGCGCATAATACAAGTGGCTAATGTGTTGGACATAAAATTGCCGTCACTGTTAACGTCTTTACCGATGCAATCTGCCGCTTCGTAAGGCGACATGAATTTACGGAAGGTCATACCCGTGGTAGAAGAAACGCTCCACGTTCTGTTCCTGTTGCTAATATTATCGTAAGTTACGCCACCGAACAATACATCACGTCCTACAAATTGAATGTGCTCGCCCGGCCGCAAGATAGTGGCTTCGCGGCGCGTATCGCCATTTTCAAAGGCATTCCATAATTCCAATGTCGGTTGAAAATAGCCCCATGTATTGATAATGCTGTATCCATCTTGATTAAATCCCATGCCATGATATTTGGATCCACTATTTCTTGTGCCGGTACCGAGCATCGAGAAAATATATTCTGAAGAGAAATTATTTTCTTTCCGCCATAGTTTTGCAAACGGAACAGCCGAATTATCATCAAACAAATCACGTTTATCTGCACCTGTTAGCTCCATAATCTTGTCACAAAAATCAATTACCGTATTATAGTAGTTGTTGTCATACTGTGCGGCATAGAGTGCGGCGCGTGCCCCAAAAGCCCACGCTGCGGCTTTGTGCGGATAGCCGTACAAGTCTTCAGGCAGTTGCGAAAAGAGAGGTAACATGTCGCCGGCTGTGTACATGTCGCTTATAATCTGGTTATAATTTTCCAATACCGACGCAGGACGTGGGCTGTCCATATCAACGGGTTCGGTCGTTTCAAGAATAATAGGAATTCCGCCATTAGGCCCATTATCTCCATACCACGGAGCCAGCCAAAGCATTGATAAACCGCGGAAGAAGTACCCTATTCCTACGGTCTGCCGGATATAATCCGCACCAAGCTGCATGGTAGGCACTACCTTAATAATGTTGTTGGCTTTCGCTACATTCTGGTACATAAATCCCCAAATGGTTTTCGCATCCCGTCCGTTATTCGGTGTCATCAGAAAATTGCGAATTTGCTCAGCCTCCGCTTGTGCACGTCCCGGTACAGTATTATCACTGCAACATTCAAGCCACATGTGTCCACGTCCGGCACATGCTTCATCGCTTACAAAATCATAGAGAGCAGCTATTGCTAAATCTACATCTGCTTGTGTTTGCCATCCGGTAGGGCGTCCGTAATGCGGTGTTTCCAGAAATTCGCTGCATCCAGCAGTCATGCAAACAGCAAGTAATAAACCTATTTTGAGTATATTTTTCATATTCTATAAATTTAAAAATGTTTAAAAATTAAGATTAATGCCAAAGTTTACAAAGCGTGCCACAGGATATATACCACGGTCTATTCCGTAGTTTCCGGTTTCAGGATCCATGCCTGTGTAGTCAGTAAATGTCAGCAGATTGTCGGCGCTAACGTATAAGCGCAGGCGTATTTTTTCCATACTGATACGTTGTAGTAATGAGGCAGGGAGAGTGTAGCCAAGGGTAATGTTTTTTAAGCGCAGGTAATCGCCCTGTTCAAGGAACAGGTCAGAAAAATTAAGGTAGTTGCCATTGGGGTCTTCCACTAAACCAAGGCGGGGATATTGACTGTTTGGGTTAAAATCCCATGTATCCAAAGCCGCTTTAATCAGGTTGCCCCCGCTCTGCCGGCCGTTCATAGCCATTTGTTTCATGCCGTTATACACATAATTTCCGGCTACTCCTTGAAACATAATGCTGAAATCGAACCCTTTGAAATCTACAGAGGCGCCGAAAGAGAATGTCCGTTTAGGATCGTAAGAGCCCATGAATACACGGTCGTCGCCATTGATTACGCCGTCGCCATTGGTGTCCACATAGCGAACATCGCCCGGCCTGGCATTGGGCATGATGATAGACGTTTGGCCGGTTTCCGGGTCCTTACTTACGTATTTTACCACGTCGTCATAAGATTGGAAGATACCGGCAGTACGGTAAATCATAAAAGAATGCCATGGGTATCCCGCGAACGAATAAAGCAACGGCTGGCTGTTCAAATTCGGATTTTGATGCGTGACGGGGTCTAAACGGTTCCCGTAATTTTTCACATATCCGTCGTTAAATGACACCATGCCCCATACATTAAAACCAACCTCGCTGATTTTATTACGGTAGCTTGCTGCTAATTCCCATCCTTTGTTGATTACTTCGCCCATATTCCCCATCGGAGGATCTGCCACGCCTACTTGTTGAGGCGTAGGGATATAATCAATCAAATTTTTGGTTTGTTTGTTGTAGTAATCCACATTGAGTTCCAACGTATGATTGAAGAGAACAACATCTAACCCGGCGCTCGTTTGCTCTGTCGTTTCCCATGTGGCGTTGTAGTTCGGAATAGTGTTGAGGTACGTACCATTAATAAAATTGTCTAAGTTTTTGCCAAAAGTAGCCGAATAATATGTGCTCAACATGCTCACGTCTGTGGTATTAAACGGGTATAGATCCACATTTCCTGTTTTCCCCCAGCCTGCCCTGAATTTTATCAGGTCAACATATTTTTCCAGATTCAGTTTTTTGAATAACGGCTCTGAGGAGAGTTTCCATGAAGCGGAAAGCGCCGGGAAATTATCGAACCGGTGTGTTTTTGGCAATACCGAAGCGCCGTCCACACGAATGCTGGCGACCAAAAAATAACGGTCGTCAAATGAATAGCCAATCCTTCCCAGTACGCCGACCATCGTTCTTGACCGTATGGTTTCTTCGGGGCTGCGGGTGGTACTCCATTTTGCACCGTCATAAGTAAATTCATCCCCTTCTTCAAACGGGTATTCTTGGGTAAACACGCCACGTCTCGTATTTTTCTTGTAGTCCATCGTAAATCCCGCCATGGCGCTTACATGATGTTTGTCGGCAAAGATTTGCGAATATGTGGCTGTACTTTCCCACAACCAGCTGTAATTTTTTTCATGAAATTCTTCACGATTATTCTGGGCATGGATAAGTCCCGTTTCTTCCATTTTGGGATAAAACTCATCTGCATCTTTGATACCAAGGTTAATGGTGAAATCCGACTTTATTACCAGATTAGAAATCGGGGTTAGTTCTACACCAGATGTCGAAAATACTTTTAGATCGGGATAGCGCCGGTGCATCCGCGTGAGTGCGGCCACCGGATTATACAATAATGGATAGCCTGATACGCTCGCCCATTGTGGAGAAGTACCGCCAAAAAATTTTTCGCCTTTGTCATCTAACGCATACGTACCGTCTTCATTCATTTCATACACCGAGGCGGAACGCGGATACCAAATGGCCCCCATAATCGGGCCTTCATGGTTTGTATTTACGTTGCCTTGCCCGTCGGAATAAGAAACCGAGATTTTTTCATGGAAACTCAGCCATTTGGCTACTTTAAAATTATTGTTTAAACGGGCTGTAATTCCTTCGCTCCATGTGTTAAGCAATGTTCCTTCTGCTTTGTCATAGGCCAAAGAGAACAAGGTTTGTATGATTTCACTACCGCCCGAAATGGTGGCTCCGTAATGTTGTACTTTGCCAGTCCGAAATATTTCGTCTAACCAGTTTGTACGTGTTTCGTTACCCCATGGATACAAGGTGGGATTGGCCGCTGAAGGCAACTGCCCGTTTGTGGAGTTGGCCACTGCTTTTGCCCATACCGTATTATATTCTTCGGCAGTCAACATATCGGGCAGGTTGGTTACTTGCCGGTATCCGATGGATGCGTTAAAATCTACTTTGATTTTTCCTGCTTTGGCTCCTTTTGTAGTGATCAGTACTACGCCGCTTGCTCCTACCTGCGCGCCGTAGATGGAAGAGGAGGCCGCATCTTTCAATATGGTGATGGTTTCCACATCGTCAACCGAGTAGGGGGCATTAGGTACGCCGTCTACCACAAACAGTACGCCATTGGCCGAAGCAGGATCATCATCGTTGCCTTTGGAGCCTCGTCCGCGAATATAAAAAGATGTAGCTTTCATCGGGTCGCCATTTTTCAACACGGTTACGCCGGGTATGCGCCCCTGAAGAACCGTACCGATATCGGAAGGACGGCCTTTGATAATATCATCTACTTTCATGGTAGATACCGACATAGAAAGGTCTTCCTTTCGCTGGTTGCCGTATCCGATGACGACTATCTCGTCGATGACCGTGGCGGTTTCTTCGAGGGCAACGTTGATGGTCGTGCGTCCATCGACGGCGATTTCCTGGGTGGCATAGCCGATAAAAGAGAATACCAGTATGGCGTCGGCGTCGGGCGCGTTGATGGTGTAGTTTCCGTTGACGTCGGAGATGGCTGCGTTTTGCGTGCCTTTGACAGTGATGCTCACTCCGGGGAGCGCTCCGTTGTGGTCGCTGACTGTTCCTCGAACGGTCAGGTTTTGTGCTGCAAGGCCGCCATTGAAGGCGATCCACAGGCAGCAGAGAAGGATTTTTTGTTTTTT
>JAITIL010000001.1 GCA_031279475.1 Prevotellaceae bacterium | reverse complement strand
CACATTAGCACATTAAACAATCAGTCACATTAGCTAATCACTAATTTCATATATACAATAATACTACATATCGCAAATACACATTGCAACACACACTGGAAGTAATTAGGAAATTAGGTGATTAAGAGATTAAGAAAATACAACTACCTTCCTAATCACTTAATCACTTAATCGCTTAATCACTAAAAGAAATAACGCTTAGTTCTTATCTCCATAAGGGTAGCGTGAGCCTGTAGATAATTTATTTATAAAAAGTGGTCCTGAGAAACCAAAGATAGTAAATAAATTAGGCCCACACCTATTTTTCTAACAATAATAAATTGGATTGTTTAAAAAAGGAAAATGTGGGCGCTAACTTTATTCTTCTACTATCTTATTGATAGAAATTTCTCAGGTTTCTTTTCATAGAATACTAAAAGCGAGCGCCAACAAGTAATAAAAAGAACGGACTACCTTTTCAGGTGCAAAGATAAACACAATTTTTTAAAATCCAACTATAAAACCGTTAAAATATGTTATAATAACGGCAGGAATGTAAAAAAAATGCGGGGCTATAAGACCTCGCATTTTTATAGTGTGCTGTGTTTATTTGCTTTATTTTACAGAAGCCATGTGGGCAACCAGGTCGAGCACCTTGTTGGAATAGCCCCACTCGTTGTCGTACCACGACACTAATTTTACGAAATTGGCATTGAGTGCAATACCGGCTTTTGCGTCGAATACCGACGTGCGTTTTTCGTGAATGAAATCGCTCGATACCACATCGTCTTCCGTATAGCCCATCACGCCTTTCAGTTCACCGTCGGCAGCCGCTTTTACCGCTGCTTTGATTTCGTCGTAGGTAGCCGGTTTGGCCAAGCGGCAAGTCAGGTCAACCACCGATACGTCCAATGTCGGTACGCGGAGCGACATGCCGGTCAATTTGCCGTTCAGTTCGGGAATAACTTTACCCACTGCTTTTGCTGCGCCGGTGCTTGACGGAATAATGTTGCCGCTGGCTGCACGGCCGCCGCGCCAGTCTTTTGCCGAAGGGCCGTCTACCGTTTTTTGTGTAGCCGTAGTAGCATGCACGGTAGTCATCAAGCCTTCTATAATGCCGAATTTGTCGTGAATAACTTTTGCCAACGGAGCTAAGCAGTTGGTTGTACACGATGCGTTTGAAACGATGGTTTCACCCTTGTAGCTCTTGTGATTTACACCGTATACAAACATCGGGGTGTCATCTTTTGAAGGCGCCGACATAACTACATATTTCGCGCCTGCTTTAAGATGCGCCTCGGCTTTTTCTTTAGTCAGGAATAAACCGGTACTTTCAACCACATAATCAGCGCCAACTTCGTTCCATTTTAAATTGGCGGGGTCTTTTTCAGACGTTACACGGATGGCCTGTCCATTAACTACTAATTTGCCGTCTTTTACCTCAATGGTACCTTTAAATTGTCCGTGTATCGAATCGTAACGAAGCATATATACCATGTAGTCCACATCAATTAAGTCATTGATACCTACTACTTCAATGTCGTTACGCTCTTCTATGGCCGCACGAAACACCAACCGTCCGATGCGTCCAAAACCGTTAATTCCAACTTTAATTTTGCTCATATTTATATGTGTTTTTTAATTATTTCTATTTAAGAATGAATTTGGAGCTGCAAATATAATGATTTTTTTCAAAAAAAATATACCTTTGTGATTTCTTATTTTTAAAAAATCAGTATGCCAAAATCAATGACGGGTTATGGGAAAGCCGAATGTTTATATCATAACAAGCAAATAGTGGTCGAAATAAAATCGGTCAACAGTAAGACGTTAGATGTGAATTTAAGGTTTCCGACCATATATCGTGAAAATGAATCGGAAATTAGAGGCCTGTTGAATAAGGTAGTGCAACGGGGTAAAGTGGATGTATTTATTTCGTTGGAGGCGCAAAACGGTAAGGCTGCCATAGAGATTAATGCCGGTATTTTTAAAGCTTACTTTGCACAGCTCCATGGTATTATGGGTGAATTGCATATTGAGCCCGATAAGAACAATATGGTCAGCGCCATACTGCGTATGCCCGATGTGCTGAAGCAACCTGTGGAGCAGTTGGACGAGGGAGAATGGCAGGCCATAATGACTTGTTTTGTCCAGGCGCTCGGTGCGTTTGAGGATTTCCGTGAACAGGAAGGAAAAATGATTATGCAGGATATTGTGCAGCGTATTACCTGTATCGGGACGTTGCTTCACCAGGTTGATGAATATGAGCCTTGCCGTCTCGATACCGTGAGGCAGCGCGTACTTGCGGGCATTGAAGGCCTTCAGCTTGAATATGACCAAAACCGGTTTGAACAGGAACTGATATATTACATTGAGAAGTTTGATGTTACGGAAGAAAAGGTGCGTTTAAAACAACATGGCCAGTATTTTTTGGATACGGCAGGGGAAGAGGCTTCCGGCCGCAAGTTAGGGTTTATTGCACAAGAGATAGGTCGTGAAGTGAATACGCTCGGCTCGAAGGCCAATCATGCCGGCATCCAGAAGATTGTGGTGCAGATGAAGGATGAGTTGGAAAAGGTGAAAGAACAACTATTAAACGTGTTATGATGGATAAACTGATTATTTTTTCCGCGCCGTCGGGTTCGGGGAAAACAACGATCGTGCGACACTTGCTTCAACGCTTTCCGGTACTTGAGTTTTCCATCTCGGCCACCAGCCGCGCGCCGCGGGGAGACGAAAAACATGCAAAAGATTATTTTTTCCTGACCCGTGATGAGTTTGCATTACGTGTGCAGCGCGATGCGTTTGCGGAGTGGGAAGAAGTATATCCGGGCCTGTGCTACGGCACGCTCAAATGCGAAATGGAGCGCATCTGGGCTAATGGCCATGTCATTCTTTTTGATATTGACGTGCAGGGCGGACTGAATCTGAAAAAAATGTATGGCGGGAAAGCCTTGTCCGTGTTTGTGCGCCCTCCCTCGCTGGAGGCGCTGCGGCAACGTTTGGAGCGTCGCGCTACCGACAGCCCGGAAACCATACGGCGGCGGCTCGACAAGGCGGCCTATGAACTCGGCTTTGCCCCGCAGTTTGATGTGGAACTGGTGAATGACGACCTCGAAAACACCAAACTTCAGGCCGAACAGTTGGTCGCCGTATTTCTTGCTTCTTAATTATTTTTGCAACTTTAGAAAAATTCTTACCTTTGTTTAAATATTATAAGGCGGGTTGATGGGGTTTTTCCGATTTTATTTCGGCGTATTTGCGTCGGTGGTTTTGTTTGTTGCAGCAGCTTGTAGTTCTGCTGCATTATTGCCGCATAACGCATACCGGCTTACCGAGAATGAAATAAAAATCGAAGGGAAAAGTCATGGAATAAAACCTAAGGAACTGCAGTCCTACCTTAAACAAAACGCTAACAAAACCATATTTTTAGGCATTCGTTTTCATTTAGGCATGTATGCTGCAGCGCCGCCCTGTGACTCCTGCTGGCTGGGTAAAGCCATGCGCACCCTTGGCGAAGCCCCTGTTGTTTTTGATCCCGACATGGTGGGGCAGAGCAAGAGCAATCTGGAACGATACATGCGGAGCCGCGGTTACTACGGTGTACAGGTGAGCGACAGTGTGGTTATCAAAAGGCATAAGGCCAAGGTCATCTATACCGTCACGCCTGACGAGGTCACACGCATAAGCTCCCTGCGCTACGATTTGGGCGATGATTCGCTGTCGCGCGCCATTCTTGCCGATTCGGTAAACAGCCTTCTCCGGCCCGGTGACCCGCTGTCGACCGAAAGCATGGATAAAGAACGTGAACGCCTCGAAGTGTTGTTACACAACAAGGCATTTTATGCCTTTGGGAAAAATCAACTCACCTTTCTTGCCGACACATCAGGCCACAACAAGCAAGCCGAATTAACCATGACTAAAGTGGTGTTTTCCGGCAGTGATACCTTGTCGCAACGCCGCTATAGAATAAGAAATATAAAAATATATAGCGATTTTGACCAGACGGCGGCCTATGCCGATGCTTCCTATTATGAAACTATGCAGCACGTAGCCTTGCAACCCGTTTCGGAGCACGGCGAACTGACGCTGCATTATCGCGAACAACCTGTTTTGCGAAAGGGCATGTACATGGAGGCCTTGCGCCTGAGGCCCGGCGATGCATATAATGAAACCCTTGTAAACCGCACGTATAATAACCTCACTTCCTTGAATATATTCAGGGTAGTCAACATCCAGTTTGTGGAAGTGATGGGCGAGCAAGAGGAGGCGCTGGTCGATTGCCTGATCAGGCTGACGCCCGCCAAATCGCAAGGGTTTAAGACCAACTTCGAGTTTTCGGTTAGCTCCAACGCTTTGTTTGGCGTGTCGCCCATCGTATCCTATTTCCATAAAAATTTATTTAAGGGCGCCGAATACTTGAACCTTTCGTTCCTGGGCGATTTTCAATTTAAGTGGAATAACAGGCAACAGCGTGCCAGCGAAGTGTCGGCCGCTCCGTCGCTGAGTGTGCCGAAGTTTCTTTTCCCGTGGCTGTATCATTATATGTCGCGTTACATGCCGCGGACGGAATTTTTGTCATCCTACAGCTTTCAGTATCGTCCCGATTATACCCGTAACTCCATGGTACTGTCCCTCGGATACACCTGGCGTCCGTCCCCTCGCATGACCTACAATGTTGTTCCCGTTAGCCTTAATATTGTGAATGTGTATAACCTTAGCCGGCTGTTTTATGAAAGCCTTACCGACCCGTTTCTGCGCAACCGGTATGAAGATCACTTTGTGCTCGGCCTTTCCACTTCGGTGATTTACACCGACCGGCAGCCCAATAAACGGTTGAACTCCGTGTATCTGCGATGGAATGTGGAAACGGCCGGCAACACCGTCAGCCTGTTCGACCGGCTGTTGTCGTCCGACGGCGGCCGGATATTTGGCAACACGTATGCCCAGTTCGCCAAAACCGATTTGAATATATCGTACTACCAGTATTTTAATGATTACGTGATGCTGGCCTACCGCGCTTTTGGCGGTATTGGACGGGGCTATGGCAATTCTATTGCGATGCCGTTTGAAGAAGTGTACTTTTCGGGCGGCGCCTACAGTTTGCGTGGCTGGCAGGCGCGCACCTTAGGCCCTGGCGCCGCGCCAATGGATTCCACGTTCTCTATCCCCAATCAGATAGGCGACATGAAGCTTGAAGGCAACCTTGAATTTCGCTATAAGATATTCAAGGCGTTAGAGGGTGCATTGTTTTTAGAAGGCGGAAATATCTGGTCGCTAAATCCCGCCGACAGCCGTGCCGGCGCTTATTTTAAATGGAGCGATTTTTACCGGCAGATTGCCCTGAATACCGGCCTTGGCCTGCGCCTGAATTTCGGCTTTCTCGTCATCCGCCTCGATTGGGGCGTGCGGCTCCACGACCCGTCGTCCGGCAAGGGATGGATTAGCATGTCTGATTGGTTGAAAAACGATAATTCGGCGTTCCACTTCGGGATAGGTTATCCCTTCTAACAATGAACAATGAATAATGAACGAAAAAATCGTATATTTGCACGCAATATAATAATAACGTGACATTCTTAACTCTTTTTTATGATAACGGTTACTTTTCCCGACGGTCGCACACGCCAATATGAATCAGGCATTACCGGCTATGAAATAGCGCAGGGCGTCAGTCCGCGGCTGGCGGCCGACGTACTGGCGGTGGGCGTGAACGGCGAAACATGCGACTTGCACCGCCCCATTACGGCCGACGCCGCCATTAAATTGTATAAATGGGACGACGTTGAAGGCCGCCATACGTTTTGGCACACCTCGTCGCACTTGCTGGCCGAGGCCTTGCAAACCCTGTATCCCGGCGTAAAGTTCGGCATTGGACCGGCCATCGAAAACGGGTTTTACTACGACGTGGATTTGGGTGACCGCGCCATCACCGACGCCGACCTGCCGGCTATTGAAGCAAAGATGCTGGAATTTGCCCGCGAGAAACAGGCGCTCTCCCGCCGTGAAGTCAGCAAGGCCGAAGCGCTGAGCGTGTATACGGAACAGGACGACCCCTACAAAAACGAACTGATACGCGACTTGCAGGACGGCGCCATCACGTTCTACACCAACGGCCATTTCACCGACCTGTGCCGCGGCCCGCACCTCATGGACACCAGCCTTATCAAAGCGGTGAAGCTGACGGCCATTGCCGGCGCATACTGGCGCGGCAATGAGAAAAATAAAATGCTCACACGCATCTACGGCATTACGTTCCCGCAGAAAAAGCTGCTCGATGAATATTTGCTGATGCTCGAAGAAGCGAAGAAGCGCGACCACCGCAAAATCGGGAAGGAACTCGAACTGTTTGCGTTCTCGCAGCGCGTAGGGCAGGGGCTTCCGCTGTGGCTGCCCAAAGGCGCCGCCTTGCGCGAACGCCTCGAAAACTTTCTGAAGAAAGTACAGAAACAGTACGGTTACCAGCAGGTCATCACGCCGCATATCGGGCAAAAAGAACTGTATGTGACTTCCGGCCATTATGCCAAATACGGGAAAGACTCGTTTCAGCCCATCCACACGCCGGAAGAAGGGGAGGAGTTCCTGCTGAAACCGATGAATTGCCCGCATCACTGCGAAATTTATAAAACCAAGCCGAGAACCTACCGCGACCTGCCGTTGCGCCTTGCCGAATTTGGCACGGTGTATCGTTACGAGCAGAGCGGCGAACTGCACGGCCTCACCCGCGTACGCGGCTTCACACAGGACGATGCGCATATCTTCTGTCGTCACGACCAGCTGAAAGAAGAGTTTTGTAAGGTGATTGATATTGTGCTTTACATTTTCAAAACGCTTGATTTTAAAGACTATATCGCACAAGTGTCGTTGCGCGACCCGCAGAACACGGAGAAATATATCGGGAGCGACGAGAACTGGGAAAAGGCCGAACAGGCCATCATTGAAGCGGCGGCCGAGAAGGGACTGCAAACGGTGGTGGAAACCGGCGAAGCGGCTTTCTACGGGCCTAAGCTCGACTTCATGGTACGCGATGCGCTGGGACGCAAGTGGCAGTTGGGCACCATACAGGTGGACTACAACCTGCCGGAACGTTTCGAGCTTGAATATATTGGCGCCGACGACAAGCGCCACCGTCCGGTGATGATACACCGTGCGCCATTCGGCTCTATGGAACGCTTCGTGGCGGTGCTCATTGAGCACACCGCCGGGAAGTTCCCCCTGTGGCTCACGCCGGAACAGGTGGTGGTGTTGCCGGTAAGCGAAAAATACAACGCGTATGCCCGCACGATAGTGGAAAACCTCGAGAAGCACGACGTCCGCGCCACGCTTGACGACCGCAACGAGAAAATAGGCAAGAAAATTCGTGACAACGAACTGAAACGTATTCCTTACCTCCTTGTAGTGGGTGAAAAAGAAGCCGGGAGCAACGCTGTGGCTGTGCGTCGCCAGGGCGAAGGCGACAAGGGCGTGATGACGCTCCCCGACTTCGTGTCTTTCTTTTTGAATGAAGTGCAGCGGCAAATTGATTTAAAATCTTCTTCCAAATAACACAAAGTAACGGAAATCCGTTCCCCGTCCCCTTTTCCATTTCAAGTCCCTTTTTTTCCGTTTCAGGCATCTTTTTGCCTGTTGGAGCGGGGAGAGTGGCTATCTTCGCAGCATAAAACGAACGGATATGAAGCGAATAATCGTCATGCTGGGGATACATATATATATATGTGCCGCTTTTGCGCAACCGCCCGCTACGCTGCGCCTGAGCCTGGA
>JAITIL010000010.1 GCA_031279475.1 Prevotellaceae bacterium | reverse complement strand
TCGTACAATCAATCTCAAAGATTAATCGAATAAACAAAATGCAATTGATGATAAGTATGGTCTCGCCCAAGTGCATCTTCATAAAAGTGAAAAACAACAATCCGCCAATAAGCAGTAGTTTATCAATGATTGAGTACGTTTTCCACGGTTGCCGGTAAAACATGGCGACCAACTGATACACGATGATGAAAACAGTAAGAAAATATATGGCGGCATATATCAGAAATTCGCTCATTAACATGGAAGGATCGCCAAGGTTCATCACGCCATGCGAGAGGAAGTGTAAAGGGCCATACGTAAAGGCAAAGTCGCTGCCCAAGGCGAGCCCCTTCTTTACCGCCCAAGACAACCCCAATTGCCACGACGGGTCTAAGCCGAAGTTGGGGAGTATGATAAGCAAAGGATTTTGCAGCAAAAAAACGGCGAGGGAAATGATGACCGTAACCACCCATTTAGAGAGAAGTGGCTTTTTGCTTTTGATTTTTACGGCTGTTTGGGGGTTTTTCATGCGGCGAGCTATTTAGTTTTTTTAAATACCGGCTTCTTCATTCTTGCCGATTTCACGCACAACCAATACCAGTGCAAGTAGTGCGGCAGCCACTTCCACAGTTTGAAGTTAGAAGCGCCGGCGGCGCGGTCGGTCCACGTGGTGGGCACTTCGGCGATTTTGTACCCTTGCAGAAAAGCCTTAACGGTGATTTCCATTCCGATTTCAAAGCCTCCGGCGCTCTCCATGGAAATGGCGCCGAGCATCGTGCGGCGGTATAGCTTAAAGCTGTTGGATATGTCGTGCGTAGGGATACCGGCAATCCAGTGCAAGGACACACCCGCCACACGCGAAAACAAACCCTTCAAAAATGGGCCGCCATATTGCTTCCCCCCCTTCATGTAGCGCGAGGCGCACACCAAATCGGCGCCTTCCTGCTTGGCCTTTTCCATCATGGCATTGATTACCTCCGGAGGGTCGGACAAATCGGCCATCGTAACAACCACAAATTCGGTTTTCGCTTCTTCCAATCCTGTTTTGATGGCATTCAATACCCCGCGCCCGTACTTGTTTTTCACAAGGTTTATCGCATTTTTGTAATTATCTTTTATGAGCTGTACCACCGGAACCGTGGTGTCTTCATCCATATCATACACAATGTGCACTTCATGCGGGTAATAAACTGTGGTCTCAATCCGGTCGATGGCCGTTTTGATGTTGCCGGCCTCGTTGTACACTGGAATTATGATGGTGAGCGCAGTCATTTTCTACTATATATTCCCTAACGTTATTTGCTGTTTCACCCAAGGGATCACCTCGTCGAGCGTAGCGCTCAGGTCCGTGTCGGCCGTAAAGCCCAATATGTCCTTGGCCTTTTCTACCGAAGGCACCCGCTTTTGCACGTCATATTCGTAGGCTTTGTCGGAAATAAACGACAGCGGTTTGTCGCCGTTGATTTTCTCCCATATTAACGCCGCCAACTCTTTCACAGTGGTCGAAACCGGCGTGGAAAGGTTAAAGTCGTTATTGACGGCCTTCTCGCTTTCGATACACAGGCGTATTCCCCGCGCCAAATCACCGCCGTAGGTATAATGCCTGATTTGTTCGCCGGAGCCGAGGATATGCAAAGGGTCTTGTCCTTTCAAAATTTTCTGCACCAAATCGGGCACCACGTGGCTCATGGCCAATTTCACATTGCCCGAAAGGATTTCCTTTTCGTTCTTCGCCCGCTGCTCCCCTATCCCCACGCAGTTGAAAGGACGAATAATGGTATACGGCAAACGGTATTGCTCAAAAGCGCCCTTGGCAAAATACTCGCAGGCCAACTTTTGAAATCCGTAGGTGGACAAGGGCGGCGGGCATTGCAGTTGCTCCCCTTCCCTCGAAGGATACGTGGTAGCGCCCTCAAACACCATCGACGACGACAACACATTGATTTTTTTCAACCGTTTTTCTTGAAACGCCCAAATTGCCGCATCGAAGGTTGCAGCTGTGATACGCTCATTTTCGGCCAGCAGGTCGTAGGCATATTCATGAAAATAGGTGATTCCGCCAATCATGGCTGCAATAGCCACCACCTGGTCGCAGTCGGCAATCAGCGTTTTCATCAGCGCCACATCTTTTACGTCGCCTTTCACTATTTTGTAATTGGGATGTTTATCGTAACTTTTTTCAATAAAACCATACTTGCTGTAATTGTCGATACCCACCACCTCGTGTCCGTGGTTTAGCAATTCTTCTACCAGATAACCGGCAATAAAACCGGCAGAGCCCGTGACCAATATTTTCATATCTTTCCCCCGTTATTCAAAATATTCCAGATATCCACTACTTTTTTGTTTTGTATGTTTAAATCCTTGTAACGCTTGTGCGGCGCGGCAATAATGACGATATCGCTGTCGCGGATTAAAGTCTTTTCATCAACAAGCGTAGGGTCGTTCACGTAAGGGTCGGCGCACAACACTTGTTTGGCCTCGATAACCAGTATCTTTTTCAGTTTATAGGAAAGCGATTCCCTGGCGTCGTCACTTTCGGCTTTGAACGCCATACCCAGAATGCCGATTGTCTTTTCCGACAGCGTGTATTGCTTTTTAAGTTGGCTCACCACATAGTTGGGCAGGCCTTCGTTAATGAGCATGGCGGTATGTCCCAGGTGAAAGTTGTTGTTGTTGAACGCCGCCAGTTGCATGGTATCTTTAAAGAGGCACGGGCCGGCAGCGAAGCCGGGACGCGGGAAGTCTTTTGTCCGCGCATAGTTGTGCGTCATGGCATAATAGATATTATAAAAGTCGAGGTTATAATCGTTCGCTATCATGTAGAATTGGTTGGCCACCGCGAATTTCAAGTAGCGCCACGAATTGGTGAAGAGCTTGGCCAGCTCGGCCTCCATGGGTTGCACCACCACCAAATCGCGGATGAGCAGCGAAAACAAATCGGCCGCGCGCCGCACGCCCTCTTCCGTAAACGACGATATGATTTGCGGAAGGCTTTCCAGCTCTTCCAGCGCTTTCCCCTCCAGGATGCGTTCGGGGCAAAAAGCTACGTGCACATTCTTCCCCGCTTCCGTAAGCCAGTCGTTAATCCGCTTGCTCAGTCCCGGATACACGGTACTGCGCAACACCAACAACTGCCCGTCATAAAAGTGAGGAACAAGTTCAGCTATCACTTCTCTCAGCACACTGAAATTCGGGTTTAAATGTTTATCAACAGGCGTGCCGATAATGAGTACGGCCGTTTCACTGTCCGAGACCACCTCCGGCCGTGTAGAGAAATGAAGCCTGCCGGCAGCCAACTCTTGTTGCAGTAGCGGCTCAGCGCCCTCTTCCACAAACGGCATCACGCCCGACTTGATAAGCGCTATGCCCTTCTCGTTCACATCATACACGCACACTTGCTTGCCCTTTGAGGCCAGCATAATAGCCAAAGGTAAGCCCACATGCCCGCCGCCGCCAATCACACACACATCATATTTCATTGTTTTTATTTCTTAATACTTAACTGGTGTAATCAAACGCATAGTCAAAGGTAGTAAAGAATTCTGGAATTACAAAAAAAATACTACCTTCGTGGCGATTAATACCGTTAATTTATGATACAAAATATAGAACAGCTTGTCTTGCAATGGTTAGAGTCGCTCGGCCTTGCTTCCGGGACGGTTTTCCTGTCAAACCTAATCATCCTGGTTTGTGTGATATCCCTGGCTTATGTGATTTACTACGCCGGCAAACGAATCATGATAGCGCTGGTTAAAAAACTTGTGGGGAAAAAAAAGGGGATATGGCATATCAATTTATTGCGAAAGCGGTTTTTTCACAGGCTGGCGTTTATTCCCGCTTTGCTGTTCATCAATCCGTTTATTAGAACGCTGTTCCTTGCGCAGGAATATATCAGTCGTTTTATAGTCATCGTGTATAATGTGCTGTCGGTTGCCGTTGTAAGCGCTATCCTTATTTCGTTTTTAAGCGCGCTGGAACACAATTACAGAAGCACAAAATATGCCCGTCGCAGTTCCATCAAGGGCATTATACAGGCGTTGCAAACCGTTATTGTGATTGTCGCCGTCATTTTTAGCGTTTCGCTCGTTGTAGGCGTAAAAATTAATGTGCTGCTCACTGCACTGGGCGCTGCGTCTGCCGTGCTTATGCTGGTTTTTAAGGACCCCATCCTCGGTTTGGTGGGCGGCATCCAGCTTTCGATTAACCGCATTGTGCTGCCCGGCGACTGGATTGAAGTGCCCTCAGCCGGCGCCGACGGTACCGTGATGGAAATTTCGCAGATTTCCGTAAAAGTGAAAAACTGGGACAACACGATTGTTTCAGTTCCCACTTATGATTTGGTGGCGCGCCCGGTGAAAAACTGGCGTGGCATGTCGGAATCGGGCGTGCGGCGTATTAAACGCTCCATTTATATCGACATGAATAGCGTGAAATTTTGTGACGGCGAAATGCTGGAACACTTTCGCAAAATCCAATACCTGCCCGACTATATCGACGGAAAACAGGAGGAAATCACCAGGGAGAATGAGGAGAAAAATATCCTTTCGGAGATGGAAATAAACGGCCGGCGGCAAACGAACCTTGGCGTGTTCAGGGCCTACCTGCAACGCTATTTGGAGCATCATCCGCAGTTAGACAGCCGCTTCACCCTCATGGCGCGGCAACTCGACCCCACCGCAAACGGGATACCGCTTGAAATATATGTCTTCACCAAAACCACCGAGTGGCTGAAATACGAGGCCATCCAGTCGGATATTTTCGACCATATCATCGCCGCCACGCCCTATTTTGGCCTCCGCATTTTCCAAAACCCTTCGGGAAACGACTACAAAGAAACCACGAACGCACTAACAAAGAGTGTGCGGGAACTCAATGTCAAATGTAAGGGGTAAGCGCCATTTTGATGTTTCAACAAAAATAACTACATTTGTTCTGTTGTAATCACATTAACTAATAAAACATGAAGAAACTCCTTGCTTTTACCTTGTTGTATCTGGCCGTTGCCGCCGGCAGCGCATACGCCTGTTCTAACCTGATTGTGACCAAGGGCGCGTCGAAAGACGGCTCTGTGTTTGTAACCTACACGGCCGATTCACATTCGCTGTATGGCGAATTGTATTTTTGGGCGGCGGCCAAGCATAAACCGGGCGCCATGCGCGCCATCAAAGAATGGGATTCGGGAAAGCCGCTCGGCGTAATTAAAGAAGTGCCCGAAACGTACCGGGTCATCGGCAACATGAACGAACACTCCGTAGTCATTGGCGAAACCACCTATACCGGCCGCACGGAACTCATCGACACGACCGCAATTATGGACTATGGAAGCCTTATTTACGTGACGCTTGCCCGTGCGAAAACCGCACGCGAAGCCGTGAAGACAATGACCGGCCTGGTGGCGGAGTATGGCTATTATTCCAGCGGCGAGTCGTTTTCTATCGCCGACCCCAATGAAGCATGGATTCTTGAAATGATTGGCAAAGGTCCGGGCAACAAGGGCGCCGTGTGGGTGGCCGTGCGTATTCCCGATGGATATATCAGCGGACACGCCAACCAGGCGCGTATTCAAACGTTCCCTTTGGAAAACGGGACCACGTCTATCAGCTCAAAAAATATCGACAGGATATTTGAACCGGCGGTGGAAATTGTGTATGCGCACGATGTGATTAGCGTGGCGCGGGAAAAAGGATACTTTTCGGGAAAAGACGAGGAATTTAGTTTCTCGGACACTTATAATCCGGTTGACTTCGGCGGTGCGCGCTTCTGCGACGCCCGTGTGTGGTCGTTTTTCAGGGAATATGACAAAAGTATGGATAACCACTTGGACTATGCCATGGGGAAAAACCTGAAAAACCGCATGCCGCTTTACATTAAGCCCGACCGCAAACTTGATTTGCACGATGTGGCGCATGCCATGCGCAACCATTTTGAGGGTACGCCGCTCGACATGACTGCCGACGTCGGCGCCGGCCCGTTTAAGCTGCCTTACCGCTGGCGTCCTATGGAGTGGAATTACAATGGTACGACATTTATACATGAACGCGCTATCGCCACCCAGCAAACCGGCTGGTGGTATGTGGCGCAATGCCGCAGTTGGCTGCCTGCCGCAATTGGCGGCGTCTTCTGGTTCTCGGTTGACGATCCGGCAACCTCTTGCTTAACGCCTGTTTATTGCAGCAGTACCACCGTCCCCCAACCGTTTGCCGTGGGCAACGGCGACCTGCTCACATATTCCGAAACCGCTGCGTTTTGGCTCTTCACCCGCGTGACGCACTTCGCCTACCTGCGCTATGACGCTGTGAGCGCCGAAATCCAAAAAGTGCAACAAGACTGGGAAAAAACGCAGGCCGAAAAGGTAAAGGAAATCGACCAAAAAGCGTTGGCGTTGTATAACAAATCCAAAAATAACACGAGCGCCGTCGTGAAAGTGCTTACCGACTATTCGGTAAAAGCGGCCAATGACCTCATGGCGCGTTGGAAACAACTCGACGCCTACCTTTTGGTGAAATATGCCGACGGCAATGTCAAAAAAGAAACGCCCGACGGGAAATTCAAGCGCAATGCGTTTGGGCTTCCGGCCTCGCCGAGCCAGCCGCCATACCCGCAATCGTGGTACAAAGCCATTGTGTATGACGCAGGAGAAAAATTGCAAGAAATTAAACAATAGCAAAAAAATTTGCAAATTCATAAAAAAAAGCTAACTTTGCAACCCGAAATGTAAAAAAGCAACCGCTTATTAGAACGAAAGAGTCAATAATGTTGCACAAAAATGATTGACATGGACCTTATTAAGATTGCAGAACAAGCCTTTGCCGGAGAACAAAAAACGTTCCCCGTATTTAAAGCAGGCGATACAATTACCGTCACTTACCGCATCAAGGAAGAAAACAAAGAGCGCTTGCAAAAGTTCCGCGGGGTGTGTATCCAGCGTAAAGGCGCCGGCTCAACCCAAACATTTACGGTGCGTAAAGTGTCTAACAGCATAGGCGTAGAACGTATTTTCCCTATTGCTTCTCCGTTTATTGAAAGTATTGAATTGAACAAGTCGGGTAAAGTGCGCCGTGCACGTATTTTTTATCTTCGTAATCTTACCGGAAAGAAAGCCCGCATTAAGGAAAAGAAGAGGAATTTTATAACGGATGCGCTCTATACCGAAGCGGAGAGCAGTAAAAGCGAATAAATCCTTGCTTAAAAGGCCTCGTAGCTCAACTGAATAGAGCATCTGACTACGGATCAGAAGGTTACAGGTTTGAATCCTGTCGAGGTCACAAATGAGACGAAATAAACTGCTTATAGAGCGGTTTATTTTTTTTGTATAGACCAAAAGAAGTGATGAAGTTATGTTAGAGTTAATTATTGTTACGGTTTTTATTTGTGGTTATTTAGCTATCGCATTCGAGCATCCGTTGAAAATCAATAAAGCGGCATCCGCATTATTGACGTGCGCCGTTTGCTGGAGCCTTTATTCTTTTTCTATCGTTGACAAAGACATGGTGTCGGAGGTGCTGCTTGATAACATGAGCGAGATACTGGGCATACTCATCTTCCTGCTGGGCGCCATGAGCATCGTGGAGGCCATTGACTCGTACGACGGATTCCGCATTATCACCGACCGTATTAAAACCACCAACAAGCGCAAGTTGATATGGACGGTTAGCCTGATTACTTTCTTCCTGTCGGCGGTATTGGATAACCTTACTACGACAATTGTACTTATTTCATTATTGCGGAAATTAGTGGCTAAACGGCGTACCCGCCTGATAATGGCCGGTATGATTATCATTGCGGCGAATGCCGGCGGGGCATGGACGGTAATCGGCGACCTCACCACCACCATGTTGTGGATCGGAAAACAGATTACGGCCGTGGAAATTATGGGGGAACTTCTGCTTCCCAGTTTGGTGTGCATGCTCATCCCGTTAATTCTACTAACCATTACGGCTAAGGGAAACGTGAGGACGCCACCGTTGAAAAACATCAGCGTCACGCAAGGGGTTACCGTAAGGGAACGCAATACCATTTTCTTCCTTGGCATCGGCGCGTTGCTTTTTGTGCCGGTGTTTAAAAGCGTCACCCATCTTCCGCCTTTCATGGGCATACTGTTCGGACTAAGTGTGATGTGGATTTACATGGAATACGTGTCGCACAAGCGCCCTTCCAACGAACAATATCGTTATGCCATGCTGCATGCCATACGCCGTGTGGACATGTCGAGCGTGTTCTTCTTTATGGGCATCCTGCTTTGCATCACCACGCTGAAAGAAATCGGCATGCTTGACAAGGTAACGTACTGGTTAGACCATACCGTGAAAAACCATAATATTATCATTATGCTTATTGGCGTGTTGTCGGCCATTGTGGATAATGTTCCTTTGGTGGCGGCGACACAAGCCATGTATAGCTTTCCCACCGACCATGCTTTTTGGGATTTTATTGCCTATTGCGCCGGCACCGGCGGCTCCATGCTGATTATCGGCTCTGCGGCGGGCGTAGCCGCCATGGGGATAGAAAAGATTGACTTTATCTGGTATTTGCGAAACATCAGCTGGCTGGCGTTTTGCGGATTTCTCGGCGGCGCATTGGTGTATTTGTTGCAAAGCGTTTTGACCGGCTAAGATTGGATTTGCACATAAAAGAGCGCCCCACCGGACGGCTCTTTTTATGCCGGACAGGTCGTAAACCAGTGGGTGATTTTCTTGTTGTAGCGTTCCGAAACGGGAATGTCCGGCACACGGTCAATGCCGAATTCCATGTAGATGCCGTCCTTCTGCCGGCGAATGACTTTCACTGCTTCCAAGTTTACAATGTATGACCGGTGGCTGCGAATTACATTCGTGTTGGCCAAGTTCTTTTCTACATTTTTTAACGAATTCCGTACTACCAATTTTGTGGGCGCTTCCTTGTTCAGGTACCAAATTTCCACATAATTGTCGGCCGATTCAATATAGAGCAGGTTCTCTTTGGTTACCGACAGGCGCAATGCTCCTTTTTCATCATAAAAGGAATAGATATTTTGCTTGCCGGCGGTTACCAATCGCTCTTCTTCTATTTGGCTTAACTTTTTTTCTTTGTCCTTGTAGGCAAAATACAAATGCAACACCGAATAAGGCAATAGTAACACCAGAGAAGTATTGATTAGTGATTCCCTGAATATTCCCAAATAGTCGCGTTCCGGATTTAAGTAGGCCGTATAAATAGTGAAAAACAACGCCATAAAAAATATTTCCAGCAGTACCCAAAGTACGTAAACCTGAAGCCCTATTTCGTGCTTCCGCCCCCAATAATACATCGCCATACGGCTGATTACCACTACCAGCACGCCGGTTAAAATAACAAGGCTGGAATAAATCAGATAGTTGAATTCCGACACATTGTACCAGTAAAAAGAGCTGCGAGGCTTATAAATATTGATAAAAACCAACGCAAAAAGAGCAGTGAATACAATCAAACGAATCATGTTTGTTTTTGCATACACGTAAGTCGGTATTTTTTGCCCGAATATATTCATCCTGTTTCTTGTTAATTCGGGGCAAATATATAAAAAATCTCGTTACCATAATTTATAAGGATAGCTTTATGGCTCGCAGTAGGGCTTGAGCCGTTGTGCCGCGTCATCATTTAATATGTTGTTTTCCACTAAGGCGCGGAGTGTACAGGCTTGCGCCCCTTGTGTAGTGCGAAAGTGAACGATGCCGCGTGCGGCGTAATAGCCAATGTAGGGATGTTGTCGTAAAATTTGCTCATCGGCGGTAGCAAGATAAATTTTGACAATCTTGGTGGTGTCGAGGGTGAGCTGCGGCGTCCATTGCGCTAAGCGTTCGGGGTCGATACCCCGAAGGTCAAGCAATTGCTGAATGTGTGCATAGCCGCCCAGCCGTTCACGGTAGGTCACAATGCTGCGGGCAAAATAAGCGCCGATGCCGCGGACAAGACGGAGCGCGGTAGTGTCGGCCGTGTTAAGCTCAATAACAGGCTTACTAAGGTTGTCGCGGGTAAAAGGAGTGTAGGTCTGTTGTGCAGAGGGAATATTAGCCGTTTTTGGCGTGGGCGAAGTGCGGGTTTGCCTTGTAACTCCTGCACGTGTCAGGAAAGATGAGGGCGGGTCGGATGGTATTGTAAGACTGTCAATACGGCGGATAATGGAGTCATAGTGAAAAGCGCCGGCAGCGGGCGGGGAAAAGAATTGAGGTGCAAGGAGCACCGTAAGCACCAATATAAACAACAACACTAACCCTAATTGTTCATTGCGGGAGAAGCGCAAGAAAATAAAGAAGAATTTTTTCATTGTGAGTTTTGTTTTGACGCTTGAGTGATAAAGCCAATGGGTTTTCGTGGCGGAGGATTGGGCGTACTTAATATTTTTGTAAGTGCCGCATATACTTCGCTGAACTGGGCGTCTGTACTATTTTCTAAATCTTCAATCCGCTTTAACAGTTCGGAATATTCGGTGGCCATCTGCCGTAAAAGGACAAAGGCGCGCATGATAGCGATATTTACCGCTATTGCCGTGGGGCTTCTGAGCACAGATGACAACATGGCCACACCCTGTTCCGTAAAGGCAAATGGCATGTAACGGGAGCCGCCTTTAGAGGGCTCCTTTGAGGTCACAATTTGTGACCTCAAGCTGTTTTTCAATGAGTTGCACTCATTTTCGCTTAACTCGAACATGAAATCGGGAGGGAACCGGTCAATATTACGCCTCACCGCCTGTTTTAAAACTTTGGTTTCAACTTGATAAAGTTCAGCAAGGTCACTGTCTAACATAATACGGCAACTTCTGACTTCATAAATCTTATTCTGAATAATTTGCAGGTCTGTAGCGCTCATTTTATCAGTGGTTATGGATCAACAAGAGTGGTATATGCTACAAAAGTAAGAATCTTTTTTGTAACCTCAAAATTTTTTCCCGGACACAGTAATCACAACTTCTCCTTTTGGATGTGTATCGCTGTAATATGCAATTAGTTCAGCAAGCGTGCCATGCCGGTTTTCTTCATGCAGTTTGCTGAGTTCGCGTGATACGCAGGCTTGGCGTTCCGGTTCGAAAGCCGCCGCCAGTTGTGTGAGTGTTTTTACTAAACGGAAGGGGGATTCGTAAAATACCATCGTACGTTCTTCCTTACCAAGTTCGGCCAAACGGGTTTGCCGTCCTTTTTTTTGTGGAAGAAATCCTTCAAAACAGAACCGGTCGCAGGGCAACCCCGAATTGATTAGCGCGGGAATAAGCGCCGAAGCGCCGGGCAGACATTCCACTTCAACCCCTTGGGCAATACATGTGCGCACCAGTAAGAATCCCGGGTCGGAGACGCCGGGCGTTCCGGCGTCGCTGATAAGCGCTATGTTACTGCCGGCGGCAATACGGCCGGCAAGTTCGGCTACGGTGCGGTGTTCATTAAATTTATGATGGGAGAACAAGCGGGTGGTAATGTCATATTTTTTGAACAGTACGGATGACGTGCGGGTATCTTCGGCTAATACCAAATCAACTTCTTTTAGAATACGAAGCGCCCGGAATGTGATATCCTCCAAATTGCCGATAGGCGTAGGTACAACATACAACTTCGCCATAACCGGTTGTTTTTATAAATAGCGGCGTTGCACTATGGATAAGAAAAGTTGGGCAGGCTCGGAGGTGTCGTCCCAGTTTTTTACCACAGTTTGAATATATTTTTTTGCATCCTCCAAGTTGTTCACCGTATTTAGCTTGTTTACCGTTTGAGAAAAAAGTGCGGCATTGCCGTCAAACAATTCCCTGATAAACAGGAAACGGTCGTTAATCGCTATTGCTTTTGCAATGTCGTGAATGGGCTGTCGTATCGTGATAGCCGGATCGGATTTGGTAATTGTGTCATTGATGGAAGCTTGCGCTTCAAATTGATCGACTATTGCAGGGGCATTCGCCGGCTTTTTTATTGTTTTTTTATCTGTAGCCGGAAACTCTTTCTTTGCAGGAGTTTTAGTTGTCGTTTCTTGTCCTCTGCCACTATTCAATGTGATTTTATCATCCGCCGCAGGTTTCAAACTGTCTATTTTTTTGAATAATTCTTCCTCTAATTCACGTAATATCTCTTTCCGTTTTACGTCCAGACTTTCCTTGGTTTTTTGTAAGAAATCAATCAATTGCGCTTTTTCTTCTTGTAATTCTTCTATCTCAGCTAATAATTTCTCCTTTTCTTGAGATAGTGCCGAGATTTTTTCTTGTAATTTTCCGGTTTCTTCTACCGCGCCATTTGCTAATGTTGTAGCATTATGCAAGGTTTTCGTTATTTCGGAAAGGGTGGCGGCTAATTTGTTAATATCTTCTTTCGTTACCATGGTGATATTTTTTTATCTTTGTAAAATACAATTTACTTCGAACGACAAATATACATTTTTTTTATTAATGTTTTTAGAAAATGCGAAAAATCCTGGTTGGATTGAAGTAATATGCGGCTCGATGTTCTCGGGAAAAACAGAGGAACTCATCCGCAGGCTAAGAAGGGCCAAGTTTGCCAACCAAAGGGTGGAAATTTTTAAACCGATTCTTGACGTGCGCTACTCCGAAACGGAAGTGGTGTCGCACGACGACCATGCCATACGTTCTACACCGGTAGAGTCGTCGGGGAGTATTTTGCTGCTCGCCGGCGAAGTGGATGTGGTGGGTGTTGATGAGGCGCAATTTTTTGACAATCACCTGGTTGTTGTTTGTAAGGAATTGGCCGACAGCGGCGTCCGGGTGATTGTGGCAGGGCTGGACATGGACTATTTGGGTAAACCTTTCGGCCCTGTGCCGCATTTAATGGCTATGGCCGAGTACGTCACCAAAGTACATGCTATTTGTATGCGTTGCGGCAACTTGGCGCATCATTCGCACCGCTTGACGGATAATAACAAATTGGTTGTGCTGGGCGAGAAAGACACGTATGAGCCGCTTTGCCGGCATTGCTTTAATAAAATGATGGAGGCGCTGTAGGCTTAATACAGTATTTTAGCCACTAATTCACGAAGCAGTTCGCCGTGGTCGGCGGCGCCGTTGTTCCGCCCTTTGCTCCGCATGTCGTATTCACGTAGCAGGGATATAATTTCTACGGTTTTTGCAGAAGCGTAGTTCCGTGCGGCCTCTTCATAATCTCTCACAAAATAAGGGTTGACGCCTAAGACCGTAGCTATTTCTCCGGGTGGAGGATTGGCGCCCTGGTATTTTCTTTTTAAAAGATAAAACTTCAAAATCTTTAAAAAATGAGCAAATAAAGCGCCAAGAGTGACCACGATAGGATTGTCGTTTGGATTTTTGGCAAAATGTTGTACAATGCGGAAAGCCTTTTGGCTATTGCGTTGTGTAATGGCTTTGTTGAGTTCAAACACATTATATTCCCGGCTGATGCCAATATTTTTCTCAATCTGTTCGCTGGTAATGTGTTTATTATTTTCGGGTAATAGCGTGAGTAGTTTATCCAGCTCATTCGCTATTTTAGAAAGGTCGTTACCTAAATATTCTACCAGTATGGCTCCTGCCGCTGCGTCAATAGTTCCGTGTTTTTCCTTTAAATACGTAGCTACCCATGCAGCCACTTCGTTGTCGTATAACTGTGCAGTTTCGAGCACTTCGCCTGTTTTCAGCACGGTTTTGTAGAACCCTTTGCGTTTGTCTACCGGTTTTCCTTTATGGCAAATCACCAAAATCGTAGAAGGCATGGGGGCTTTGGCATAAATTTCCAGCATGTCAATGTTCTTCATCTGCTGGGCCTCGCGCACAATAATGACTTGTTGCGCACTCATCATGGGGAAACGGCGGGCGGTTTCGACAAGTTGCACGGCGTTGATGTCCTTTCCGTATAATATCAGTTGGTTGAAACTGCGTTCTTCTTCGGTGAGGATATGCGCCGCCATGTAGTCGCTGATCAGGTCGATGAAGTAAGGCTCCTCGCCCATCAGCAGGTACACCGGCTTGTAGATTTTCTTCTTCAAGTCGGAAAGGATGCGTCCGGTGTTGGCGATAATATCTTTTAATCCTGCTTTGGCCATTTATACATGCTGCATTACCATACAAAGATAGCTGAATTTTCCGGATTTACCCCACAGACGCATAAAAAACAAGGATAGTTTATAAGAGAAAATAAAAAAATTAAATCCACATAACATATTTTAACAATTACATGTTTGGATATTTAGAAATTGTATTTATATCTGTAGCGTAAAACTGTGTTCTTTGCATATTTTCTACGTGTTAGCTTTAAGCGCTTTTATACTAAAATCTACAAATTCTTTGGACAAATGGAGCATTAAAGTTAGCGTTTATGTAAAGCATAGGCCTAATTTGTCTATTTGTCGGGTTTTGTAGAACCTTAGTATAGGATATTTAGGTCTGTGCTTTTTAAGTTTATACCTGTTAGAAAACAAATGAAAGTTGTCTGATAGCATGAAAGTTAAAGGTCAGGACCCTGCTGTTTGTAGCTTATCTATAATCAGATAATCTTATGTCTAAATATCCTACATTTTAAATATACGTTACAATATATTTGCGATATGGGATTATAATGTGCTAATGTGACTAATTGTTTAATGTGATTAATTGGCAAACAACAACAATAAATAAATTGGATTGAAAAAATCGTTTCCCTGCAAATCCTGTGTCTTCCTCGCGGAAAGGCAATCTTGCAACCTGAAACGGGACTAAGGTTGTTCAAAAAAAAAATGGACAACCTTTTTTCGTTTTGCACGGAACGCCGTCATCATCCTAAATCCCCGTATAAGTGTGCGGCGACAAGGCCAGCAGCTCTTTTTTCACGGCGTCGTCCACGCCTAAGGTGTCGATAAATTGACGGATGCTGTCTTGTGTAATGTACGCGTTGGTGCGGGTAAGCGCTTTCAGCGCTTCGTAGGCGTCAGGGTAGCCTTCGCGCCGCAGGATGGTTTGGATACCTTCCGCCACTACCGCCCAGTTATTATCCAAGTCTTTATCAATAGCTGTTTGATTGATGAGGAGTTTGCCGATGCCTTTTTCTATAGATTTGAGCGCAATAACACTGTGTGCTATGGGAACGCCAATGTTGCGCAGTACGGTAGAGTCGGTGAGATCGCGCTGCAGGCGCGATACGGGCAACTTGGCGGAAAAATGTTCATACAGTGCATTGGCGATTCCAATATTCCCTTCCGCATTTTCAAAATCAATGGGGTTTACCTTGTGGGGCATAGCCGATGAGCCCACTTCGCCCGGTTTTATTTTTTGTTTGAAATATTCCATGGAAACATACGTCCACATGTCGCGACAAAAATCGAGCAGGACGGTGTTAATGCGTTTTAGCCCGTCGAACAGGGCCGACATGTTATCGTAATGTTCAATTTGCGTTGTATAATGCAGCCGGTGCAAATGCAGGGAGTGTATGAACCGGTCGGCGAAATTTTTCCAGTCAATGGCCGGATATGCGGCCGCGTGGGCGTTGAAATTGCCGGTGGCGCCGCCGAATTTAGCCGAGAAAGGAATTTGTTTTACCAACGCAATTTGTTGCGTTAAGCGTTCCACAAACACCATGATTTCTTTTCCCAAACGGGTAGGGGAGGCCGGCTGGCCGTGCGTATGCGCCAGCATGGCAATCGCCGCCCATTCCTGCGACAATTGTTTTAATGTGTTTACAAGATGATTCAGCAAGGGAAAATACATAGCCTCCAAAGCATCTTTCAAACTGCGCGGAATGGCTGTGTTGTTAATGTCTTGGGAGGTTAATCCGAAATGAATAAATTCACGAAAAGAATGCCATCCCTGTTCGTCGAAAAATCTTTTAATAAAATATTCTACCGCCTTCACATCATGATTGGTTGTGCGCTCAATGGTTTTTATTTCACCGGCTTGTTGTACGGTGAAATTTTCATAAAGTTCCCGGAGTTTATCTTTGTGGCAAAAGTCCTTTAGCGAAGGAATGGGCAGCTCGCAGAGGGCAATGAAGTATTCCACTTCAACCATTACCCGGTAACGGTTCAGTGCAAATTCCGAAAAATAATCCGATAATCCTTCTACTTGTTGCCGGTAGCGGCCGTCGATAGGAGAATTGGCAGTAAGGGATGAAAGTTGCATAAACGTTGTATGTTTAGTTCCACAAAAATACAAAAAAATATTCATATTATTTATGATGTCGCTCTTTTTTTATACCTTTGTAAGATTTTGATATGGTAACTTTACTGCACACAATAAATAGCCCGGGGGATCTGCGGAAACTAAAACTTTCGGAATTGCCCGAAGTATGCGCCGAGTTGCGTAATTGTATCATTGATACTTGTGCTGAAAATCCGGGACACATTGGCGCCAGTTTAGGCGTGGTGGAGCTCACGGCAGCCTTGCATTATGTGTTTGATACGCCTCACGACAAGCTGATTTGGGACGTGGGGCACCAGGCTTATGCCCATAAAATATTGACCGGCCGGCGCGAAGTGTTTCATACAAACCGTAAGTACAATGGAATTAGTGGCTTTCCGCGGCGTAGCGAAAGTGCGTATGACCCGTACGGCGGCGGACATTCGTCGGTGTCGATTTCGGCGGCGCTGGGCATGGCCACAGCGGCCAAAATACAGGGGATAAAACAGCAAACTGTTGCCGTAATTGGCGACGGCGCATTAACCGGAGGATTGGCTTTTGAAGGTTTAAACAATGCCGGTGCGATGCAGTCTAACCTTTTGGTAGTGCTGAACGACAACAATATCTCCATTGATGAAAATGTGGGCGCATTGCACCATTATCTGATGAAACTCACGCTATCGGCACGGTACAACCGATTCAAGACAAAAGTGTGGAATGTGCTGGGGCAAAACGCTGTGCGCCGCGCCATCAGGAGCGTTTCCGCCACCGTAAAACAGGTGGTTTTTAAACGGAGTAATCTTTTTGAGGCTATGGGTTTCCGCTATTTCGGCCCTGTTGACGGGTATGATATTCCTTATTTGGTGTCGGTGCTCAAATCGTTGAAAGAGATTGACGGGCCTAAACTTTTGCATGTGGTGACTACGAAAGGAAAGGGCTACAAACCGGCTGAGGAAAACCAGACCGATTGGCATGCGCCGGGATTGTTTGATAAAGACACGGGGCAGCGGATTAAAGTGAAAGGCATGCCGTCGCGTTATCAGGATGTGTTTGGTGAAACGATTATTGAGCTGGCCGGGAAAAATGAAAGGATTGTAGGAATTACACCGGCCATGCCTACGGGATGTTCGCTCAACCTGATGATGGAACAAATGCCGCATCGCGCGTTTGATGTGGGTATTGCCGAAGCCCATGCCGTAACGTTTTCGGCGGGCTTGGCGGCGCAAGGCTTGTTGCCGTTTTGCAATATTTATTCGTCGTTCATGCAGCGTGCTTTTGATTCGGTGATTCACGATGTGGCCATACAAAATCTGCAGGTGGTGTTTTGTCTCGACCGCGGTGGATTGGTGGGCGAGGATGGCGCCACACACCATGGCGCTTACGATATGGCCTATTTACGCTGTGTTCCGAATATGATAGTGTCGGCGCCAATGAATGAAGTGGAGTTGCGCAATTTGATGTACACGGCGCAGCTGCCGGGGTATGGGCCTTTTGCCATTCGTTACCCGCGGGGGGCGGGCGTGGGACTGGATTGGAGTCGCCGGCCATTCGAGCCTGTACCGCTGGGTACGGCCCGCAAATTGCGCAACGGCAACCATGTGGCCGTGTTGAGTATCGGCGCTATCGGGAATGAAGTTTCCAGGGCGCTTGAGCGATTGGCTGCCGAAAATGTAGCCATAGCGCACTACGATATGCGTTTTGTGAAACCTCTCGACGAAAAAATATTACACGAAGCCGGACAAAAATATAAACACGTGATTACCGTTGAAAATGGCACGGTACTTGGCGGCTTGGGTAGCGCGGTGGCCGAGTTTTTTACGGCAAACGGCTATCTGCTTCCGGTAACCCGCATCGGTATTCCCGACTACTACATAGAACAAGGCGCTGTCGCCCAACTGCATGCCGAGTGCGGTATGGACGTGGAGGGCATTTATAGTACATGCAGAAAAATTGGCAAACTATTTGGTAGATAATGAAAATTCACTGCCTTTCCTCTCCTTTTTGTAAATCTCAAGCTGTGGAAGAACGCATCAATCAGTAGAATTTTGAAATCGACTGTAAATTTACATAAAAAATTCAAATTATGAGTTATCCCTTTGCCCAAAGAAGCAGGTAAAATATTTTATCAATTCAAAAATTGATTTTATCTTTGCGGCAACGTATCCATCCCGCTTCCCATTGGAACAGCGCGCTCAGGGTGGATGTTTTATTTTTACGCCACTATGACTAAAATTGTTTGCTCATTGTTGTTTTCATATTTTTTTATATTAGGTATTTAGATGTTTAGCCATTTTAACTGAGAACTAATAGTTTAGCGTTTGTCTAACATCTAAAAATCCATGTTTCAGTATCTGCCTTTTCATTAATCATATTAACACATTGCCACATTAGCACATTAACATCGTTTTTGGTGATTTCAAAGATTGTGGTTACTTTTGTCCTGCTGCTATACATAAAAAATATTATTGATTCTACACTTTCGGGCAAAAGGTACGATGCGACAAAGACTTCTTTTTTATTCGGTTTTAATTCTTCTTTATTACCCTTGCGCGGGTAGCGCAGTTGCCGTATTGCCGGAACATGACACCACCGCACACGTGTTGAATGAGGTGGTAATATTCAGATATGCGCCGCCGGCGCTGCCTGCCGAGAAGTATAGCGTGGGCACACAGGCCTTGTATTTCAAAAGCAAAGAACTGGCGCCGGTGCAACACTTCAACCTGTCGGATTATTTGCAAACGCAAACCGCCATACATTTCAAAGAAAAGGGAAAAGGCATGCAGTCGTCTATTTCCTTACGGGGCACGGCCGCCTCGCATGCCGTATTGAAGTGGAACGGATTTAACCTGAATGTGCCCACCATGGGAGAAAGTGATTTCAGCCACCTGCCTTTGTTTTTCTTCGACGAAGTGAAAGTGCACACCGGCGGGGAAAGCGTGCTGTATGGTAGCGGGGCGCTGGGCGGAAGTATTGAGCTGAAAACCCTGCCCAAGTTTAACGGAGGCCTGCACGCCGACATCAGGCAAACAATAGGAAGTTATGGCTACACGTTTACGGGCGCGGTATTGCGCTGGTCGGGAAAACGTTGGGAAAGCCGCTCGAGCGTGCTCTACACGAAGGCCGAAAATCATTACACGTTTGCAAACACCAATACGCCCAACCACCGCAGGGATACTTTAAAGAATGCAGCATACCGGAACTGGGGCGTCTTGCAGGAAATATATTACCGTGCCGGTGATAAACATTTATTGTCGGCGCGTTTTTGGTACATGGATTTTTACCGTGAGATACAACCCATGATTGCAATGAATGACTCCCCTGCGCACTATGATGATATTTACGACCGCAATCTTCGTGCACTGTTAAATTACAGCGGAGAAGGCGGCGCCATGAAATGGAATGTGCAAGCCGGCTATGCCCGCGACAAGGAGCGTTTCCATGAAGACATTATTGCGGCCGGTAAATTAGTAATGATGGCCGAGGGGGAACGTGTTTTCGGAAAATGGACGGTAAAAGCGGGCCTGCACGGCGAATACATCAAGCCCGATGTGTATGCTTATGCCGAGGCCCGGAATGAATGGCGCAATGAGGTTTTTGTACAGGCGCTGTGGAATCCGGCGCCGCGCTGGATGATGAGCGGCGGGCTGCGGCAAACTATGGTCACGGATGTGCAGGCGCCGCTGACGCCGTCGTTGGGCGTGTCGTACATTGTGTGGCACACGGCGACGCAGGAATTGAAATTACGCGGCGCTTTTTCACGCAACATTAAAGTTCCTTCGCTAAACGACCGCTACTGGAACGTAAGCCCTGTAAGCCTGCAACCCGAAATTGGCACGGAGGGCGAAGTGGGACTTGATTATGCATATATCCGGCCTGCATGGTTTCTGAAAGCAACCACCAGCGCCTACTACAACCGCATTGCCGACTGGATTCGCTGGCTGCCTTCAATGCCCATTAACAGTGTGCAGCATGGCGTTATCTGGCGTCCGCAGAATGTAGGTGTGGTAGATTGCTACGGGTTGGAAGTTATGGCGCAGGCGCAACGGCAATGGCGCAAATTGGCGATAGACCTTTCGGGCAGTTATGCCTACACACCGGCAATCATGCGCGAGGGCACGCGCCCCGGCGACACGGGCGTGGGGCAACAAGCGGCTTTTCAGCCGAAACACATTGCCAATATGGTGGCGAAATCAACGTACGAAAAAACCTTCTTGCAGGCTGTTGTGCATTATGTAGGCCAGCGCCACAGTACAGACATTTTTGACGTCCTCGATCCGTATGTATTAGTCGGTTTTTCCGGGGGATATACTTTTGAATTTGAAGAATTATTCCTATCTTTGATGTGTCAGGTGAACAATTTATTCGACGCCGATTACCAAAACATGAAAAATTATGCCATGCCCGGAAGAAATTATATGATCACACTCCGGTTGAATTTTTAAAAATGAGAAACTTTAAATAAATTTATATGAAACATACAAAACAATTTTTCCTTTTATTGCTTGCAGGCGTATTTTATTTGAGCGCTTGCAATTTCCAGTCAGACCCGGTAGAATATACCTACGACAATGTGATGATGGTGGTAAATCAGGGAAATTTTTCCGAAGGCAACGGCACCCTGGCTTATTATCATGAAACGGGACAAGAGATAGAAAATAATGTGCTATATGCGGCCAATGGTTATAATTTGGGCGCCATTATCCAATCTGTGGCCATATCCTCGTCCAATGGGAATGTGTTTGTGATATGCAATAACCCCGGCAAGGTTGAAGTGTTCAATGCCGTTACGAAGACGGTGCTTGGCACAGAACTTTTTAAGGATGACTTGTCCGACCCGCGTTATATGGCGATGGACGACAACTATTTGTATATTACCAATTGGGGGCCGGCGCAGGATGCAGGCGGCGGGTGGCTGACGTATCCCAACTCGTATGTGTTACGTGTAAACCGTTACTCAGGAGAAGCCGTTGATAAAATTCCGTGCGGCAGCGACGCCGAAGATATTATTTCAATAGGCAACAAGTTGTATGTTGCCACCGGCGAAGGAGTTGTAGTGATTAACAAATCATCCAAAACCATGGAAGATACCATTATTGCACCTGCGTTTACGGGAGGGGCAAAACATCTGGTGGCAGATAAGCGCGACCAGCTTTGGGCCTCTTATCCCGGCGGCGGTTTGCTGAAAATCAATCCGCAGACAGACGAGGCTGTCGAGGAAATTAGCATACCGGTGGACTGGATGGGGCAGATTGCCATCAATGTGGAAGCCGACAAAATTTATACGTACAAGACTACGTTTGATGTGTCATACATAGCGCAGGAAGCAAAGGTATATGAACTGGATATTGCGACAAAGACATATAAAGATTTTGCCACAGGAACTTATTTCTACAGCATCGGCGTGAGCCCTGCTACCGGCAATGTTTACACGGCGGAAGTAAATAACTTTTCGAGCAATAGTGAATTGCTTGTTTACGATGCTTCCGGCACGTTATTGTGCCGACGTTTAACGGGCATAGGAACTTGTGATTTCAAGTTCTTCTCGATTATTAATACAAAATAACGCTGTCCTACCTATTTTTTGGGTTTCAC
>JAITIL010000170.1 GCA_031279475.1 Prevotellaceae bacterium | reverse complement strand
GTTCATTTTAGTTAAGCGTTAAGAATTTCATTAGTCACATTAGCACATTGTCTTTGCCTATTGTTTGAAAATTTATGTGCTATTGTCTGCCTTTTTGTTCCGCGCGGAACCCTGTCATCTTCATTCACACCGTTTGTTCTCCGCGCGGGTTTTCCCCATTGGACACAGGGATGCGATTAATCGCGTCACATTGATGTTTCTAAAAAAAAATGGTTTTCATATTTTTAAAATTAAGAATTAACATTAATAACGTCAGGTGAAAAGATCCCGTGGGGATTTCCGCCCGGTAGAAAAACGCGGGAAATTAGCCCGCGCATGCCGTCAGGTATGCGTACACCAATTAACGGGTAATGCCACAAAGGTTGCATCCCTCACGGGATGCCTGCCGCAGAGAAGTGTCGGCGACAGAGCGTTCATTTTAGTTAAGCGTTAAGAATTTCATTAGTCACATTAGCACATTGTCTTTGCCTATTGTTTGAAAATTTATGTGCCATTGTCTGCCTTTTTGTTCCGCGCGGAACCCTGTCATCTTCATTCACACCGTTTGTTCTCCGCGCGGGTTTTCCTGCGCACATGTCCGCCCCGGATGGCGGGCGCTCCGCGCCCTTACCCGGGGCTACCGATATGGTTTCCCTCCGGGAAACGGACGCCGTTCCCCGTCTATACCTGTGTCCTGTTTTTCACTAACCGTTAACCACTAATCACTAACAGTTAATCACTAATTTCATATATACAATAATATTACATATCACAAATATATTGCAATACACACTAACAGTGATTAAGTGATTAGGGGATTAAGTGATTAAGAAAAATACAAATACCGGCTAACAACTTTCATTTGTTTCTAACAGGTATTAAACAAAAAAGCACGGATCTAAAATACCCAACAAATAGGTTCGTCAAAACCCACAAAATAGACAAATTAGACCCGTGCCGTTTGAACACGGGCGCTAACCTAAAGCCTCTATTTTGTTTTTTGGAGCTTGACGATTATTTGTAAGAGCACTTAAAGCTAACGCTTATTGTTATGCAAAGAACATAAAAGTTTATACCGTAAATATAAATACAATATTTCTGAATATCAAATACTTACAGTGTTAAATGGTGTTATTTCATCCTGTTTTTTTCTCTACGATAGCGAGGATTTCTTTTTCTGCGGCCTGTGTCTTTTCCACCAACGCAGCGCCTTCCGTCAGCACTTTTTCCACATAGGATTTATCATCTAATCCTGCGGCGTTGATTTTTACGTTGAGCCATGCGCCCAACACACCCGAACGGGCAGCCAGCGCACCCACACCGGCGTCGCTCACCGAATTGGGGTTGCCTTGTTCGGCCATGGCTTTGAGCGCTTCCATGCTGTCGAAACACAGGTGCATGACTTGGAAAGGAACGGCTATGGCCTGCCGCGTGGCTTCGCTAATGGCATGTTTGCGCGCTGTTTTTTCGGCGTCGGTGGTTTTGGGTAGCGAAAAAGCCGCCATGATGTTGTTGAAAGCTTTGGCGTCTTCATCAACCAACGCCACCAGCCGGTTCATGATTGTTTTTGCTTTTTCGGCCCAGTCCGAAAATGTTGCCCAGCGGGCATCCCATCCGGCTTTGTGCGCCGACAGGTTGGCTACCATGCCACCTAACGCCGCGCCCATGGCGCCCATGTAAGCCGCTATTGAGCCGCCGCCCGGCGCCGGTGATTCCGACAAAGTTTCATTGGCGAACGCCGTAAGCGTCATGTCGGCTAATGGATGCACGCCGGCGCCGGCCATTTTATATTCAATAATTTTCTGTTGCGGATTGAAGGGGGTCAATTCGTCAAGCCCCATACTGCGTACAGCAATCTTTATAATTTCCTCATCGGAAATGCCGGCAGAGCGCTGTTGTTTCGTTAAGAAATAACGTCCCGCATCAAGCATGGCTTGCAGGGGGACGAGGCCTACCAATTCCGATCCGGTAACACGTAAGCCGCGCGCCTGCGCACAAGTGCATGTGGTGTCAAAGGCAATGTGCAACGGCGTAGCGGTGATGTCGGTGAGGTTCATCGACACTTGCGCGATACCGTATTCTTCGATATACCAGCCAATGCCTTTTACCGATTTGAGCAATCCGGGCTTCCAGCTTTCATTCCCGTTTTCATCTTTTACCTTGCGTCCCTTTTCGCGCACGTCAAAGGCTACGGCATTGGCGCGGCGGGAGGAAGTGGTGTTCAGGTTTATGTTGTAGGCAATGAGGAAATTTCGCGCTCCCACAGCTGTGGCGCCTGTTTTAGGCACAAATTGTGCAGGCCCGAAGTCGGGTTTCCATTCGGGTTTGGCTAATTTGGCTTTCAACCCTTCATATTCGCCGGAGCGGCAGTAGGCCAGGTTGCGGCGTTCGTCGCTAAAGGCGGCATATTCGTAACAATATACGGGAAATTGCAGCGTTTCGCCAATGCGTTTCGCCAATTTCCGCGCCCATTCAACGGTTTCTTCCATGGTGACGCCCGACACGGGAATGAGCGGCAGCACGTCGGTAGCGCCGAAGCGCGGGTGCTCGCCGTGGTGTTTACCCATGTCGATCACTTCCATTGATTTTTTTACCGCACGGAAAGCGGCTTCACACACGGCTTCCGGCTCGCCCACAAAAGTTACTACCGTACGGTTGGTGGCTTTTCCGGAACCTACGTCGAGCAAGCATACCCCGTCCACTTCTTCAATGGCATCGGTAATTTGTTTTATAATATGACTGTTGCGCCCTTCACTAAAGTTAGGTACACATTCAATAATCTTCATGCGCTAAAAATATTTAATGGCGGTTTTTGTCAATCCGGTAAGTAGATTATTGGCCAGCCGGCTGGCGCCAAGCCGGAAGAGCGAGGGTGTGAGCCATGCTGAGCCCAGCACTTCTTTAACTATGGCATAATAGAGGAGTGCGTCATTGGCTGTAACGATGCCGCCCGCAGGCTTCAGGCCTGTTTTTTTTCCTGTTTTCAAGTAATGTTCTTTAATGACATGCGCCATAATCCATGCGGCTTCGGGAGTGGCGGCAGGGTCCATTTTCCCGGTTGAGGTTTTGATGAAATCGGCGCCGGCCTCAATGGCTATTTGGCTTGCAGTGCGTATCTGTTCGGGCGTTAGCGCACCTGTTTCCAGAATTACTTTGAGGTGGGCGTGGCCGATGGCCGCCTTTATTTTGCCGATCTCTTCCTGCACGCGGTTGTGGTCGCCCGCAAGGAATGTGCCGAGCGAAATCACAATGTCAATCTCATGGGCGCCGGCGTCCACAGCGCGTTTACATTCGTCGCACTTCACTTCAATAAATGTTTGTGAAGCGGGAAACCCCGCGCCAACAGCGGCAATTTGCACATCCGGCAGTTGTAGCGCCCGCTTCACTACAGGCACCAATGCGGGATACACACAGATGGCTGCCACGTGGGGAAAACCGGGAAAGGCAGTGGGGAGTTGGTTTACCTTTTCCGTCATGGTAGTGATTTGAGCCGGCGTGTCGTTGGCATTTAGCGAGGTGAGATCCATAAAGCCCAAACATTGTGCCCACGCCACAGGTGCATCTATAGTAGGAAGTTTGAGTTTTTCCAAATTAAAGTGTTCCATGTGTAATTGTTTTTTACAAATATACGCAAAATATTTAATTCCTGAAGTCCCGAATTTTTAAATCTTGAAATCATGAAATCTGTTGCGGAACGCTATATCGGGTGGGAAATAGCGTGGCTAAAAAAGTTTCGGGTGGTCTTCTTCCAATTTCCTGAGGATGGTGCTGATGATGGCTTCGCGGAAAAACTTGGATTGGTTGGAAATTTTGTATTTGGCGCAAAAATTTTTGATCGCCTCATTTTCCGCATCGTTAAATACCAATACCTTCCGGTGCTGGCGCCGTGTGGTGCGGAACGTATTTTTTTCGTTAGTTGTATTTTTCACAAAGAATTGATTTCATGCTGCAAAGTAACGAAAAAAAATTAAACCTATAACATATTTTAACAATTTCATGCTTGGATATTTAGAAAATGTATTTATACTTGCAACGTAAAACTATGTTCTTTACATGTTTCCTGCGTGTTAGCTTTAAGCACTCTTAAATTGGAATGTACAAATTTTTTTATAAAACAGAGTTTTAAAGTTAGCGCCTATGTCAAAAGCATGGGCCTAATTTGTCTGTTTTATAGGGTTTTGTACAACCTCAATTTAGGATATTTTAAGTTCGTGCTTTTTAGTTTAGAATAGCGACAAAAGATTAAAGGTTATACTCCTTGTTGTTTGCTCTTCATGTTGTAATCTTTAATCTTTTGTTTTTATTCTATATTTGAAATATATATTACAATGTATTTGTGATATGGGATTATAGTGTGCCAATGTGACTAATGAATGTGATTAATTGTTTAATGTGCCAATGTGACTAATGAAATACAGGTTAAGGGTTAAGCGAAAAAATTGTTCATTATTCATTGTTAATTGTTCATTGATAAGGGCTGCTTGTAAAATTAGTTCTTCTTCTTATTTATCATCTGTGGTGTACAAGTGGCCTTTTTTAATTTGTTAATTCTTAATTGTAAAAATATGAAAACCAATTTTTTTAGAAACATCAACTGCTGCCACTATTATTTTGTCCTTTGACGCTTTCGGCACAGAACGGCGTGACCGTGACAAAGGTGAGGCCAGCGCCTCAAGGGATAAAACGGGCAGGGTAGGGCCTTGTCTGAACGTGGGCGGGCGGTTGCCCTGAGGGGATAAATTTAATGTCCATACGGGCATCGTAACGCGCTGCCTTATGAAGTAGAAACGCATCTTCAATGAGGCCGACGTAGTTAGAAACAGTATCGTAGGTCGTTTTTCGGTTTTTGCTCTTAAAATAATTGACGATATTCGTCATTGAAACCAAATTTGAAGCATTATTTACCAGATACACAAGGATATCTTCCAAAAGTTTTGCATCTTTAATATTCTGCCGCTGAATAATGTTTCGCAACAAAACCGTATCTTTCACTGCCGAAACATAATTTCGCCGCGTTTCTTCATTCGACAACGTAAACAGTTCGGGCAATCCGCCACTTTCAATATATTCAAACGGCAAAGCTGCAAATATTCTTTTATATTCGAAAAAATATTAATATTCGCGTGAGATACGGGTTTAACGGATGTATACGGATTTTTTTAATATTACCGCTCAAAGTACAACCGCTGGCCTTTGCGTGTGTCGTCGAATTGTCCGTTATGATAGGCCAAATGTCCATTTACAAACGTGTGGGTGACGTTGGCGTGGAATGGCTGCCCCTCAAAAGGCGACCATCCGCACTTGTAATGAATGTTGTCTTTGCTTACGATGTACGTCGAATTTGGGTCAACCACAACCAGGTCGGCGTAATACCCTTCGCGGATGAAACCGCGCTTTTTGATGCTGAACAGGCGGGCGGGGGCATGGCACATGCGTTCTGCCGTGAGCTCGGGCGTGAAAAAGTTCCTGCGGCATAGCTCAAGCATGGCCGGCAGCGTGTGCTGAACCATGGGAATACCCGACGGCGCTTGCAGGTATGCTTGCTGTTTCTCTTGCAGTAGGTGGGGCGCGTGATCGGAGCCCACTACTGCAATTTGTCCGCTGAACACCGCTTTGCGCAAGGCCTCGCAATCGTCAATGGTTTTAATGGCGGGATTGCATTTGATGAGGTTGCCCAATTGGTCGTAATCCTCATCGGAAAACCAAAGGTGGTGTACGCATATTTCGGCGGTGATATGTTCCTCCTGCGGAAAATTGCGCACCTCGTGTGCGGTGCTCAGGTGCAGGATGTGTAAACGGCTGTGGTATTTTACGGCCAAATCGAGCGCTTTCCCTGTGGCGCGGAAACACGCCTCCTCACTGCGTATGAGCGCGTGATAGGCGGGTGGAAGCTGTTCGCCGAAACGGGCAATGAAATTTTGCAAATTATTTTTTATGATACTTCCGTCTTCGCAATGTGCGGCTATCAATACCGGCGACTGCTCGAAAATAGCGGCCAAAGCCTTATCATCATCCACCGGCATGTTTCCGGTCGAGGAGCCCAAAAAAACCTTTACGCCGCAAATCGTATGCGGGTTGATTTTCTTTATTTCCGCAAGGTTGTCATTGCCGGCGCCCAGGTAAAACGAATAGTTGGCTAATGAAACCTCGGCGGCGCGGGCATACTTGGCCTCTAACCGTTCTATTGTTGTGGCGGGCGGCGTATTGTTGGGCATATCCATGAACGAGGTCACGCCGCCGGCCACCGCAGCGCGGCTTTCCGAAGCGATACCGGCTTTACCGGTGGCGCCGGGCTCGCGGAAATGCACATGATCGTCAATCACGCCGGGCAACAGCCATTTGCCTGCCACATCAATCATTTCGCCGTCGGACGGAAATTCGGGACGGCCTTCGTACACCGTTTGTATCGTGTCGTTCTCAATCACTACTCCTCCGGAAAAACGTTTTCCTTCGTTGATAATAGTGGCATTGGTAAGATGTGTTTTCATGCTCCGGTTTTATTTTTGATTGTCCTAAATCGCAATTTGATTACGCCCCAGAAAGCTTCGCTAAAAATCCCGCCGCTCATTTTTGATGCGCCCTCTTTCCGGTCGATAAAGATGACCGGTATTTCCTGTAATTTACCAGCTAACTTATAAGCCGTGTATTTCATTTCTATTTGAAACCCGTAACCCTTCATGTGGATATGATCCAAATCGATTTTTTCTAATATCCGGCGCCGGTAACAAATGAAGCCGGCGGTCGTATCGTGTACTTTCACGCCTAAAACAAAGCGCACATATTTTGAAGCGAAATAAGACATCAATACGCGACCTATCGGCCAATTCACCACACTTATGCCGTTGCTGTAACGGGAGCCGATTACCACGTCGGCGCCATTGACTGCCGCCTCATACAAGCGGGGCAGGTCGTCGGGGTTGTGTGAGAAATCGGCGTCCATTTCAAAAATATATTGATAGTGATGCGCCAACGCCCATTTGAATCCGGTGAGATAAGCCGTTCCTAACCCTTGTTTCCCGCTGCGTTCAATGATATGCAGGCGATGTTGGAATTCGGTTTGCAGTTTTTTAACAATTTGTGCAGTGCCGTCGGGCGAGCCATCGTCAATGATGAGCATGTGAAAGTCGCCATTTAGCGCCATCACCTTCCGCACAATGCGTTCGGCATTTTCTTTTTCATTGTAGGTGGGTATGATAACTAATTTTTCACTGCTCATTACATAGATAGATTAGAAATTTTCTGCTAAAATAATACAATAAACTCGAATTTTACAAAAATAAAAATTTTTAACCTGTTTTTCAGCTGTTTATTTATTTTAGAAGAAAATGATGATAAATTCTTTTGCAGGATAAAAAAATAGTTGTACCTTTGCACTCCTTTTCGGCCGAGGATGGTTGAGAGGGCGTAAGATTGAGGTCATTGACATATTGATAAGACAAGTACTATGAGTACTAAGAGTAGAGCGTAAATTCTTTAAATAATAAGGAAGGCGTAGTTAGGACAAGCTTGGAGCATAAAG
>JAITIL010000065.1 GCA_031279475.1 Prevotellaceae bacterium | reverse complement strand
TACCTTGCCAATCTCGAAAAGGAATATTCGCTGGTCAGCAAAAATAAACCGATGTTTGCAAAGCCCGAAAGCCGTAAGATTCGGTGGGCTATCAATGATAATTACTTGCAATTCTGGTTCAGGTTTATCTTTCCTAATCAATCGTTGCTGGAATTGGGTAAATACGACTTGTTGCGGGAATATATTGATGAAAATTACAAACAGTATAGCGGGTTGATATTAGAAAAATATTTCAGGGAAAAGATCGCCGAAAATGAGCGCGTAACGGAAGTGGGGCGTTATTGGGACAACAAAGGAAAAAACGAAATTGATTTGATTGCACTCCATCGTTTTGACAAAATAGCATGGATAGCCGAGGTAAAGCGGAATCCAAAAAAAATAGATATAATGGCGCTTCGATTAAAAGCAGAAAGTATTAAAAAAGAATTACCTGGTTATAAGATAGAATGTAAGGGATTTTCTTTAGAAGACATGTGATTTTTTTGAATTGCGTAAATAAAAACAGCATCAAAATTTTTTGATGCTGTTTATGATAAAATCAAAATAAATTCAGATATTACTTTTTTCCTCCACCAATGTAGAAACCTACAGTAGCACTGAAAAAATGAAAAGTTTCTTCCATTTTTCCGCCATAGTTGTATGCTAATGCTAATCTGAAGTGAGAAACATCAAAACCTGCACGAAGTAACGCCCCGAAATTAGTTTTCCCCTCAACATCAATTGTTTGGCTGTTCACTTCTATGCTGCTTCCGCCAATAGAATATGCGCCCAACCCAAGACCCACAAATGGACGGAATTTGTTGTTGGTAAAGAAATAATCACCGGTTGCCATGTAGGCAGAACTTAATTTTACACTAACGCCTTCTTCTGAACCTGCAAACAACGAACCTTCCCAACGAATACCCACAGAAAGTTGCGGAATTATTTCATATTTGGGTTCTAAATAAAATAGAACGCCACCATCGAGACCCTCGGTAAAAGGCAGGCCATATCCGACGCCACCATCTACCCGAAATGGTTTAAAATCTTGCGCTTGAACTGACAATGCAACTCCGCAAAACAATACGACAGAAAATAATAATTTTTTCATACTGTTTAAAATTTGAAAGTTAATAAATAAAAGAACAAATGTAAGCATATTTTTAGATTAAAAAAATAATTTAACAAAAATTATAATTTTTTGTGGATTTTTCATAAAAATCTGTTATTGTTTTTATTTATTATGTATTAAATCCCAAAAAAAAACAGTAACTTTGGGCAAATTTTGTTAAAATGATTACTGCCGAACAACTCAAAGACCTGCAAGAACGTGAACAGACGTTGAGGAGGTGTCTTTGACGTCGATGATAAAATAACCGAAGTCGCCTCGGAAGAGGAAAAAACGCAACAGGCCGGCTTTTGGGACGACCCGAAAACGGCCGAACAGCAATTAAAAAAAGTTGCTTCGCTGAAGTCGTGGGTGGAGAAATACCGCGCGGTTGTTTCGGCGGTGGAGGACTTGGGCGTGCTGCTCGATTTTGCGAAACAGGACGACAGCGCCGCCGCCGACGCGGATGTGCAATATGCCAAAGCCCTTGCAGCGATAGCGGAATTGGAGATGCGCAATATGCTCGGCGACGAAGCCGACAAGATGGGCGCCATCCTGAAAATCAATTCGGGCGCGGGCGGCACGGAAAGCAACGACTGGTCGGCCATGCTCATGCGCATGTATGTGCGCTGGGGCGAGCGTAACGGTTACAAGGTAATAGTGCGCGATGTGCTCGACGGCGATGAGGCAGGCATCAAATCGGCTACGCTGGAGTTTGAAGGCGATTACGCTTACGGCTATTTGAAAGCCGAGAACGGCGTGCACCGCCTGGTGCGCATCTCTCCGTTTAATGCACAGGGAAAGCGGCAAACCACATTCTCGTCGGTATTCGTAATCCCGGCCATCGACGACACCATCGAAATTGAAATTAACCCGGCCGACTTGGAATGGGATACTTACCGCTCGAGCGGCGCCGGCGGACAGAACGTGAATAAGGTGGAAACAGGCGTGCGGGTGCGCCACCTCCCGACGGGCATTATGGTGGAAAATACGGAAACCCGCTCGCAACTCGACAACCGCAATAACGCCCTGCGGATTTTGAAATCGCACCTGTATGACCTCGAACTGCGCAAGCGCCGGGAGAAAGAAGCCGAAATAGAAGGACAGAAAAAGAAAATAGAATGGGGCTCGCAAATCCGCAGTTATACGCTGCACCCTTACAAAATGGTGAAAGACCACCGTACCGGTTGTGAAACTTCCGATACGCAAGCGGTGCTCGACGGCGATTTGAATGAATTTATGAAGGCATATTTGATGAATAATTGATATAGTAAAAGAAGCTTAACTTGTTATGAGGACTTTCCAGAAACTTATGTGGCTTGCTTTTTGGAGAAAAGAGAAATGGATACAATTAGGCAGCCTGTGTGCATTTGTCAAAAAAAACAGGCGACGAAAGTATAAGAAGTGTAATGTCAGTCCCATAGAACAGCAGTATTTCGACGCTGTGGCCGTTTCGAAAAGTCCATCAGTTAATAAGTTCGACCCCGGGGATTGTCAAAATGTGACGCTCATCGCGCCAAACAATGCCGATTACTTGGTACACATGAAAAAAATTATCAGTGCATTTCAGGCAAAACGTCCCAAGAATTATGTGCCGCGCCCGCCATCGAACCTCTACCTTGCGTCGAAAATGACGGAGTGCGTTATCCGTGCCTGCTACGGCTTGGGCTATGCCCGCATTATCCGGTATGATACTCCTGCCGGCCAATCTTTCGAACATGCTTATATGGAATGTGATATTATCCGCAGTGATGTGGCCAAATCTACGGTTATTGTCGGTGAAATCAAATCCTATGCTTCCAACAAGCCATCGGCCACGTCGCAACTTTACAAGAGATGCAAAATCCTCGCCATTTGTTTCAAACACGTTATCCCGATAGTCTTTTCCGTTAAAATGTCGTCGATGGAAAAAACCCAGGACATGCTGTGCCCCGCTCCCCGCGCGGTTACACGCAAGGGTTTCCTCTACTTGCACATTGCATTTTCACTTAAAGATGTGCTGGATTACGCCGTCGAAACCCGTATGCAATATGATGAAAAGATTTTGCAGGATGCTTATGTGGAGGCGAGAAAATTGGCCACGCAAAAGTATATGCATAGAAACACTAAAAAATTACAAAAACAATAAATATTATGGCAATACCTGCATTTAAGTATCAACCTCCTTTCCCAACGGGCAAAGACGCCACCGAGTATTATTTACTGACGGGAGACTACGTGTCGGTGGCGAATTTTAACGGCAAGGAAATATTAGTGGTGCAGCCCGAAGGGCTGACGGCCATGGCCAATGCGGCCTTTCGCGATGTGGCTTTCCTGCTGCGACCCGGACATCAACGGCAAGTTGCCGCTATCCTCGCCGACCCCGAAGCCAGTGAAAACGATAAATATGTTGCGCTGACTTTCCTGCGCAACGCCGAAGTGTCGGCCAAAGGGCTGTTGCCTTTTTGCCAGGATACCGGAACGGCAATTATCGTGGGCAAGAAAGGACAACAGGTGTGGACAGGCGGCGGCGATGAAGAGGCATTATCGCTGGGTGTGTATAAAACCTACACCGAAGAGAATTTGCGGTATTCGCAAAATGTGCCGCTGACGATGTATGACGAGAAAAATACGGGCTGCAACCTGCCTGCGCAGATTGATTTGTATGCCGTTGAAGGCGCGGAATATAAGTTCCTGTGCCTGGCCAAGGGCGGCGGATCGGCCAATAAAACGTATTTGTACCAGGAAACAAAAGCCCTGTTGACGCCCGAAAAGCTGGTCTCTTTTTTGGTGGAAAAAATGAAGACACTGGGCACGGCCGCCTGTCCGCCTTACCACATTGCTTTTGTGATTGGCGGCACGTCGGCCGAAACCAACTTGAAGACGGTGAAGCTCGCTTCCGTGAAATATTACGACAACCTGCCCACCTCCGGTAATGAAGGCGGACAGGCATTCCGCGATATTGAACTGGAAAAACAAGTGCTCGCGGAAGCGCAAAAAACAGGACTCGGCGCACAGTTCGGCGGAAAATATTTTGCGCACGACATTCGCATTATCCGGTTGCCACGGCACGGGGCTTCGTGTCCGGTGGGGTTGGGCGTGTCGTGTTCAGCCGACCGCAACATCAAATGCAAAATCAATAAAGAGGGTATTTGGATTGAAAAGTTGGAAGATAATCCCGGCCAATATATCCCGGAAGCGTTGCGCCATGCCGGCGAAGGCAATGCGGTAAAAATTGACCTGAACCAACCGATGGCGGCGGTGTTGAAAGAATTGTCGAAATATCCGGTATCAACGCGGCTGTCGCTGAGCGGCACCATCATTGTAGGGCGCGACATTGCGCATGCCAGGCTGAAGGAGCGTTTGGACAGCGGCGAAGGACTGCCGCAATACATCAAGGATCATCCCATTTATTACGCCGGCCCCGCCAAAACGCCAAAAGGCATGCCCAGCGGCTCGTTTGGCCCCACTACCGCCGGCCGCATGGACAGTTATGTGGATTTGTTCCAGCAACACGGCGGCAGCATGGTTATGATTGCCAAAGGCAACCGTAGCCAGCAGGTAACCGACGCCTGCAAGAAGTATGGCGGCTTCTACTTGGGCAGTATCGGCGGCCCGGCGGCCATCCTGGCGCAAAATAATATTAAGAAGGTGGAATGTTTGGAGTATCCCGAATTGGGGATGGAGGCCATTTGGAAAATTGAGGTGGTTGACTTCCCCGCCTTTATCCTGGTGGACGACAAGGGCAACGATTTCTTCAAGCAACTTACCGCAAAATAGTTTTTAGCTAAACCCTAATTTCTGCGGGTTTATTTGCCCATGCTGCATTTATCCCAGGAACATGCCCACCATTGTGGCCGACATGAGGGCGGCCAGTGTGCCGCCCAGCAACGCGCGCATGCCGAATTGCGACAGGAGCGTTTTCTGGTTGGGCGCAATGCCGCCAATACCGCCGATTTGAATACCCACCGACGCGAAGTTGGCGAAACCGCACAACACATACACCGCCATGATGACGGAGCGGGTGTTGGTGAATGCGCCGCTTTGTATCATTTCCGACAGGCTTTGGTACCCCACAAACTCGGTCATGATGAGTTTTTCGCCCAGTAATTGCCCGACCAGCGGCACGTCTTGCCACGGCACGCCCATGATCCATATTACCGGTGAAAACGTATAGCCCAACAAAAATTCCAACGATAGCCCTTTAAAACTGCCGTTGGTGGCCTCTGCAATCAAGGCATTGAGGTGCGTCCATTCGCCTATTTTCCCGAAGATAAAATTGCAACCTGCGATGAGCGCATAAAATACCAGCAACATGGCGGCCACATTCCCGGCTAACTTCAAGCCTTCGGTAGCCCCGTTGGAAATGGCGTCTAATATGTTTTTCCCGATTTTATCTTTGGTGATTTCTATTTTGTTGTTGATGGCCTCCGTTTGCGGTACTAATATTTTGGAGAGCACAATGGCGCCCGGCGCGGCCATTACCGACGCGGAGAGCAGGTGTTTGGCAAATTCCGTTTCCATGACGGCGTCGCCGCCGCCCAGCATGCCGATGTAGGCCGCCAGCACGCCGCCGGCCATGGTGGCCATCCCGGCGCTCATCACCAGCATCACTTCCGAACGTGTCATCGAAGGCACGTAGGCTTTTACCATTAGCGGCGCTTCGGTTTGTCCGAGGAAAATATTTCCGGCCACCGATAAGCTTTCCGCACCCGACAGTTTCAACGCTTTGGTGAGTAGCCACGCCATGAGCCATACCACTTTCTGGATAATACCCAAGTAAAAAAACAGGCTGGTGAGCGCCGAGAAGAAAATAATCGTGGGCAGGATTTGGAAAGCAAAGATAAATCCGAAATGCGACGGATCGATTAAGTCGCCGAACAAAAAGCCTGATCCGGCTTTTGTCCAGTTTAGCACGGCCACGAAACATTTGCCGAAGAAGTCAAAAAACGCCTGCACTGGTGGAAAATAAAGCACAGAGCCGGCAATGATTAGCTGTATCAGCACGCCTTTCCCAATGGTTGGCCAATGTATTCCTTTCCGGTTGGTACTGCAAATCCATGCAATACCCAATAAAATACACAGGCCTAAAATGCCAAACAGCACGGATTCAAAAGAAACATGAATGGTTTTACCCATTAATATTTCTTTGTATGGATTGACCGGGATGTGCTGCGCAACTGATGCCGCTCCGGTGGATAAAGTGTCTATAAAATGAGTTGTTGCCATATAAATTAAATAGAACAAAGATAAGATTTATTTTAAAAATAATTGTCATGTCCTGGTATAGGTTGACGCTAAAAGGAGGACACAAGATGACAAAATGTACAAAGAAAAACTATCGGTGTAGTGTTTAGTTCCCCGCAAGCGGAGCTATGCGCGTACCACGGACAGCTATCATCGTTTCCGTCGGTATGGGAATTTGTTGAAGGCTATACGGGTAAGCGCTCCAAATCAGGCGTGGGCGTCGGATATTACGTACATACGGCTGTGGACAGGCTTTGCGTATTTGTCGTTATTGACGGATTATTATTCGCGTAAGGTGGCAGGCCGGTGTTTATCGCGCAGTTTGGAGATAGCGGGGAGTTTTCAGGCATTACAGCTGGCCTTATCCGCCTGTTCCTGCACAGGGGGACTTGTTCATCATTCCGATCATGGCATTCAGTATTGCAGCATCCCATGGAGGAGAACCATTGTTATGAGAATGCGTCAGCCGAGCGGGTGAACGGGATTTTGAAAGACGAATACTCGTTGGACATCGCGTTTGCGGACTATGAGCAGGCGCAGCGGACGTGTAAAGAGGCGATTGGGTTGTACAATATGCGTTGTCCGCACTGGTCCTTAGGTTTTAAGACGCCGGCAGAGGTTCACCGGGCGTCATAGAAAGAATAAAATATACGATAAATGAAAAATAAACAAATAAAATCAATATTAACCTGTCAACTTTTTTCAGGACATGACACAAAGGAACGAACTAATATCGCGTACCTATTGGCGTAATATTTCTTCAATTTGTTCTTTGCTCAGGTTGGTGATGATTTGTATTTGCGCTGTGGAAAAGCCGCCATGGTGTGCCTTGAGCACAATGTTCTTTAATTCTTCCGCCCTGCCTT
>JAITIL010000058.1 GCA_031279475.1 Prevotellaceae bacterium | reverse complement strand
ATGGGTTGGCATGTGCCTACCGACAGGGAGTGGGCTACCCTGTTGGATAACGTGGAAGGTAATACTACTTTTACCAATAGTCAGACTTCTGCCGGTTGGTGGGGTACTGATGCGGGTATGAAGTTAAAGTCTTCCGGTACGTTTACCGGCACTGACCCGGGCGATGGGAGTTGGCTTGATCATGCTAAGCGTGGCGCCGATGCGTCTGGTTTCGGCGCGGCGCCCGCCGGTGGTCGCTACGATGGTGGTGTGCAGTTCTTCAATCGGGGTATCGAGGCCCTCTATTGGAGTTCTGCTGTGTGGAGCGCTTCCATTGCATGGTACCGGAACTTCTCTTACCGCTTCGCAGGGGTGGAACGCCACCGTAGCAGACGTTCTGCCGGTTTTTCCGTGCGCTGCGTAAGGGATTAAATGAAATATTTTTCATATATTTGTAAAAAACAAGAGCTGTGAACGCCTTCCGCAAAAAATTCAATCTTGCCGGATGTAAATTCTTCCGCATGATACATGGTAAAGCGCTTGCCGGATGCTGTTTTCTTGTCCTGTTGCTGTTTTCCGGCCTCTTCCCTGCCGCCGCCCAATATTACACCACCGGCGAAGACCCGGCATGGATTCGATGGCGCCGGATTCAAAGTCGCTATTTCAATATTATTTACCCCTCGCCGCTCGATTCGATGGCGCAACGTTATGCGTGGCTTTTCGATGCGGTAGCCGACAGTGTGAGCGCGCCGCTCGGCGCCCGCCTGCCAAAACTGCCCGTGGTGTTACACGCCTACAATGTGGCAAGCAACGGCGTAGTGGTGTGGGCGCCTTCACGCATGGAGCTTATCACAACACCGCCGCCTGACGGTTATCCGCAGGCATGGGACAAGCAGCTCGTACTCCACGAAACGCGCCACGTGGCGCAAATGAGCAAAACCGGCGAACATGTTATCAAAGTCCTTCACAGCCTCTTTGGCGACCAGGCCGAAGGGTTTGCAGTTGGGGTTTTCATTCCCGGCTGGTATCTCGAAGGCGACGCCACCGTGTCGGAAACGGCCTTGTCGAGCGCAGGGCGCGGACGAAGTGCCAAATTCTTCATGGCGCAAAAAGCCTACATGCTGGAAGGGATGCATTTCAAATGGGATACTTGGAGTAACGGGTCCTTCCGCTACCTTATACCCAATGAATACGAGTTGGGATACCGTATAGCCACATACGCCTGTTTGAAAGCCGGGACGTCGGTCTTCAATCACACCCTCGACTATACCACCCGCCGCGTCTATGCCATTCCGCCCTTCAACCGCGGGTTGAAGAAATATGCCGGCGCAAATGAGCGACAATTAGAAGCGCAAAGTTTTGCGGCGCTCCAAAAAATGTATGCCCATGAGGATTCTTTGCGCGGCCCCGATATTCCGCATCAATCAGTAACACCCCGCATTAACGATTACCAGGCCTACCGTTATCCGGTAGTTACCCACGATGATCGTGTTATTGCGATTCAAAATACATTAAGCCGCTCGTCACGCCTTGTGGAAGTGGATACGGCCGGGAAAACACACCTGCTCCGGCACGTGGGCGCCATCAACAGTCATCTTCACTACAACCGGGGGATGATTTACTGGACGGAAATTATTCCCAATCCACGCTGGCCCCAGCAAAGTTATTCCGTAATTAAAGCGTACAATACCTGCACGCGCAAATTACACACGCTCACCCGCAAAACGCGCTTTTTCGGCGTCAGCGTAAATCCAGACGGATCAATGCTTGCCACGGTGGAGAATACGCCCGAAGGGCGTTCCCGTTTGGTATCCATCCCGCTGGCCATGCAGGGGAATGCGCCTTATTTACTTTTGAAGCAGGCCCGTTATGTGGAGGCAGCGCCCCACCAGGTGTGGAAACATACCGCCTGGCGAGCCGGCGTGCCGGGCAACCAAACACGAATGGTTGCCACATTATTAACCGACAACGGACTGGGGTTGTATGACGTAAATCTCGAATCGGGCGTTTACGCGCCTTTGATCAGGGAGAATTTCCAGGATATTAAACGCCTCACAACCGTGCGCGATTACGTTGTTTTTGAAACCGACTACGACGGCGCCAATAACATCTATGCGTTAAAACCGGACGACCGTCGCATTTACCGGCTTACCAACGCCCGTTTCGGCGCGTTTGACCCGGCCTTCAGTCCCGATGCTGAAACTATGGTTTATGCCAATTATCATACCTGCGGTTACGAGATTGTGAAAGCCGCTGCCGACAGCCTTCTGTGGGAACGGAACAGTTTCACACAACCTTACCGCCATGCGTGGGCCGACAGCCTTTCCGCCCTGTCGCATTTTAACTTGGACGCCCTGCAAATACCCCGCACGTTCAACTATCCAAGCAAACCTTACCGCAAACTTGCACACCTTTTCCGTTTTCACAGCTGGGCGCCTGTTTACATCAACCCCGACGGCGTCAGCGAGCTTTCGCTTGAAAAGTTTACCGATGACGTCGGACTGGGGGTCACGCTGTTCTCACAAAACGTCCTTGGTACGGCCATAGGGCGCATGGGGTACAAATACGCCAACGGATTTCACTCTGGACATCTTGAGTTCACCTACAAAGGATGGTATCCGGTGATTGAGCTCAACCTCGACGTGAACGACCGCAAGGCCACACAAACTGCTTTATACGGGAGGAATGATACGCTATATGTCGGGAAAACCCTGCGGAATGACCCTTATGTAGACGCCTCCGCCCGCCTGTATATCCCGTTTAACTTTAGCAGCAATGGCTGGCAACGGGGATTTATTCCGCAAATCGACGTCCATTTTACCAATGAGGCTTATATCTCCGGATCTTCGGCTTATTATTCGACCTACTATTTCCGTTACCTGCTGGGCGGCGTCACGTGGTACAACCGCCTGTCGATGGCCTTGCGCGAGTTATACCCCCGGTGGGGTTACATGTTCAGGATGCTGCACCTGAATCCCTTGTCGTCGAGTATGAATTTTGGAAATATCACCGCCGTGCAGCTCACCACCTATAGTCCGGGAATTTTACCCAACCACAGTTTGCAATTAAAAGCCGGCTACCAATGGCAAAACCTCGAAGGGAAATTATATTACCTGCCTTTCAGTTTACTCTCTCCGCCGCGGGGGTATCAACATGTTTTTTTCGAAAAAGAGACTGTGCTTAATGCCGATTACAGCTTCCCGCTGTTTTATCCCCATTGGAACATCAGCTGGGTAGCCTATTTCAAGCGGGTACAAATGAATTTGTTTTCAGACTGCGCCATGATTACCAGTAATCAGGGAAAACAAAAAAACCTGTCGGTTGGGTTCGACCTGTCTGTAGATGGCCACATTTTCCGCTTTGGTTTTCCCGTCAATGCAGGTATCCGGTGCGCTTTCCCATTGACCGGCAATCCGCCGCCCGGCAGGCCGTCGCCCACCATTAGTTTTTTGTTCGATATTAAATTTGATTAAACGGTTTTTATCAGAACAGCCCGTGCAGTTCCGCGTCTGCCTTGTTGATCACAAGGCTCAGGTCTTCCGGACTTTCATCAAACTTCACGGTATCCACGTCAATAATCATCTTCTTGCTTTTATAACTCTCAATCCACTCGTTATAGCGTTCGTTCAATTTCGAAAGGTAATCAATGCGGATGCCCGCTTCATAATCACGGCCCCGTTTTTGAATCTGATTTACCAATGTGGGCACCGACGCTTTCAGGTAGATAACCAAATCGGGCGGCGCCACCAGCGACATCATCAAATCGAACAGCGAGCGGTAATTATGGTAATCGCGGGTACTCATCAGGCCCATGGCGTGCAAGTTTGGCGCAAAAATACAGGCGTCCTCATAAATCGTGCGGTCTTGAATGATTGTATTTTTGGCTTGCTTGATGGCTACAATTCCATTCAGCCGTTTGTTGAGGAAATAAACCTGAAGATTGAACGACCAGCGTTCCATGTCTTCATAAAAATCGTTAATGTAGGGATTTTCGTCGGCTTCAAATTGCGCTTCCCATCCGTAATTCCGCGCCAAAAGGCTTGTCAGGGTAGTTTTGCCACTTCCAATGTTACCAGCTACTGCAATGTGCATAAGAAAAATTTAATAAAAGATAAGGATGGGCGAAGGTAAAAATTTTATTTTTAATTTCAAAATTTCATGTTACAGGCTATCCCCAAAATCCTCTTTGAATTTTGCCATTAATTGCTGTGGCCAGTCGGAAACAGGCTCCAGGCGCCCCATAAAGAAACGAAGCACCGGGGGCTCATAAACGAACTTCAGTCCCCCAATCAGCGTGCGGTTATCGTAGAGCCAGGCAAGGCGATCGACCACATACTTGATTTGGGAAAGCGTGAACACCCGGCGGGGGATTGCCAAACGCAACAGCTCCATATCGGCATACGTCTCGTTGCCGTATTCGTCGCGCTGGTTCGAGAGCGACCCGCGCTCCATGCCGCGTACGCCCGATATAAGGAAAAACGCAGCCGCAAACGACCCGGCCGGATATTGCGCTTGCGGAAGATGTTTGCAAATGTCCATCGCATTGACATGTGCGCCCAACACCCCCGCCGGCGTTACCATCGGCACGCCCTTTTCAGCCGCGGAGTTCACCAGATACTCGATGAACTGCGGACTTTGGCAAATCATACTTTCGTCGAGCGTTTCGTACAGCCCAACCGCAATAGCCTCTATTTCGCGCACAGACATGCCGCCGTAAGTCAAAAATCCCTCAAAAAGCGGAATCAGCGGCTCAAGTTCACGGTAAACCTTTTCGTCGTTGGTACAGATGCCGCCGCCGCGCGAGGAGCTCAACTTGCGCGCAGAGAAATACACGATATCGGCCATACCGGTCATTATTTTGATAACCTCCTCCATTGAGCTGCCGGCAAATTCTTCTTCCCGCTTCAAGACCAGGTACGCATTTTCGCCCAAAAGACTTGCATCAAGCACAATCCGGATACCGTATTTGTCGGCAACAGCCCGCACGTCGCGCAGGTTCTGCACCGAAAATGGCTGCCCGCCGATAAGGTTGGTCGAGGCTTCCATCCGGATAAACGGGATGTTGGACGCCCCTTCCTTTTTGATGACTTCCTCCAGCTTCTCAATATTCATGTTGCCCTTGAAGGGATGGCCGGACGCTATTTTGTAGGCTTCGTCGTAGAGCAGTTCAACGATGTGGCCCCCATATTGTGTAATATGCGCCAGTACGGTTGTAAAGTGATAGTTCATAGGGACAAGGCTGCCCTTCTTGATGTATGCGCAGGCAATAACATTTTCGGCAGCGCGTCCCTGGTGCGCGGGCAGCAGGTATTTTTTGTCCAGCACTTCTTTCACGGCTTTGTGCATGCGCATAAAACTTTGCGAACCTGCGTAGGCGTCGTCGGCCTGCATCATAGCTGCCAGCTGGTTGTCGCTCATGGCATTTACGCCGCTGTCGGTGAGCATATCCAGGAACACGTCTGTGGTCTTTAATCCAAACGTATTAAACCCGCCTTCGTTCAGGGCTTCGAGCCTTCGTTCAACAGGCACTAAATTTAATTTTTGGACAATACGAACTTTGTGTAATTCGAGCGGAATGTGCTCCCCGCTGTAGAATTTAATATTCACGTGATCTTGTTTCCCCATAGTCGGAAGCGGTTTTTTTATGTTAATATGTTTTTAAACCTCGCAAAGGTATTCATAATATTTAAAATAAACGAAATAAATGAACGTATTTCGTAAAATTTGTCCTACATTTGTTGACATTTTTTAATTCACAGTTATGACCGGCACATTAGTAAACGCATTTGCCATTATTGCAGGAAGCGGCGTCGGGATGGTTTTCAGGAAAAACCTGCCTGAAAAGTACGAGACGATTTATTTTCAAGCCGTGGGGCTGTTCACCCTGTTATTGGGAATCCAGATGGCGCTCAAGGCGTCGTCACCCCTGCTGGTGCTGTCCAGCCTGGTTTTAGGCGGATTCACGGGCGCTAAAATCAAACTGGATGAGAAAATCGACCGGCTGGGCCATGTGATTAAAGCCAGGTTAAAGAACGAAAGCGAACGGTTCACGGAGGGTTTGACTACCGCGTTCCTGCTCTTTTGCATGGGCTCCATGACCATTGTAGGCGCCATAGAAGAAGGCTTCGGCAAGACTTCTGACTTATTGCTCACCAAATCAATACTCGATTTCTTTTCGGCCATCATGCTGGCTGCGGGATTGGGTATCGGCGTGCTGTTTTCGTTCGTCCCTTTACTGTTATTCCAAGGAGGAATTACGCTGTTTGTTTCGGTGATAGGCAAAGACGTTCCCCCCGAAGTGATTTCCGAAATCACCGCTGTGGGGGGCATTATCCTCATGGGTTTAAGTTTTAGCCTGCTCCAAATAAAAAAGCTGAAAATTGTGAATTTACTGCCCTCGTTAGTGTTTATATGCCTTCTCCTGGCTCTTTCCCGGCATTTGACCGCTAATTAAAACATTTTTTGGATATTAAAAACATTTACTATCTTTGCAACTGCTTAGGCAATGAATGAAGCAATGAATATTTACCCATCCATATTGCCCTATTCCGCTCGCCGTGTGCCGCACGTAGCGTCCCTGCACCCTGTTTCCGCGCCCCGTGTGCTGCGCGTAGCGCAATCCCCCCCCCCCCCCCC
>JAITIL010000153.1 GCA_031279475.1 Prevotellaceae bacterium | reverse complement strand
AGAAAGATTCCACCGGCTTGTCCCTGAAAATTTTGGAGAATACAACCGCAGCACGCAGCGCTACAGTAACGCTTACTTCGCTCGATAAAACCGCCTCCGCTACGTTTACTATACAACAGAGTGGCAAAGTCACGTTGTATAACACATCCTTTAGCACAGGCGCTGAGCGCAATGAATGGACATTGATTGATAAGGACGGTGACGGTCAGAAGTGGACTTTCGGTAATTTTGGCGGAACACTTGGGATAGCAGTCTTTTCGGAATCATACGGCATTCTTACTGGAACAGAGGATACTTACACGCCCGAAAATTATTTGGTGTCGCCGGCCATAAGCGTGCCTGCAAATGCCACCTCTATCACCATATCATGGTATGCAATGGCATATTATGCCCCGCCTTATGATCAGGAAAAACATAAGCTTATCATATCGGAAACCCCTATCACGCCGGACAATTGTTCGGGTATTTCGCCGGCGAAAGTTTTTGCTGCGCCTGCTAACGATATTGAGAGCGTAGACCTTACGGGTTATGCCGGCAAAACTATATACATTGCCATTGCGCATTACGACTGTACGAATATGGGCGCTATAATAATTGACGATTTTTCAGTAGTAGCCAACTTGTAAAAACAAAAATAAACATTTAATTTGAAAAAACCTATATGAGAGCAATAACATATAAAATCATAGGAGCGGCGTTGGCACTGTTATTAAGCATCGGTGCATTGTGGGCGCAAGGACAACAAGTAACCGGCAAGGTTACTTCCGCCGAAGACGGCTTGCCTGTCATCGGGGCGTCGGTGGTGGTACAGGGCACAACCCGCGCCGTACTCACCGACGCGAACGGTAATTACAGCATCAACGTCCCGGAAGGAGCCAATACGTTGGAGTTTTCTTTCCTGGGGTTCGAAAAACAAACCATTGCCGTAGATCGTACGGTTATTAATGTGGTATTGAAAACAAGCACGAAAGTATTGGAAGAAGTGGTGATGGTGGGATATTCCACCCTGCGCAAGGGCGCTATCACCGGTGCGGTAGAAACGGTAACCAGCAAAAACCTGCAAGACATTCCGGTGGCTAATGCCACCCAACTCCTGCAAGGACAGGCCGCAGGGGTATCGGTTATCGCCGACTCGGGGCGGCCCGGCGCGGCTTCTACCATCCGCATCCGCGGCGTTGGGTCTATCAACGCCGGCACACAACCGCTGTATGTTATTGACGGGCTGGCGGCGTCGGATAATGAATTCTCCACCCTCAACACCAATGATATTGAAAGTATCACCATCCTTAAAGACGCCTCGGCAACGGCCATTTACGGCTCGCGGGCGTCAAACGGCGTAGTGCTGGTAACCACCAAAAGCGCCAAGGGCTCGGAAGCCAAAGTAACGGTTAAAGCGCTGAGCGGCATGGCCATATTGGCCCCTAACCGGCTAAACCTGATGAATACCGAAGAAAAGCTGAACTACGAAATAGCCACCGGCCTGCTGAATATGTCGAAGCCGGCCGATGTGGAATTTTACCGCAAAGCCATCAAAACCAACAATTCCATTGTGGATGAGATGATGCGCAACGGCTTTATGCAAAGCTACGACTTCGAAATACAGGGCGGTACGGAAAAATCGCGGGTGCTGGCTTCTGCAAGCTACTACCGGGAAGACGGCGTGGTGGAACGCTCGCAATACGAACGCTACACCGCCCGCCTGAATTATACGCAAACCACAAACAACTGGCTGAAATTCGGCGCTACTGCGTCGGTGGGTTATCAGGATAACAGACTCTCGGTAACGGCCGATGAAGGTTACCAGAACAGCGTGTACAGCCCAATCTTCGCCTCTTACCTGATAAACCCTTACGAAAGCCTGAAAAATGACGACGGGTCGTGGAATACGGATTTTCTGCGCTGGGGATATGGAAACCCATTGAAAGAATTAAGTTTAAACGATTCGCAGGTGAATGTACTGAATATCCGCGGCGTGGCTTTCCTGGAACTGGAATTTATCAAAGACCTCACCCTTCGTTCTACCTTGGGGCTGAACTATAACGAAGAAAACGACAACGACTATGACTCACCCTATTCAGCGTGGGGACAAACAGCCGGCGGTATATTGGCGCTCGGGAATTACTGGTGGACCACCTGGACGCAAACCAATGTGTTAACGTATAGCAAAGAGATTTTCGATAAACATAACCTGAAAGTTTTTGCGGGTTCCGAAATCATCGGCTACAATTACTTTCAGGAAACAAACAACATGAAAGGCGTGTCGCATCCCAGCCTGGTTGTGCCAGACGCCTTTACCGGCATCTATTCCGGCAAAGGTTTCGGTGGCTACGAATCGGAATACAGCATGTTGTCGTTCTTCGGCAACCTGAACTATAACTACGACGAAAGATACTTCGTTGACCTTGCCTTACGGTCCGACGCCTCATCGCGCTTCGGGATAAACAACCGCTGGGGCACGTTCTGGTCGGCCGGCGTGTCGTGGAACGTTAAAAACGAATCGTTCCTGAAATACACCGACTGGCTGTCGCTGGCGAAAGTGCGTGTCACTGCCGGTACGCAAGGGAACTCCAATATAGGCAACTACCGTTCAAAAGGCGTGTATGCGTACGGCACAACCTATAATGGCGTCGCAGGCTCCTACCTGAGCTCTCCGTCAAACGACAACCTGACGTGGGAACGCTCGCTATCCTATGATGTGGGTATTGACGTCGGGTTTATCGACGACCGCTACAAACTGACGGTTGACTGGTACCGCCGCAATACCTACGATATGCTGCTCGAAGTGCCGGTAACGCACACCTCCGGCTTCTCCAATGTGATGCGCAATATAGGCGAAATGTACAATACGGGGATAGAAGTTACCGTATCGGCGGAATTAGTGAAAACGGTTGATTGGGCAGTGACGGCAACAGCCAACTTTTCTTATAATTACAACGAAATCACCAAACTCTTTGAGGGGCTGCCGGACGATGAAGGATTGGAAGACCCCAACACCGGCCTGAAATTACAGGTAGGCCACCCTTACGGCGAATTTAACGCGGTGAGATGGGCGGGCGTGAACCCGGGCAATGGCGACCCGTTATGGTACGACAAGGACGGGAACCTGACCAATGTGTTTGCCGAAGAAAATGCCGTATTCTTAGGATACACCTATATTCCCGACTACACGGCAGGGATGAATCTTGATGTGACGTGGAAAGGCATCTCGCTGCATGCGTCGTTTATCGGAATGTTCGGCAAGTATGCCATAAACAACAACCGCTACTTCTTTACCATCAATAACGGTGGATTCAATAATATGGGACAGTCGAGGGAAGCAGCCGACTTCTGGAAACAACCGGGTGATGTGACCGCCTTGCCGCGGTTGGGCGAAGGCGCCGAATTTGACGAACGGCTGTATGAATCACAAGACTTTGTGCGGCTGAAACACCTTACCCTCTCTTACACCTTCGCTAAAAAATTGCTGGAAAAGACAAAAATTGTGAAAGGCCTGCGGGTTTATTTGCAAGGCGAAAATTTATTGACGATAACAAAATACCGGGGGTTCGACCCCGAAAACCCCAGTAATGTGGACTTGGGCGCCTATCCCCTGGCGCGTAAAGTATCGTTGGGACTGGATATCACTTTCTAAAATCTTAAGGAGGAAAAAACATGAAAAAAATACTATTATACACTGTATTGATAAGCGGTTTACTGGCCGGAACGGCTTGCGAAGATTTTTTGGAAAAAGAACCGTCGAATGCGGTGAGCACCGGCATAGCGTTAGCTTCGGTGGAAGACTGCAATACAGCCCTGAACGGCGTGTATGCCTACATCCGCGCAGCTTACTTGCCACAAGCCATTTACTATTTCGACGTTACAACTGATAACCTGGTGCCCATGAAAAACTTTGCGAACAATTACTACGATCTGCTCAGGTATCTCTGGAACTCGAGCAGCGCCGAAGCGCAAAATGTATGGGACAACCGTTACAGCACCATTGTAAACGCCAACAATATCATCAATGTAATTGACGATTTGCCGGGCGATGACAAGGACAGGGTGCGGATAAAATCGGAAGCGCTGGTGGCACGCGCATTGGCGCACCATGATTTGGTTCGCCTGTTCGCCAAAAGGTACAACAGCGCTACAGCCGCCACCGATTTGGGCGTTCCCTACGTAAAGGAGTCAACGATAGAAGACAAAGCCCGCAATACGGTAGCGGAAGTATATGGAGGGATTGTGCAGGATATTGAAGATGCTATCCCCGGTTTAAAGGATACCGACATTAACTATTTTAGCAAAAGTGCGGCGTATATTTTGCTCTCACGGGTGAAACTGTATATGCAAGATTATCCTGGCGTAATAGCGGCGGCAGCCGACTTTGAAAACGTTTCCAACGGCACTTTCGGGCTCGCCGAGACAGAAAAAGAATTTAAAGAAGTGTGGAGCCTCGATAAAGGGAAAGAAATCGTATTACAGATATCGCTGGCGACCAATGAATACTCACAGGGGCGCGCTATTGGGGACTATTTTATTAACGATTCGCAAGGGTTGCCGCACCCCGATGTAGTGCCCAGTAAAAATGGCAGTACCGGCATTGTAGACCAATACAGCGCCGGCGATTACCGCCTGTCTGCTTACTTCCGCGATACGGTAACCAAGCAGTACAACACCCAAACGCTGGTATTCAAATACGCCGGTAATAAAACCTCTTTCCCCACCGCTACATTCCGGACAAACACGGTAAAAATATTCCGGTATGCGGAATTACTGCTGAATAAGGCCGAAGCGCAAGTGCGTGCCGCATCGGCAGGCCCGGCGCTAATTACGCTGAACGAATTGCTTACCCACCGCGGCGTGGCGCCTGCATCGTTAGTCAACGAAGACCTTATTTTTGCGGAACGGCGCAAGGAATTTCCTGTGGAAGGGCACTATTTCCACGACATCAAACGTTTCGGAAAAGGATTCACGCGGATAAACCAGACGGACTCCCACCCCACAACCAACCCGATTACCGTTACGGCAACCGACTACCATTTTGTGTGGCCTGTTCCTATTCTTGAAATGCGGGCCAACAGGCTGATGAAACAAAATGAGGGATACGTTATCCAGGAATAACCAAATACCAACAATTTTAAACTTATACACAAATGAAAAAAATAAAATTCTACTTATTGGTTCTTATAGCGGGGGCGCTGGCATTGAACGCCTGCCGGGAAAAAGAAGACGTCTTCCTTCCCGCTTCGGAATATTTCGTGTCCATTACCAAAAACTCGGCACTGGTGGTGCAGGCCGGCGACATATTAAAACTGCCGGTAGTCATTGCCGCTCCCAAAGGCAAAGCAATTGATGTGGTCTACAATTTTGATCCCAACACCGATACCACACAAGCCGTGTTAGGCGTCGATTTTTGGATAGTTGACGCTAAAGGCGATTCGGTATCTAATTACTCATTGACGTTTCCCGAAGGCACCGGCACGGATACCATCTACGTGTATGCGCCCTTCACCGGCAACACAAATTTGAAACAAATTAACCTCGTGCTGAAATCAAATACAGCCGGGTATAACTTAGGCATGAGCACGCTGCAAGGCGCTAAATGTGTCCTGTCGGTGGCTTACCCGAGTTTGGATGATTTTGTGGGAGAATATACGGCGGAAACTTTCTTGTTCGGAGCAACGCCATCCATAGTGGTAAATAATCTGAGTATATCAAGAGGCGTCGGGGATACGCTGTTATTATCAGGCCTTTTTGCAGAAACTGTTCCTAAAACTGATGAAGCATTTTATAATCATGTAAAAGATATTCCGGTGAAGATTGCTGTAAACATCAATACAATGACTTATACTATTCCGGGACAGTTTATATGTGAATATGTCAGAACAAGTAGTGATGCGTTGTATTTCGGTGATATTCTTACGGGTGCCGGTTTAACGCCACAACAAATTAATATTACCGGCGGACTAATCGATTATAGCGAGCGCGTTTTTTGGAAGCAAAATATATTTTATTGGGGATTAACCAGATTTAAAAATGGCAAAAAAGTTGACGTTAATGGTTACAACTATGTATATGGAGTCTATTTAGAACTTTATATGAAAAAATAATACTGTTACTACTCTAAAAAGCGCCCTTTAGTGGGCGCTTTTTTTACTAACCCGATACTCTTTTAACTGATACACATGAAATATCTTTTAACCCTACTTATCCTTAGCCTGCCCTTTGTAGAAGGAGGGGCGCAATACGTTGCCGGCGCCATTCACGTAAAACTCACGCCGGAAGTGGAAGCGCAACTGCAAACCCGCCCACTGCGCGCGCAGGCAGGAAACGTGGTGCAAACCGGCATAAAAACCATCGACGACCTGAACGTACGCTACGGCGCTACCGAATGGCGGCGCATATTCCCCCCTGCCGGCGACTATGAAGCGGCGCATCGCGAATTCGGGCTGCACCTGTGGTACGAAATAGTATTGAAACCCGACGCTGACGTAACGGCTGCCGCTACCGGTTATGGCGATGCGCCGGCGATTACATTGGCCGCCCCGGTAGCCAGGATAAAACGCATTACAAACGTGCCGGATGAAACGGTAACAGTAGACAACCGGCAACAGGCCACGTCTAACGACCCGTATTTTTCTTCTCAATGGCATTACCACAATACCGGACAGGTAGGCGTCGCCGATGTGGATATCAACCTGCCGGAAGCATGGAATACCACACGCGGCAGCAATAATGTAATAGTGAGTGTAGTGGATGGCGGTATTGACGCCGCGCACCCGGATATCGCGGCCAATTATGCCGGCGGCCGCAATTTTGTGGGCAGTGGCGGCGTAACCGCCGAAGATCATGGAACGCATGTGGGCGGCACTATTGCCGCTGTATCCAATAACAACACAGGCGTCGCCGGCATTGCCGGCGGCTCCGGCGTTGGAGATGGCGTCCGTTTACTTTCCTGCCAGATATTTGAAGAAGACAATGGGGTTGGGGGCGCCCAGGCAATTGTATGGGGCGCCGATAACGGAGCGGTGATCTCTCAAAACAGTTGGGGTTATGAACAAAAAGACGCCTACAACCAGAGTGACAGGGACGCAATTAACTACTTTATAGCAAAGGCGGGGAAAAAATCCGACGGCTCGCCCAGGGATAACACGCCAATGGTTGGCGGCATTGTCATCTTTGCCGCCGGCAATAATGGAGACGACGGCAACTGGTATCCGGGCGCATGGGACGAAGTGGTGGCTGTGGCCGCTATCGGCCCCACCGGGAAGCGGGCGTATTATTCCAACTACGGCTCATGGGTGGACATTACCGCGCCGGGCGGCGATGTGCGGGTGAGTTCAAGAACCGTATTCAGTACCCTTCCCGGCGGCGAATACGGTTATATGCAAGGCACCTCTATGGCTTGCCCGCATGTGTCGGGCGTAGCGGCGCTAATTCTTTCCGTGTATGGAAGCCCTTCCTACACGCCGGCGCAACTGCGTGCACGCCTGTTAGCCTCAGTGCGCCCACTGGAATGGGACCCCGCCCTTATTCCGTTCATGGGCACCGGACTGGCTGATGCATCTAAAGCCGTTGGGGAATATATTCCGGTAACCGGCGTTACCGTACCCGACTATGATACCGTGTATGCCAACAGGACACGTACACTGCAGGCAACTGTATCGCCGGCAAATGCCAGCAATAAACAGGTAACATGGAAAAGCAACAACACGTCAATAGCGACGGTGAACGCTTCGGGCGTTGTACAGGGAATAGCGTCGGGAGACACGAAAATTATAGCCACAACGGTAGATGGCGGATACACGGGAGTGACAAACCTGCACGTAAAAGGGGTTAGTGTAGAAAGCATCTCCATTTATCCCGATACCGTGATTATAACGCCCGGTAATAGCGCCGGCGTGTATATCACCATATTGCCACCCGACGCCACCAATAAACAAGTAACATGGACTGTGTTAAATGCGGGAATAGCCGCCGTGATACCCGGTGCGGCAGTCGATAGCATCAGGGCATTGCAGCAAATTGGCGAAACAAAAGCAATAGCTACCACAGTAGACGGCGAATTCCGGGATTCTGTGGTCGTGCGGGTAGTACGAGCGGTTGAAGGCGTCAGAATGGAAAGTAACCGCTTAAAGATATTGGCAGGCAGCGTAACCCCGATGAAAGCCATTATTGAACCGGAGGATGCTTACAATAAAAATGTAATATGGAGCTCCGATAAATCTTCGATTGCATCCATTGATATTGAGGGAAACCTCATAGCCCGCGCTGTAGGGAGCGCCACTATTAAAGTGTATACTGAAGACGGCAACTTTGAAGCATACTGCACGGTGGAGGTTGTAGAAAACATTTATGCCCCGCAGGGCTTCAGCCCTAACGGCGACGGCGTCAACGATTATTTTGTTTGTTCTCTCGATAACCGCGACAGCTATACCCTCACCGTATTTGACCGGTCGGGACAGGTACACTACCGTTCATCCGATTATCAAAACGATTGGGACGGCACGGCCAGCACCGGCCCGCATGCGGGAAATAAAGTGCCCGCCAACACCTACTTCTACAGTATATCTGCTAAAAACACCGGACAGGCTACGACAGGTTTTGTCGTAGTTAAATATTAAACAATCTATAGACATGAAAACATATTTACTTATCATTACACTTATAGCTGCAAGCTATCCGGCTATTTTCGCCCAAAATAAAATAACGACAAATGTACATTCCGGGCAGGATGTGAACGACGTCCTGTCTAATAGCCGTTTCCTGTTTCCCGAATTTCAAGATGCCCTGGTTTTAACTAAAAAAGGGACCAGTAAAGCGAAGATGAATTACAACATGCTTACCGGCGCCATGATGTTTATCGGCCAGGACGGCGATACGCTGACCTTGTTAAATCCCGACGAAATACGTACTATCCGGTTCGGGAGACAGGAGTTTATACACACCGCAAAAGAATATGTAGAAATATTGGCAACAGCCGGCGTTGTTAGTTTAGCCGTAAGCCGGCGCATAAAACCCACCACAGTGAAACAATACGGCGCTTATGGGATGACAACGAACACAGCGGCAATAGATAATCTCAGTGTGATAACAGATAAAGCCTCCCCCGATGGTTTAACGATTAACAAAGAAATCACGTATGCTGTTATACAAATATTTTACCTGCACGACGGCAAATCACTAAAACCGGCTACCGGAAAAAACTTTGAAAAAATATTTGGCAAACATAAAAAAGAACAGATTAGCGCATATATAAAAGAACAAGGCCTTAATTTGAAAAAAGAAGAAGACATTATCAAATTGTTCAATTTCTGCGCCAAAGATAAAGAATAATGAAAAAAACCATAACTATAATAGCCACATCCTTGTTTATTTGTAACACGTTCATGACCGTGGCGCAGCCACATTTCGGCGAACAGGGAAACCTGAATTACCGCGACTGTGAGCTGCTGCTCAACCCGGCTACGGTGGGCGTAGCCACACAAAACCAACTCAGCCTCAGCGCCCACAAACAATGGCTGGGCATTGAAGGCGCGCCGCTCTCGGAACGGCTGCAATACCAAATGCCCATCGCGCAAAACAGCGG
>JAITIL010000137.1 GCA_031279475.1 Prevotellaceae bacterium | reverse complement strand
TCGTACTGGAAAAATGTGGGGATACATGTATCAGGAAATTAACAGGGCAAACAGCATTCTTCTTTACGTGCCGGATATGACTATTTCTGATGCTGTTAAAAACTATGCGCTGGGGCAAGCCTATTTCTTCCGTGGATACAGCTACTTGTGGTTAGCCCCATGGTATGGCGACACCCGTAGCGGAGGTATTCCTATTGTAAGGGAAGATACGCCGGTGAATGATTTAGACGTACCCCGCCCGGCGTCGGTACTGGAAAACTACGACATGATTATTGACGACCTGCGTAAGGCTGCCGACTTGTTGCCCTCATGGGCAGACCAGACTGCTGCTGATTATGGCCGTCCCCACAAAGCTGCTGCTTGGGCGTTCGCTGCCCGCGCTGCCCTTTACGCTGCGCAATTCGACGACAAATACTATGATATCGTCATTGAAATGTGCGACTATATCATCAATCAAACCGGTGCAAGTAAACGCGAGTTGCATTACGCTGCTACAGGTAGCCCCCACAGTAATTATGCCGACCTGTTTCGGGAAGAAAACAACTTCAGTAAAGAGTATATCTTCTCTATGCTGGGGAACGCCAGCTCAGGCTCGAAATACCACGGCATGAGCGGTCAAAACACCGGATGGGGACTCTATAACACCTGGGGTTATTTTCAACCTACGGCAAAATTGTATGAAATGTATGAATCCGGTGACACTCGACGCAAAGCCACTATTCTTGCCCCCGGCGACATCATTACCTATGTGGGAACAACTATTCATGTAGGCGTAAATCCTTCTGATATATCAAGCCCTTCCAAATTGTTATGCGGCAAGTTCCTATCAATATTTGAACCTGCCGATTGCAAAGGAAGCACCGTAAACAGCAATACAGATAATGCGAGTAACGTATTAGGCACTGTGGTGATGCGCTATGCCGACGTGCTGTTAATGAAAACCGAAGCCCTGATTTGGAAAAACGGCGAAGGCGACGGTACGGCAAAAGGACTGTTAAACCAAATTCGCAAACGTGCGGGCTTACCTGAAAACAGCAACGCCACCAAAGTTGAGTTGAAAAAAGAACGCTGCTTGGAATTGGCTTTCGAATTTTTGCCCAGCCGCCACCTTGACATGGTACGTTGGGGCGACGCAAAAAATGCTTACGCAGAAAAGAAATATGGCTATGCTGTGAAGTTCAAAACAGAAGGAGGGGACAATTATGTGTTTGACAATTCTGAAAAAGTAGAAGTATGGGCTTCTCGCACGTTTGACCCGGTAAAGAACCAGGTATTTCCTATCACGCAGAGCGTAATAGAAAGTGCGAAAAACTTGAAACAAAATCTCGATTATTAAAATCTTTAAACTTTAAAAGTGATGAAAATAAATAATTATATCAAAATAACATGCCTGCTTGTGGCGTCGTTTCTCTTGGCGTCGTGTGAAAAAGAAGCCGAAATGACCGGCATTACGGTTGATAGAGAATCATTATCGCTGCAATTGGGCAACTACGCACAAATCACAGTGAACCCCATACCGGCCGGTATTGACGTAGATACACGGACGTACGAATGGTCGTCTGACAATGAGGCTATCGCTATAGTAACACCGTTTGGCGTTGTGCAGACTGTGGAAGAAGGAACCTGTAACATTACGGTAAAACACGGCGCTTTCTCCAAAACTATTCCCATAACGATTACCGACCCGGTACAGTTACCCCCCAAAAAAGCTTCCTGGCTGTTTGATGATGCAGCCACTACGCTTACGCTACTAAAAGCAGAAGTCGGAAATCCTCTGCAATATGGAAGAAGGATGTACGATGGGGTTATCCCATCCAAGGGTGGTGGAACGTTAATTCCGTTTGATACATATACCAGTACGGAAATTCCTGCTCCGGAAATCTCTGGAGTTGCGTCTGTAAATGGGCCTAAAGCAGGAAATGGCGCCATCCAGATGCAGCCGAAATACTTTTTGTTCGCCAATCACGGCATTAGCGCTAATGCGGGAACGTATGATGGAAAGGTGAATGAATATACCATCATGTTGGACATTTATATGCCACATATGGATGGGTCCAGTATTTGGCATCCGCTCATTCAAACACAACTTAATGGCGAAAGCGATACGGATGTTTGGGCTAATAATGCAGGACAACTCGGTTGTGGGAGTTCCGGTTATTCGGATGCGGCGAAAGGATTACAGGAAAAGACATGGTACCGGGTGGTTGTATCGGCTAAATGCGGTACATCTTACAAATTCTTTATCAATGGTGAAGAAGTATTGAATTCGTCGAGTAATGGCGAATTTGAGCGATTTGCATTAGACCCCGCCGGCATACTCTTTTTTGAAGACGACAACCGCCTCAACGTTGATGCGGATATAATATGCTCGGGGTTGGCGATGTGGGATGTTGCCTTAGACGACGACCAGGTGAAGAAACTGGAACGGGTAGAACCTAAACTCCGGTAAGCGATAAAATCAAATATGCTCCGTTCCTCTATATGACGGCAGCCGGCAGTTTTACCGGCTGCTTCATTTGTAGCGGTAATGATTTTTTTTCGTATATTTGTAAGGTGATAAATAAAATTGAATAAATATGTATTTACCGGCGTCGGACATAAAGAAAATACGGCAACTTATGCGGAATAAACCTGTGCACAAAGTTTACCTTTTTGGCTCGTATGCGCGGGGACAAGCCACACACAACAGCGATATTGATTTATTGGTGGAGTTTGACTATGCGAAATTGAACAAAGAATATGATTATTTCGACATAAAGTTTGAAGTAGAAGATTATCTGCAAAAAAAAGTGGATTTGGTAAGCGCTAAGATGCTCCCTGCTTCTAAAATCGCGCCGTTCGTAGAACACGATAAAATACTGATATATGAAAACACCTATTAGCGATAACGTGCGTTTAGCGCATATTATAGAAGCTATTGATGCAATTAAAACATTTACACAGAACAAAACAATTGATAACTTGTATGCTGATTCAATGTTAAGGAGCGCCGTCCGTTATCAGTTAACCGTTATTGGTGAAGCGGCAAATAATATTACAGAAACAACCCGCAAGTTACTTCCTCAAGTTACGTGGCGAAAGATTATCGCTACCCGTAATATTCTCATACACGGATATTCATTGGTTGATGAAGAAATTATTTGGAATATTATTGAAGAAAAATTACCGGAATTAAATGATGCTATCAAAAATTTACAGCCTCATCAATGAATTATGACAAACAAATTGTTTATTTCTCTTTTGTATACGGCGTTGCTATTGCTTTATGCCCCGGTTTGGGCAGGCCAGCCGGAGCCGCCCGCCAAACAAACTTTCACTTATGCGGTGAAAGGCGCCGACACGTTGCGGCTCGACTATTACGA
>JAITIL010000107.1 GCA_031279475.1 Prevotellaceae bacterium | reverse complement strand
CAGGGGGTTATGCGTGTTGCGTCCCTCCGGGAAACGGATGCCGTTCTCCGTCTTTACCTGTGGCCTGATTTTCATTAATTTTAACATAAAAACTCTTAAATTATCTTAAAATGAAGCGTTTTCTCCTGTATTTTACACAAAAATACGCAAAAATAAAATATATTTGCCGGAAGAAGAAGAACTAAAATAGATGTTACGTGCTCGCCGGTGGAAAGATTTTTTCCAAAGGAAGACAACGAGACGTAGGATTGCACGCACAATTCTGAAAATTTTGGAGATGAGCGCGGATAAAAATGTATCCGCCGCACAGCTTTGTATTCAATTGGGGGTGCATGACGTCGACTCGCGTTGTATGATGCAGGAAGCGTTACGCATTTTGCAGCTGCAAGGCTATATTGAAGAACGCTTCCCCGACCGCTACCGCCTGCGCCGGAAAGACCTGATCACCGGCGTGATTGATATCGTGTCGGGCAACACGCCCGCCATCCTTTCCATTTACCATAAGAAGCCGGTGCCCGTGGTGCGCGAACACCTGCGGGGCGCAAGCTGCGGCGACACCGTGTATGCCGCAGTGAAAAAAGACGCGCACAACCAACCGGTGGCCGAAGTAATACGCATTATCCGCTTTGCCCAGCGCAGCATGCCCGGAACGATTGAGGTACTGCAGGAAAAGGCATGGTTTATTCCCGACCAAAATATATACCGCGATATTATGATTCCGCTCCATAAGCTGAACGGCGCGGAAGACGGCGACGCCGTAGTGATAGAAATTGAAGCGAAATCGCAACAGCAACGAACGCTACAGGGGCACGTGACGGAAGTACTCGGAAAACGGGGCGACCCAGATCTCGACATGGCTATCCGGATGAAGCGGTATAATTTTAGTTTCTTCTTCTCCGAAGCGCAAGAGCAGGATGCACAGAATGCTATTGCAGCCGCTCAAAACCCCGCGCATAAAGAGCCTTTCTATCGTGCGGATTTGCGCGGCGTACCCACGTTTACCATCGACCCGCCGGGCTGTTCGGATATCGACGACGCCCTGTCGATTAGAAAAATGCCCAACGGGAACTGGGAAATCGGGGTACATATTGTGGACATCGGTTACTACCTGCGGCAAGGCTCGGCGCTCGATAAAGAAGCCGCCCTGCGGGGCACTTGCGTGTATTTGTCCAACCGCATGGTTCCGATGCTGCCGTTACCATTAATTGAGCACTGTTCGCTCTCGGCCGGCCACGACAAGCGGACTTTATCCATGATGTTTGAGGTGAGCACGGAAGGAAAGGTGTTGCACAGCAAGCTCGAGAAGACATTAATTTGCTCGCAGCGACAGTTCAGTTATGCGGAAGCCGACCAAATCATCAAATCGGGAAAGGGCGAAATGGCCGGGGAGCTTCAACAGTTGGCGCACCTCGCGCAGATATTACGCCGAAACCGTTTCCACAATGGCGCCATTTCTTTTGAAGGGCGTACGCAGGTACATTTTGAATTCGACGAACACGAACATCCGGTCAAGGCTTTTGTCCACCGCCCCAACCGGGCTACTTCGCTGATTGAAGAATTTATGTTGCTGGCCAACCGGTCGGTGGCCGAGAAAATCTGCAAAAACTCCTTCTGTGCACCGAAAACAAAACGGCCGTTCATTTACCGTGTGCACGGGCTTCCGCATCCTACAAGGTTTGACAGGTTTATACACATGATTCGTTATTTGGGTTACCCGATGGGCGAAGCCTATTCGAGCCGCACGCTGGCGCATCAAATGAGCCGGCTGTTGAATAGCGTACACGGGCGGCCCGATGAGCGTTTGTTGAATTTGCTGGCGCTGCAGTCCATGTCAAAGGCGCGTTATGCCGCAAATTGCAGGGCGCATTATGCGTTAGGTTTCGGGTCTTACACACATTTCACGTCGCCGCTGCGCCGCTATGCCGACGTGGTTGTACACCGGTTGATGGAACACTATATCCTGCGTCAGCACAACACCCCGCTGCCGGGTTACGGGCAGGAAGACCTGGAAAAACTGTGCGACTACCTGACGTTACAGTCCAACAAAGCAAAGGAGGCGGAAGAGGAATATATCCACCAGAAGGCTGTGGAATATATGGAAGACCACCTTGGGGAGTTGTTTGCGGCTAAAATTTACAATATTAACGAACGGGAAATTATGGTTGAATTAACCGACAGCGGTATTACAGGCCGCGTGTATGTCGCAAAAATTGAAGGGCATGACTGTTTCTACGATCCGCAAAATTGCAGGGTCGCCAACCCGGCGAATACGGTTGATTATAAGTTGGGCGACAACGTGCTGGTGGCGTCAAACCATGTTGACAGGTTTTCCAAGGAAATTAATTTTTCTATAGTAAAGCCTTTAGAAAGCGACCGGTAAAACTGTTCTTATTTTTAGCTACTTCTTCGGGCGTTCCGGCGGCGACGATTGTTCCGCCGCCGGCGCCGCCTTCCGGCCCAAGGTCAATGATGTAATCGGCGGCTTTGATTACATCCATGTTGTGTTCAATCACCATCACCGTGTTTCCGCGCTCAACCAGTTTGTTGAGCACGTCAAGCAAAATGCGCACATCCTCGAAATGTAAGCCGGTCGTGGGTTCATCGAGGATGTAAAGGGTGTTCCCCGTGTCGCGCTTCGCCAGTTCGGCCGCCAGTTTTACCCGCTGGCTCTCGCCGCCGCTGAGGGTGGTGGACGGCTGTCCCAGCTTGACGTATCCCAAACCCACGTCCTGCAAGGTTTTAAGGCGCTGCATAAGATGCGGGACGTGTACAAAAAAATCACAGGCCTGGTTGATGGTCATTTCAAGCGCTTCGTTAATGTTTTTGCCCTTGTATTTCACCTCCAAAGTCTCGCGGTTATACCGGCGCCCGTTGCAGGCTTTGCAGGGGACATACACGTCGGGGAGGAAATTCATTTCAATGGTCTTGACGCCGGCGCCGCGGCATTCTTCACACCGCCCGCCGCGTACATTGAAGGAAAACCGTCCTGCTTTATAGCCGCGTATTTTCGCATCGGGGGTTTCTTCAAACAGTTTGCGGATATCGGTAAACAAATTGGTGTAGGTGGCCGGATTGCTTCGCGGCGTGCGCCCCAGCGGCGACTGGTCAACCTCTACCACCTTGTCGACATACGCTATCCCTTCAACGGTTTTATAAGCCAGCGGCGACTGGTAAGAATGATACAAAGCCTGACTGAGTATGGGCTGTAACGTCTCATTAACAAGCGTCGATTTTCCGCTTCCGCTCACGCCCGTCACACAGATGAACGTACCCAAAGGGAATTTCACGTCTACCCCTTTCAAATTATTGCCAGCGGCGCCGGTAATACTGATAAATTTGCCGTTTCCCTTGCGCCGTGCGGCAGGGACAGCTATTTTCTTTGTTCCGCAAATATAGGCCAGTGTAAGTGACTTGCCGGTATTGGCATGACAAACGTCATCGTTTATCCGTCCGCAAAACACCACTTCGCCGCCTTTGCGCCCCGCCCCGGGGCCCATGTCTATCACACAGTCGGCGCTGCGGATCATTTCCTCGTCGTGTTCCACCACAATGATGGAATTACCTTCATCGCGCAGTTTTTTCAGGGCGTTAATCAGCTTGCGGTTGTCGCGCTGGTGCAGGCCGATGCTCGGCTCGTCGAGGATATACAGCACATTCACCAATTTCGAGCCGATTTGCGTGGCCAAGCGTATGCGCTGGCTCTCCCCCCCGCTGAGGCTGCGTGTGCTGCGGCCGAGCGAGAGGTAAGACAGGCCCACATCAAGCAGGAAAGCGAGCCGGTCGCAGATTTCTTTCAATATATCCCGGGCAATGGCTTGTTGTTTCCTGTTCAGCTGTGCGTTGAGCTGGCTAAACCAGTTGGAAAGCGTATCAAGATCCATTTCGGACAGCTCGGCAATATGTTTGCCGGCAATCTTAAAAAACAGCGCCTCTTCCTTCAATCGTGTGCCGCGGCACATCGGGCAAACGGCATACCTGATGAAGCGCATCGGGGAATTTTTGCCGGTTTCGGAATCTTCTTCCGCGTTTTCCAAGATATTCACGATACCGCCAAACGTCGTCATGTAATTCAGCGAGGAGCCGCTTACAGCCTGTATGCGGAATAATTCATCCGATCCGTAAAAAATCATGTTCATCACGTCTTCGGAAAGTTCGGAAATGGAATCGTCCAATGAAAAATTGTACTTGTCGGCCATGGCCTGAAGTTGCCGGAACACAAGGGCGTCGCGGTATTTGCCAAGCGGCGCAATGCCTCCCTTCTTAATGCTGAGCTCCGGCTTGGGGATAATTTTGGTCAAATCAATTTCGGCCACCGTGCCTAAGCCGCCACAGTGCGGGCAGGCGCCCTGCGGGGAATTAAAAGAAAATGAATGGGGCGCCGGCTCGGCATACGAAATGCCGGTAGTGGGACACATCAGCTGCTTGCTGTAATACCGCAAGTCGTTACATTCCACATCCAGCACGGCCAGCGTGCCTTTCCCCTGCTGCATCGCCGTGCGCACCGACTCACGCAACCGCTGCAGGTCGCCGTCTGAAGGAACGAGCTTGTCAATTACGACTTCAATAAAATGCGTTTTGTAGCGGTCGAGCTTGTGCTGCGGCTTGATTTCCATGACCACCCCGTCAATGCGGGCGGAGAGGAAGCCGCGCTTACGCAGTTGTTCAAACAACTCCTTATAGTGTCCCTTCCGCCCTTTCACCAAAGGCGCAAGCACCATACATTTCTTCTTCACAAAATGCCGGGCAATTAGCTGTACAATCTGTTCTTCGGTGTAGCGCACCATTTCCTCGCCGGTTTCCTTTGAATACGCAATGGCGGCGCGCGCATAAAGCAAACGCAGGAAGTCATACACTTCGGTGATGGTGCCCACGGTAGAACGCGGATTCTTGTTGGTGGTTTTCTGCTCAATCGCAATCACGGGGCTCAGGCCGGTGATTTTATCCACATCGGGACGCTCCATGCTGCCCATGAACTGGCGGGCGTAGGCCGACAGCGTCTCAAGGTACCGGCGTTGCCCCTCGGCGTAAATCGTATCAAACGCCAATGACGATTTTCCGCTTCCGCTCAGCCCTGTAATCACAGAAAGGCTGTAGCGGGGAATATGTACGTCTATATTTTTAAGGTTGTGCACCCGTGCACCCAATACGACCAGCTCCTTGTCGGACGCCTCAACATGCGATTGCGCTGCGATGGTTGTAGGTGGTGTTTTCAATATTTTTTTCTTGCAAAAGTAGTAAAAATGTCATAGTAAACAAAAATCTTTAACTCTTAACTATTTTTTGTACCTTTGCGCCAATGCGCAGCTGTATAAAATATAGTGTATTTCTACTGTTCGGTTGCCTTCTTTCTTTGGGAAGCGCAGCCCAGCAGCCCCATGTGCTGGGCTACAAAATAGAACAGGGCGATACCATATATCAAGTGCAACTGCGCGAAATCGTTATTTTCCCGCGCCCCACGTTCAAAAATGAAAAAACGGCACGGGAATACCAGCGGCTGGTGCACAATTTCAAGAAAGCGTATCCCTATGCCCTGATTGCCAAGCAACGCTTACAGGAAATGGATTCTGCAGTGGCGCTCATCCCCACGGAAGAACAGCGGAAAGCATACCTCAAACAAAAAGAAAAAGAGCTGTTCAAAGAATTTTCCGCACCGCTGAAAAAACTCACCTACTCGCAGGGGCGGCTGTTGCTGCGGCTTATCGACAGGGAAATAGGCCAAACGTCGTATTACCTCATCAAAGACCTTCGCGGAAGCTTTGTGGCCTTCTTCTGGCAAGGCATAGCGAAGCTTTTCGGCGCCGACCTGAAAAGGCCTTACGACAAATACGGCGAAGACAGACCCATAGAAGACATGATAAAAATGTACCACAACGGCACCTTCGACATGTATTACTACCAGGTATTCCGGAACTAATTAACAGTTAATTGTTTGTGGCTGGTTGGCGGTTATATGATTTTTTTCACGTATCTTTGTAGGTTATGGAGGATTTTCGGCATAAGGGGCAGCGACGGCGCATGACGGAACAACTGCGCGCCGCATTCGGCTTTGATGAACGGATATTGGAAGCCATGAACAAAATTCCCCGTCATTTATTTGTTGATAAAGGAATGCAACACCTGGCCTATTCGGATAAACCGCTGGCTATTGCGGCCAACCAAACCATCTCGCGGCCTTTCACCGTGGCCATGCAAACCCACCTGCTCGACATAAAAAAACGGGATAAAGTGCTGGAAATCGGCACAGGATGCGGGTATCAAACCGCCGTACTGGCCGAGCTGGGCGCCAGGGTATATTCCATTGAACGGCAACGTGCGCTGTATGAACACGCGCAACGGATATTGCCGGCGCTGCAATACCAGGTATCGCTGTTCTACGGCGATGGCTATGCGGGAAAGCCTGTGCTGGCGCCGTTCCACAAAATTATCGTAACCTGCGGCTCGCCAGACATTCCGCAACAGCTGAAAACACAATTAGCCGTTGGCGGACGAATGGTCATTCCTGTGGGCGAGGACTCGCAAACCATGACGGTGGTAGACCGGGTAACAGAAAACGATTACCAAATCACCACACACGGCGCCTGCAACTTCGTGCCGATGCTCGAAGGTACAATGAAATGAAATATGATACAGGTAAAAACTTTTTATTTTAACGAATTGCGCGAATGCACGTATGTGCTGTGGGACGCAACAAACGCATGTGTGGTGGTTGATCCCGGCGCCGAAAGCGAAAGCGAACGCCACCGGTTGCAGAAATTTATAGACGACCACACATTGAAACCGGAAGCCATACTGAACACGCATGGACACTTTGACCATGTGCTGGCTAATGCCTTTTTGGCGCGGGCGTATGGCATAAAAAGCTACATCCACGCCGGCGACCGCGCCCTGCTTGAAAAAACAAACGAATATGGCGCTATGTTCGGCTACAAAATAGAACAGCCCCCAGCCGCCGCAGGTTTCCTGACGGAAGACGAGCCCTTCCGCTTCGGACACTCGCAACTGCAAGTGCTGCATACGCCGGGACACAGCAAAGGCGGCGTGTGCTTCTACGCGCCCGGCGATAAGTTTGTGCTCACAGGCGACACGTTATTTCAGGGAAACATTGGCCGCGTAGACCTTCCGGGCGGCGATTTCGACGAAATTATGGAAAGCCTGTCCAGGAAACTCATGGCGCTGCCCGACGACACCACCGTATATCCCGGACACGGCTTGCCTTCTACAATTGGCGAGGAAAGGCGGAACAACCCGTATGTCAACGAAGTTTATTAAAGTCACCCCCCTATTTTCACCCGCACGCCGGCCATGAGCCAAACACCGGGCTGCACCAAGCCGGCATAATCAAAATAGTGGGTATTGAACAGGTTGTGGGCTTCCGCAAAAAGCGCGGTATGCCGCGTTTCCCAGCTCAGCCGCAAATCAAGCAGGGCAAACGCCCCAAAAGGCTTCGTTTCGCCTGTGTCAATATCCACATAGTTGCCTGCCCTGTCCTGAACGCCCAACTGCCACGAGGCTTTCAGGCAGGGGAGAAAAAGTAAATGCTCCACCGTAAGATTTGCCTTATGCTTTAAATAATCCAACAGATAAGAGGACGCCTCATTGTCGGCCGACTTGTCTAAACCGGTGAACCCGTAGCCCAAAGAGAGGCATTGCACAAAACTTTTCCTGTTGGCGGCCGCCGGCGTCCACTGCAGTTGCCACTCGGCGCCCATGGCGTTGAGGCTGGTATAGTTGAGGCTTTGCGACTTCGCCATGCCCTGCATATACACCCAATCAATGAGGTTTTTCCCCTGGCGATAGAAAAACGCCGCAGAGGTTTTAAAAACGGGCGTGGCATAAGCCGTTCCCAATTCGTAAGTCAATGATTCTTCGGGTTTAAGGTTTGGATTGGCCTCATGCGTGGCGGTTTTATAATACAAATCGGTGAACGTGGGCAAGCGCAACGACCGGTTTACCGCCGCATACGAATAAAAGGAAGTCGTCCAGCGGTAGCGGACGTCGGCGGCTACACAAAATTTGCCGTCAAAATCGTTGCTGTAATGATAGGAAACGCCGGCCGTCCCCGTAAATTTCCGATAGGTGTAAGCGTGTGAGAGGAGCCCCCGGAAAAGCTTGCGGGACGCTTCTTTTGTGAAAAAAACCTGATGTTCAAAAGGCGCCGGCTTGGGACTTCTGTCCTTACCCAAAACCGTGCTGTAAATTTGTTCGTTGCGAAATTCGGCCGACAGCGCGGTGTAGCCGGCCAGGCTGTGGTAGCCCGCCGTCAGCTCGCCCCCGCCCACGCGGGTTTGGTGGTCGTTGCGGCCGGTGGCAGTGCCGCGAACCAGTTCAAAGCGGTCGTTGTGCCGCCGGTAGTAGGCCGTGGCCGAAAAATTGAACGCATCCACCGTGTGCTGCCAGCGCAGGCTGCCGAGCGCTGTGCGGGTATGTTCAAACTGGTCGGGATATTTAAAGGAGTAAAAACCGTGCGACCCGAAATCCTTATCCTGGTAGCCTAATTGCGCTTCAAAACGCCCGGCGGTAGACACGTAGCGGGCGTGGGTAAAGAAGTTCGCCGTGCGGAAATCGGTGTTTTCGATGTAGCCTTCGCTTTGCCGGTGCGAGGCCGAGACAAAAGCCTGTAGCCTCTTATTTCCCACCGTGGCATTGCCCGACAGGTTGGAATAGCCCCACTTGCCGCCTTCCAGGGTAATGTCCATGGTATTCAGCGCGCGGCCGGCGGTGGCGATGTTCACGGCGCCGCCAATAGCCCCGGGGGCGCTCAGCCCCTGCATCACCTCAACGCTGGCAATAGCCGCCATGTCCACAGGGATATTCAAGCTGTGGTGTCCCGTTTGCGGGTCGGTAAAATTAACGCCGTTGAGAAGGATTTGTGTTTGGTCGAATGTGCCTCCGCGGATGGAAAGGTCGGCTTGGGTGGCCAGCGGCCCGCGTTGCCTCAAATCAAGAGTGGGTGTGGCACGAAGAAGATCGTAGAGCGTTGGGGCGGGCGCCGCCTCTACTTCCGTGCGGGTAACCACCGCAATACTGCGCACCACGCTGGGCAGCGCATCCTCCCGCTGTCCGGTGACGACCACCTCGTCTAAGGCGAGCGTGCGCACCGTGCTCAACGTGTCTTGCGCAAATACCGTTAATAAATTCATGGTGACGATACTGAAACACGCCTGTATCACGCCCACCTTTACTACTTTGTGCATGCTTGCAAATGCACCATACGCCTTCCGCGTCCATCGCCGGAAGCAGAAGTCATACCGCTTGAATTTTGTTTTTTTTCGCATAATTGATTATATTTTAATTGATTAATAAAGTGGCTAAAACCGCATGGCCAAATATTTATCTTCCAGTCCACGCATTATTTCCTGTTGCGCCGGCGTAGCGTCTTCGTAGCCGCAAAGATGCAAAATCCCGTGAAGGATTACGCGATGCAACTCATCGTCAAACGATTGCCCATAGCGTTCCGCATTGGCGCACACCGTGTCGGTACTGATAAACAAATCGCCGCCAAGCACAAGGCCTTCCGTGTAGTCGAACGTAATAATATCGGTATGGTAATCGTGTTGCAAAAAGCGGCGGTTCAGCTGCAACAAATAGTTGCCCGAGCAAAAAATAACGGCAATCGCGCCCGTTTGCTTTCCTTCAGCCCCGGCCACTGTCTTCAGCCACGATTTAATCTTACGCTTCGACGATAAATTGAAATCAATACCCTCTGTATAAAAACAAATCATAATGCAAATGTATAAAAAGTTGTCAAAATCCAAAAAAAATAGTACTTTTGTAGTTCAATTAAAAAAAACTAAGATGTCAAAAATTACTGTTGTAGGCGCTGGGAATGTGGGCGCCACGTGTGCCAACGTGATGGCGCAAAAAGAACTTGCCGCCGAGATTGTATTGCTTGATATTAAAGAAGGCGTGTCGGAAGGCAAGGCATTAGATATGATGCAAACAGCCACCCTGTGCGACTTCGATACCCGGATTAAAGGGGTAACCAACGATTATGCCGCCACGGCGCATTCCGACGTGGTGGTGGTGACGTCGGGCGTTCCGCGCAAACCGGGCATGACCCGCGAAGAACTCATCGGGACGAACGCCGGTATCGTAAAGTCGGTAGTGGAAAACGTATTGAAACATTCGCCGGAAGCGGTGATTGTGATGATCAGCAACCCGATGGACACCATGACGTACCTCGCGCTAAAAACCAGCAAGTTGCCCAAGCACCGTATCATCGGGATGGGCGGCATGCTCGACAGCGCCCGCTTTAAATGTTACCTGAGCCAAGCGCTGCAAGCGCCCGCCTCGGACGTTGAAGGCATCGTGATTGGCGGGCACGGCGACGCCACCATGATTCCCCTTACCCGCTTCGCCACATACAAAGGCGTGGCGGCAAGCGCTTTGCTGGATACAGACACGCTCAACAAAGTGGCGGCCAACACGATGGTGGGCGGCGCAACCCTCACCAAAATGCTGGGCACTTCGGCGTGGTATGCCCCCGGCGCGGCCGGCGCCATGCTGGTGGAAGCCATCATCCGCGACCAGAAAAAGATGTTCCCCTGCTGCGTGCTCCTCGAGGGCGAATACGGCGAAACCGGTATCTGCATTGGCGTGCCGGTGGTAGTGGGCAAAAACGGATGGGAAACTATTGTGCAGTACGACCTCAACGCCGACGAGCAAGCCGCTTTCAAGAAAAGCGCCGGCGCGGTGCGCAGCATGAATAATGCGCTTAATTAGTGGTTAACGGTTAGTGATATGATGTATATCATCACTAAAAATTTGTTTATTTAAAAAAAATAGTTTATTTTTGTAAGTTGAAGTAATATGTAGATTAACGAGCGCGGGGTATTAGCTCAGTTGGCTAGAGTGCTTGCATGGCATGCAAGAGGTCGTGGGTTCGACTCCCACATGCTCCACAAAACAATAAGTTACCGGTTATGGAAATAAAGAAATCACCCAAAGCAGATCTTGAACGCAAGAAAACGCTGTTCACCGAGATTGGATTGGTTATAGCATTATTGTTAATTCTCATCGCCTTTGAATGGAAAACCTACAATAAAACCATTACACTTATTACGCAGGGCAACCAGGTTATCACAGAAGAAGAAATGGTGCCTATCACGCAGCCCGATTTGCCGCCGCCGCCGGAAATGCCGGTGGTAAAACCGAAAGTAATTTCCGACGTCATTCAAGTAGTAAACGACAATGTAAAAGTCGAAGATCCGATTATCGTGGCCACGAATGAAGACAGCCAGGTACAGGTGATGGATTATACCGCAACGGAAGAAGAGGAAGAAGAAGTGGTGGAAGATATCCCGTTTGCCATTGTGGAAGAAAAGCCAAAATTCATGGGCGGCGACGAAACGGAATTTACACGATGGGTTTTCCAGCACATCTCCTATCCCGAGATTGCAAAAGAAAACCGTATCCAGGGACGCGTCATGGTTTCATTCAAGGTAACGGCCGAGGGGAAAGTCACTGATGTAAAGGTGTTGCGCGGCGTAGACCCGTCGCTCGACAAGGAAGCGGTGCGCGTAATTTCCATGTCGCCGCCATGGACGCCCGGAAAGCAACGGAATAAAACGGTACCCGTGCGGTTCACCTTCCCGGTAGTTTTCAAATTGTGATTGATAAGAAAAAGCATAATTTCACGACCGGCGAGCCGGAAAAAGTCGTGCTGGTGGGCCTCATCACCCCCAGGCAAGACGAAACAAAGGTAGCGGAATACCTCGATGAATTGGCCTTCCTCGCCGAAACCGCCGGGGCGGTAACGTGCGGCAAATTCACCCAGCGGCTCGATCACCCGCAAGCAAAAACCTACATCGGCGCTGGGAAAATCGACGAAATAAAAGCCTGTATCGACGAACAGGAAATCGGCGCCGTAATTTTCGACGATGAACTAACGCCCTCGCAACTCCGGAACTTAGAGAAAAGTTTGGAATGTAAAATCATCGACCGCACAAACCTGATTCTCGACATTTTCGCCCGCAGGGCAAAAACGGCGTACGCCAAAACACAGGTAGAACTTGCCCAGTACCAATACATGCTGCCGCGGCTCACCCGGCTGTGGACGCACCTCGAACGCCAACGCGGCGGAAAAGGAATAGGCATGAACGGCCCCGGCGAAACACAACTCGAAACCGACCGCCGGATTATCCTCGCCAAAATCGCAAAGCTGAAAGACCACCTGAAGAAAATCGACAGGCAAATGGCGTCGCAGCGCAGCAACCGCGGAAGTTTGGCGCGGCTGGCGCTGGTGGGCTACACCAACGTGGGCAAAAGCACGCTGATGAACACCATCGCCAAAACCGACGTGTTTGCCGAGGACAAACTGTTCGCCACGTTAGACACCACCGTGCGCAAGGTGGTGATTGAGAACTTGCCGTTCCTGCTCACCGACACGGTGGGCTTTATCCGCAAGCTGCCGCACCAGCTCGTGGAGTCGTTCAAAAGTACGCTCGACGAAGTGCGCGAGGCCGACGTCCTGCTCCACGTGGTGGACATTTCGCACCCCAATTTTGAAGACCATATCCAGGTAGTGAACGACACCCTGCACGAAATCGGGGCGGGCGATAAGCCGGTGTTCATCGTGTTCAACAAAATCGACGCCTACCGGTATGTGCCGAAAGACGAATACGACCTCACGGAAAAAACCCGCGAAAATCATACCTTAGAGGAACTTAAAACCAAATGGACGGCACAACACCCCGATGTGCCGGCGACATTCATTTCGGCTAAAAAAAAGGCCAATATCGACAAATTCCGCGCCCACGTGTATGGCATGGTGGCCGAAATCCACGCCGGGCGCTATCCGTTCAATAATTTTTTGTGGTAGGGTTTAATCAGAAACGCGGGGCCTTTCAGCCCCGCGCCGCGTTAGTACTCCGGGCGGTAGTCAACCGCCCTCTTTAAGAAACCAGAGAACTTCCTTTATAATAAAATCAATCCGTTATAAGCAATCCGTCCTAATATTTGACCATGAAGCCGTTATTTCAATAGGAATAATCATTTATGGCTGTATAACGCTTTATAAACTACGTCGTTCCCAAAGGCAAAAAGTGGCATAAACTTCATTTATTTTTACGCTACGAGGGAACGACCATTGATGAATTAAAAGCAGACTTTGAGGCCGGCATAAATGACTACTTAAATCACTGTGAAGCATCGGGGATTGAGCCGGCAAAGCCGTACAACGGAACGCTAAATTTGAAAATATCCCCTGAAATTCACAACAAAATTGCATTTTTGGCGGCACAAAAGGGCATTTCTGTAAATACAGTCATTAAGCAGACGTTGGAAACGGCATACTCAAAGTGCCATTAGGAACAGCCGTAAGCACCTGAAAAAAATACGGGTATGAACAATCCATCTTCAGCACAAAAAAACCTCTTTCCCGTTTTGGTGTGGTCAAAGATATACAGACCTGCGCCAATGGCAATTATGGTAATACACATAACTGCGGTAGCAACATATTTAGCCACATCCATAAACCATTTACCTGTTTCTTTTCTCCCCACAAAACGTATTACACCACAAAGATAAGCTATTTTTTAGAGAAAACAGAAGACAACATTTGTCGATAATAAGATAAACTCATGTAACATATTTTAACAATTGCATGTTTGGATATTAAAAAATGTATTTATATTTGCAGCGTAGAGTTTTATGTTCTTTGCATATTTAGTGTTAGCTTTAAGCACTCACGTATTAAAATCAGCAAATTTTTAGCAAAAATGGAGTCTTTAAGTTAGCTCTCGTGTTAAAAGCATGAGCCTAATTTATCTATTATTTCTGGTTTTGTAGAACCATATGGTAGGATATTTTAGGTTCGTGCTTTTTTAGTTTACACCTAAGAAACAAATGGAAATTGTTGGATAGCGTTTTAGTCTATAATCTAATATCTGTTATCTAATATCTTATATTTTAAATATATGTTGCAATGGTTTTGCGATGCAGGATATTATTGTATCTATAAAATTAGCGGTTAGTGATTAGTGGTTAACGGTTAGTGAAAAACAGGACACAGGTAAAGACGGAGAACGGCGTCCGTTTCC
>JAITIL010000088.1 GCA_031279475.1 Prevotellaceae bacterium | reverse complement strand
GACAATAGTACATAAATTTTCAGACGATAGACAAAAACAATGTGCCTAATTAATGTGATTAATTGTTTAATGTGCTAATGTGATTAATGAAATTCTTAGTTCTTAACTCTTAGTTCTTAGTTAATAAAGGGTTGCTGGTGATTAGTTCTTCTTCTTTCTATATCATCTGCTGCAAGCCGGCGGCCCTTTTCTTTAAAATACGAATTACTCGAATTAAAACACGAATTACACGAATTAAATACAAATTTATGCGAAATAAACGAATTACAAAAGCGCCGTCGTTCCGATTGGAATGTGCGAAGCGAACGGAGAGGAGGAACCCACCGGCTACCGCATCAGCCCTTTGTCACGGCAGGCATCCTGTGAGGGATGCAGGCCCGGTAGAAATGGCATTTCCACCCCGCAAACGGCATCCCGTAGGGATGCGACCTTGTGTGGCATTGGGCATTAATTGGTACGCATACCTGACGGCATGCGCGGGCTAATTTCCCGCATTTTTCTACCGGTCGGAAATCCCGATGGGATTTTTTCACCTCACGTTATTAATGTTAATTCTTAATTTAAAAAATATGAAAATTAAAATCTTTAGAAACATCAATGTAAGGACGCGATTAATCGCGTCTCATCCAACGGTGAACGGGCAAACACGCAGGTTTGCCCCTACGGCATGCGCGGGTTAATTTTCCGCGTTTTTCCACCGGTCGGAAATCCCGATGGGATTTTTTCACCTCACGTTATTAATGTTAATTCTTAAATTTTTTAAAAATATGAAAACCAAAATCTTTAGAAACATTAATGTGACGCGATTAATTGCGTCTCATCCAACGGTGAACGGGCAAACACGCGGGTTGGCCCCTACTGCTCACTGCTACGGCATACTGCTACTATTATTTTGTCCGGTGGCGCTGGCAGCGCAATCTAACGGCGTGACCGTGTCGGGGCTTAATGTGAATGCCGGAACGGTGACGTTCAACGTGAGTTGGGAAAAACCTATGCCGGTATCCTTGTGGAGCGACTCGGTGTGGGTGTTTGTGGACTACAACAACGCGGGCAAGATGGAACGTTTGCCATTGTTGCCGGGCGCTACGTTAACCGCTACGTCAGCGCCGGGTGCGGGGAGGGTAATAGAAGAACCCGGAAACGACCAGGGCGTGTGGGTGGTTGGTAATGCCAGGACTATGAACAGTTTCTCGGCTACTGTCCAACTGCTGACTGCCACTGCCGACTTTCCAGGCGCGTGTGCGTATGCGTCGAATTACCCGCCGGTGGGGGAATATGCGGCGGTAAATAAAATTAAGTTTACCGGAACGCCGGAGTATGATATTGTACTAAAACATAGCAATGGTACTACGGATACCCTACAGTCCGGCAAAACATTTTTGGTGCCGGACGGGTACACATTGCAGTCGTTTAGCGATAAAACCGGTGCGCCGGGTATTATTAAATGCCTTCCTTCTGCCACTCATGAGTTAAAGGTATCGGCGTCGAGTTGCTACAAGTACCGGCTTACCCGACGGTGTGGACGGCACATGGAGCGCAAATACGTATATTATAGCCGGCGCCCCCACTGCGGCCGGCACGTTTGGTTACACCGTAAAAGCTACGCATGAGAATGGATGCATAACCAACGTATCCGCTTCAGGCACTGTTTCTATAGAACAATCAGTGTTCTCGTCTGCCCAAACTTGGACGGCTGTCAGCCTGACATGGAGCGACGTATTGATCGCCATACCCGCCCAATGCACTTCTTGCCAGATGTCTGACGGAATTCCATTATTTGGGGCTGCCTGCTATAACACTACTGCCTATGATATATGCCCAACCGGTTGGAGAGTCCCAACCCGCGCCGAAATACATGCCGCACCAACGGATATTTTTCCTACGCACAATAATCCTACTTACACTTACATCCAAGAACTAAGCATCCACTGCACTATTTGGGCCGCAAGAGACGATCAGGATACGTACTCATGCGGCATAATCGGTGGTGGCACCGGCTATAACTGTCACTGGTACAAGTGGCGGGTTCGATGCGTGAAGCCGTAACTTAGTCCCGCACCTCCGCTCGTTCCCAATTACCGCCCGTTTTCGCAGGGATGTGGTTGCAGCATGGGGTGAAAGCTATGCTTTGTGGAGAAAAAAAACAGGATAAAAAAGTGCGACATTTTCCGGCGCCGCGCTTCATTTTTTTATTCCTTTATTCCGCCTCTGCCGCAAAAGAAGCATCGACCAGAATACGGCCACAGTACTCACATACAATAATTTTCTTACTCAGGGCAATATCAAGTTGCCGTTGCGGCGGAATTTTATTGAAGCATCCCCCGCAGGCGTCACGCCGCACCGTCACAACGGCCAAGCCGTTGCGGGCATTAGAGCGCACACGCTGATAGGCCTTCAACATCCGGTCATCAATTTGAACCTGTATGGCTTCCGACGCTTTTGACAGGTCTTTTTCCTCTTTTGAAGTTTCCGACACGATTTCTTCCAATTCTTTTTTCTTGTTCGCAAGGTCTTGCGTACGCTCGGCCATCAGTTCCTTTGCCTCTTCTAACTGTTGTTTGCGCTCTTTCATCTGTGCCGTAAACTCTTTGACACGCTTTTCGGCAAGCTCTACCTCAAGATTTTGAAATTCGATTTCCTTCGTAATAGAATCGTATTCGCGGTTATTCTTCACGTTGTTTTGTTGCGCTTCATACTTTTTGATTAACGCCCGGGCCGCTTCCATTTCCACTTTTTTATTGGAAATCAGCCCCTCAATATCTTTAATTTCCGCCTGAAAATTAGCCACCCGCGTTTTTAAGCCTTGCAAGTGGTCTTCCAAATCCTGAACTTCCAATGGTAATTCGCCGCGTAACAACTTAATCGCATCCACCTTTGAATCGGTTTGCTGCAATTGGTACAACAATTTTAATTTAAGTTCCATAGAAGCATCGGCATCAACTACATTTTTCTTCACAGCAGCCGGTTTCGTTGCTTTTTCTTTTTTTTCAGTCGCAGTACTCGCCATAAATTATGAGGTTTTAAATATTATCAATAGTAATACACCGGATTTAATCCTGTTTTGGTAATTTGGACTGCAAAATTAGGTATTTTTTTTGTAAGAAGCTCATAAAAAATCGAAAGAACATATTTTTCGCTTTCATAATGGCCTATATCAACCATAATTATCTGTCCATCAGCATTAAAAAAGTCATGATATTTCAAGTCGGCACTAACAAAACATTGCGCGCCCGCCGCCAAGGCGTCATGTAGCAGGAAGGCCCCGCTGCCACCACATACCGCCACACGCCGCACTTTGCCGGATAACAGGGCGCTATGGCGCACACACGGCACGGCAAAAACTTTTTTCAACAAATCGAAAAACTGGCAACCGTCCATGTCGCCGGAAAGATTTCCCACCGCACCGAAACCCGACTGTTCCGAGGATTCGCGCAACGACAATATCGTAATATCCTGCAATCCCAATTGCCGGGCCATGATCCAACTTACGCCGTGTAAAGCGCTGTCCATATTGGTGTGGGCGGCGTAGAGCACGATATTGTCCTTGATGGCTTGCGCCACCATTCGTTCCACGTAAGTGGCCCCGGTAATTTTTTTCAGTCCGTTAAAAATCACCGGATGATGCGAAACAACCATGTTGGCGCCGGTGCGCACCGCTTCTTCCAACACCGCTTCGGTGACGTCCACACAAAGCAGCACGGCATCGACTACAGTATCCGGACGTCCCACACAAAACCCCGCATTATCATAACTTTCCTGATAAATTAGAGGCGCCTGTTCCTCAATAACAGCAGCAATATGTGCAGCAGTAACTTGCATAACCTACAATAATTCTTTTACAGAAAGTAATTCGGCTTTAATATTTTCCAAAGTTTGCACCACTTCTACCGAATGATCTTCTCCTGTTTTATTTTCTTTTACCCGTTTGTGCGCGCCATCAAGCGTCATGCCTTTTTCTTTCACGAGATGATGAATAAGCCTGATAATTTCAATATCGCCAGGTGTAAACATCCTATTGCCTTTCTTGTTTTTATGCGGTCGGATGACATCATCAAACCTGTTGGCCCAAAAGCGGATCAGCGATGCGTTTTCGCCAAACATCGTAGCCACTTCACCAATGGTGTAAAACATTTTTTCGATTTTAGCTTCTTTATACGGCATACTGTAAAATTTTAATCAAGCGGCTGTCCGCTACTGGTCGAAAGCTGTATCAGGTACTCATATTCTTCAGGCATAAGGCCGATAAAAAAATAATGCAAAGGGTCCATAAACTGACCGTGTTTCAACACTTCGTAGTGCAAATGCGGCGCTACCGACAAGCCGGTATCGCCCACCTTTGCGATGACCTGTCCCCGTTTCACCGATTGCCCCTGTTTCACCAGCACGCTATTCAAATGCGCATACACCGTAGTATATCCGTTGCCATGCTCTATTTCCACTACACGGCCATAACTGCGTTGCGAGAGAACCGCCGCTACCTTCCCATCGGCTGTGGCAAAAACATCCGCGCCCACGCCTGCAATAAAATCGGTGCCGGTATGTTCTTTCAGCAATTTATAAAAAGGATGCATTCGTTTGCCGTATGAAGCGCCTATCCGTATCAAATTTTTGTTTTCTATGGGCTGTATCAAAGGTATGGCAAGCAAATCGCCCGTTGATTTTTCTTTGAGGTGTTGCTCCAGTTCATCAAATAAAAACGACACGCCCTTCGCCCGTTTTTGCAAATGCCGCATCTTAAGTACGGTTTCATCGATCAGCGCATCATTGTCAATGACATTATAACCATCATACGTATTCAAATTTCCGGGGCCGTTCAGGAATGCAGGATTGGCATGAAAAATGGCGCGATAAATTTCCTTATCGCGCAAGTCAAGCTCCTGCATAATGGCCTCTATTTGCTCATACCGCGTTTGAAGTTGTGCACTTTCCGTTTCGAGTAATTCCCTCTCACGTTTCAGCCCCCGCTCTTCCGGAGTATCAAAAAACAGCGAAAAAACAGTGTAATAACCTACCGTAACGAAAACTGCTACAAAAACGTAAAACAAAATTTTCAGTACAATATCACGAAAACTGACTTTAATCTTAACAAAATCGAGGTGCTCGTGTTGATAACGATAGCGGTATTTCTTCTTCATATAAGACTAATCGTTCCTTTTCGCAATATTTGCACCCATTTCGTCCAGATGCATAATACTGGAAAAGTCTTCCGATTCTATATCGTTCGCAAAGAAATTCAACGGATTTACAGGTTTATTACGCATCAGCACTTCATAGTGCAGGTGCGGCGCTGTCGATTTCCCGGTGTTTCCCAACGTCCCGACCTGCTGTCCCCGTTTTACCAAATCGCCTTTTTTCACAGTGATAACATGTAAGTGGGCATAGCGTGTTTTATAACCAAAACCATGATCCACCAAAACCATGTTGCCATAACCCGTTCGCGCAAAAGAGCGCTCCACGGTGACTACCCTGCCGTTTCCGGTGGCAAACACCACTTCTCCCACATGCCCGCCCAGGTCAACACCTTCATGAGGCCGTTTGTCACCAAACATGGGGTCTGTCCTGATGCCGAAAGGAGAAGTAATCCGCGGTGTAACATGCGCCAATGGCTGAATAGCCGGCACACAATCCACCATTTGTTCGATAATAGCGGCATTTTTCGCCACCGTATCAAAAGATACAGATTGTATATACACTTTACGCAATAATTTATCCAAACTCTTCGAGCAATCTATCAGGATATTGGAATACATCGATTTTTCGAGGTGCGCGTAACGGTCAATCCCCCCAAACCCCGCATCACGTATAGACGACGGGATATTATCCAATCCAAAAGTAGGGCGGTAAATATTATTGTCGCGTTGTTGTATTTGCTGTAGAATTTTGTCGGCCATTGTAATTTGCTTTTTCAATAATTCCAACCGCAATACAAGCGCCGCATTATCCTGGCGTATTGATAAAACCTTTGGGGTTTCAAAATACTGGGAATAGCATGCAAAGCATCCCAGCGCTACCACAAAGGTCAAAATAGACAATAAACCTGCACGTTTTAATCGTTTTTTCCGGCTGATGTGGTGTAGCTCAAAAGAGAGCGTTTCAGCATTAAAACGATATTTTAATTTTGCCATGTTAATTCAATTTTCATTAAATTATCGTGCGAAAGTAAGGCTTTTTTTAGTAAAAACCAAATAAAATCATTATTTTTGTTCAAATTTTAACATAAACTAAGAAAAATATATGCCGATAAGCGCTTCCGAAATTCGCAATATGTTCTTGAATTTCTTTAAAGATAAACAACATACAATTGTGCCGTCCGCACCGATGGTGGTTAAAAATGACCCCACACTTTTGTTCACCAATGCGGGAATGAATCAATTTAAAGATTGGTTTTTAGGGAATACGCCGGCGGCGCGCGCGCGGGTGGCCGATTCGCAAAAATGTTTGCGGGTAAGCGGCAAACATAACGACCTTGAAGAAGTGGGCCACGACACCTACCACCATACCATGTTTGAGATGTTGGGCAATTGGAGTTTCGGTGATTATTTCAAAAAAGAAGCCATCGGCTGGGCGTGGGAATTGCTCACCGAAGTTTATAAAATAGATAAGGAACGCCTCTATGTAACCGTATTTGAAGGAAGCCGGGATGACGCACTGGAGGCCGACTCGGAAGCCATGGCGTATTGGAAAACACACCTTCCCGAAACACGGATACTATTGGGAGCGCGCAAGGATAATTTCTGGGAAATGGGCGCCACAGGCCCTTGCGGGCCATGCAGTGAAATACACATTGACCTGCGCAACGTAGAGGAACGAAAAAAAACAGACGGCGCCACTTTGGTGAATACCGGCCACCCGCAAGTGGTGGAGATATGGAACCTTGTATTCATCCAATTCAACCGCAAGGCCGACGGCAGCCTCGAACTGTTGCCCAAAAAACACGTGGACACAGGTATGGGCTTCGAGCGGCTATGCATGGCGCTGCAAGGAAAACAAAGCAACTACGATACGGATGTGTTCCAACCGCTGCTGTCGAAAATCGCAGCATTATGCGGACAGCAATATGGCGAAAACGGAAAAAGCGACGTAGCCATGCGGGTTGTAGCCGACCATGTAAGGGCAGTATGTTTTTCCATCGCCGACGGGCAACTGCCTTCAAATGTGAAAGCCGGTTACGTTATACGCCGCATCCTGCGCCGCGCCGTACGGTATGGCTATACCTTTTTAAATTTTAACGAGCCGTTTATCTATCGCATCGTGCCTACACTGGTAACACAAATGGGAGACGCCTTCCCCGAGCTGAAAGCCCAACAGGCGTTGATTGAAAAAGTTATTTTTGAAGAAGAAAGCACTTTCCTGCGCACACTCGAAAAAGGCATACAGCTGCTTGATTCCATCATGCATAAAAGGACAAACACCAAAGAAATCAGCGGCACCGAAGCCTTTCAATTATATGATACGTTTGGCTTCCCCATTGACCTTACAGAGTTAATTGCCCATGAAAAAGGATTTAGCGTAAACCTTAACGATTTCGAAAAGGAGCTCGAGGCGCAAAAAAACCGTAGCCGTAAGGCCGCCGCCAAAGAAGAAAGCGACTGGGTAGAAATACGACCGGTAACCGAAGTAATATTTACAGGATATGACACCACCACCGACGAAGCGCACATAGCGCGTTACCGGAAGGTGAAAGAAAAAAACAAAGAATGGATACACGTGGTACTCGATCGCACGCCTTTTTATGCCGAAAGCGGCGGGCAAACAGGCGATGAAGGAACACTCTCCGATCCGGACAATCAAGAAATCGTAAATGTTATAAATACGATAAAGGAAAATAACCTCATCATTCATATTGTGGATAAGCTGCCTGAACATTTACAGGCCACATTCACCGCTTGTGTGAATGTGGAAAAGCGCATGGCTACAGCCTGCAACCACACAGCTACGCACCTTATGCACTATGCCCTTCGTAAAGTTTTGGGCACGCACGTGGAGCAAAAAGGGTCATTGGTTAATGCTGCATACCTGCGTTTTGATTTCTCGCACTTTCAAAAAGTGAGTGAGGATGAATTAGTCCAGGTAGAACGGCTTGTTAATATACTGATACGGCAAAACATTCCGCTTTGTGAAATGCGCCACATACCTGTTGCCGAAGCGCAAAAAATGGGCGCTATGGCTTTGTTTGGCGAAAAATACGGTAACGAAGTGCGGGTTATCCGGTTCGGAGAATCGGTAGAACTCTGCGGAGGCACTCACGTAACGGCTACCGGCAATATCGGCTTTTTCAAAATTATTTCCGAAAGTTCTACTGCGGCCGGCATACGACGCATTGAGGCCGTAACGGCAGCCAATGCCGAAAAGACAGTAAACGACTATTTGTTGTTGCTGAAAATGGCTCAAAACCTGTTCAGCAATTCGCCGAATTTGCTGCAAGCCATCAAAAAAACACTTGATGAAAACACAGCGCTTGCCCAACAAGTTGAACATTTCATCAGAGATAAAGTCATGCTGCTGAAAGAACGGTTGCAAAATGGGATGCAGGATATCAACGGCATCAAGGTTGTTCGTGTGCAAGTCAATATTCCCGCAGATGCGTTAAAAGCACTGGCCACCCAAATGCGTTTGGAACACCGGGATATACTTTTTGCAGGCGGCACACTACATGGCGAGAAGCCCACATTGGTCATAGCGCTTGGCGATACATTGACAGCGCAAGGGCTCAACGCTTCTACCCTCATTAAAGAGGCGGCAAAAGAAATGGGAGGAAGCGGCGGCGGACAAGCTTTCATTGCCACTGCCGGTGGAAAAGACCCCAGCAAAATAGATAAAGCCATTGACAAAGCCATTGAACTGACGGTAAAAAAATGATGACGATGAACGCACATGCTTTTCAACAACATATTCTGCAGGGTATCCCCGACGTATTACCCCCACCGAAGCCTTACGACAACACCATTAATCATGCGCCGAAACGGAAAGATATTCTTGATAAGGAAGAAAAAAAATTGGCCTTGAAAAATGCATTGCGGTACTTTCCCGAAAAACATCATGCGGTATTGGCGCCCGAATTTTATAACGAACTGGAAACATACGGCCGTATTTATATGTACCGCTTTCGCCCCGATTACGAAATATACGCCCGCCCCATTCATGAATATCCATACCGTTCGCTGCAAGCCGCATCAATTATGGTCATGTTGAGCAACAACCTCGATAAGGTAGTGGCTCAACACCCGCATGAACTTATCACCTATGGCGGTAACGGCGCGGTATTCCAAAACTGGGCGCAATATTTACTCACGATGCAATATTTGGCCACGATGACCGACGAACAAACGCTAACACTGTATTCGGGGCATCCGATGGGATTGTTCCCTTCGAGTAAAGAAGCGCCGCGCGTGGTGGTCACAAACGGCATGGTTATTCCGAATTATTCAAGCAAAGACCATTGGGAAAAATTTAACGCCCTGGGGGTTTCGCAATATGGACAAATGACCGCCGGATCATTCATGTACATTGGCCCGCAAGGGATTGTACACGGCACCACCATCACTGTAATGAATGCCGCGCGACGTGTAACGAAAACAGGAAATACCGGCGGCAAGCTATTTGTAAGCAGCGGGCTTGGCGGCATGTCGGGCGCGCAGGCCAAGGCGGCGGTGGTTTCGGGCATTGCAGGCGTTATCGCCGAAATTAATCCGAAAGTCGTACAAACACGTTATCATCAAGGTTGGGTAAATGAAGTTTTCACTCATCTCGACGCCCTTATACCCCGCATCCGCAAAGCGGTGAACGATAGAGAAAGCGTATCATTGGCTTATCAGGGCAATGTAGTAGATTTGTGGGAACGGCTGGTGCAGGAAGATATAAAAGTGGACATTGGCAGCGACCAAACCTCGCTGCACAACCCGTGGTCGGGCGGGTATTACCCCGCAGCAATGAGCTTCGAAGAAGCAAACCGGATGATGGCCGAAGACCCCGGACAATTCAAGGCACAAGTGCAAAACTCGTTGCGGCGTCAGGTAAAAGCCATCAACACCCTCGCTGCTCGCGGCATGTATTTTTTCGATTACGGCAATGCTTTTCTTCTTGAAACATCACGCGCCGGAGCAGAAATTATCAACAAAGCGACCGGAGCATTTCTTTACCGGTCATATATTCAAGACATCCTCGGCCCTTTGTTTTTCGACTATGGATTTGGGCCTTTCCGCTGGGTGTGCACCTCGGGCAAACCCGGAGATTTGGCAACAACCGACGCTTTGGCCCTGGAAGTATTGGAGGAACTTTATCAAACTGCGCCGGCGTGTATCAAACTACAACTTGAAGACAATATCCGGTGGATTCGTGAAGCGCAAAAAAACAACCTGGTAGTAGGCTCGCAAGCCCGCATCCTGTATGCCGACAGCGAAGGGCGCACACGTATTGCCGAAGCGATAAATACCGCCATTGGAAAAGGAAAAATCAGCGCGCCAGTAGTGCTGGGGCGCGATCACCACGACGTGTCGGGCGCCGATTCGCCATACCGCGAAACCTCAAACATCTACGACGGATCGTCGTTTACAGCCGACATGGCCGTGCAAAATGTAATTGGCGACGCTTTTCGCGGCGCCACCTGGGTATCGCTGCACAACGGCGGCGGCGTGGGCTGGGGCGAAGTAATCAACGGCGGTTTCGGACTCACACTGGACGGTACCGAAGAAGCGCAACAACGCGCCCGCAATATGTTGCTGTGGGATGTAAACAACGGCATTGCCCGCCGCAGCTGGGCGCGCAACAACGGCGCCATGTTTGCCATAACCCGCGAAATGCAACGCACGCCGCTACTCCGCGTGACCATGCCAAACCTTACCAATGAAAAACTAATCGATACCATTATCAAATGAAAAGGCTCGACCGTTACATATTGATTTCCTATCTCGGCCCCATGCTGCTGACCTTTTTCGTGGTGCTGTTTGTGTTAATGCTCCAATTCCTGTGGTTACATATCGACGACTTGGTAGGTAAAGGATTAGGGTTAATGGTAATCGGCGAATTCCTATTTTGGGGAGTAATCAATTGTATCCCTTTGGCGCTTCCGTTATCCACGTTACTGTCATCTATCATGACCATGGGAAATATGGGCGAAAGCAACGAATTGTTGGCCATGAAAGCTGCGGGCATGTCCATACAACGTGTTATGCGGCCGCTAATAGGTTTGGCAGTGCTTATTTCAATTGTCGCATTTTTTGTGTCAAACAGCCTTATCCCATACGCCAACCTTCAAATCAGTTCATTGATGTATGACATCCGTCAAAAACGTATGGAAATTAAAATCCCTACAGGGGTTTTCTACGACGGCATTGAAGATTACAGTTTAAGGATTGAGCGGCAAGATGAATATACACACCTGATGTATGACATGATACTGTATGACCACACCGACAAAAGGGGCAATGTTTCCGTTACCCGCGCCGACTCGGGCTACTTGAAATTCACCGGCGACAAAACCTATGTCATTGTGAAGTTATTCCACGGTTACACGTATGAAGACGACAAACAACCAACAGGCGACAGCATTTATCCTTTTCAAAAACGATATTTTTCGGAACAGGAGGTGCTGATTCCACTGCAAAATTACGAATTTAAACGTAGCGACAATGAGCGTTTCAAGGAACAGGCGCAAATGAAAAGTTTACAGGAATTAAATACCATTGGCGATTCGCTGACACTGCTACAACACAACATGACGAATCTCTATATTTCGGATTTCAAATACAAAGCCGCGCTTGCACGCACACAGGAATTTGATACGTTGAAGATTTTCCGCGAGAAATATATCTATACCGTAAATTGCGACTCGCTCTTTACCCTGTTACCTGCAGAACGCAAAGTGAGCGCGGCAAATGGAGCGCTTCACCGCATATCGCAAGCCTTGTCGCAAAATGAAACACACGTTGTAAATTATGAACAGGTTGATTATCAAAAACGGCGTATTGATATAGAATGGCATCGCAAATTCACTTTATCTATTGCCTGTCTTATTTTCTTTTTCATCGGCGCACCGCTGGGCGCTATTATCCGCAAAGGCGGATTAGGCATGCCCACCGTGGTTTCTATTTTCTTCTTTACGGCATATTGGGTGGTTGACATTTCAGGGAAAAAACTGGCGCGTGACGGCGTATTAGACCCCGCCATGGGCATCTGGCTGTCGAGTTTTGTATTGCTGCCCATGGGCATTTTCTTAACCTACAAGGCCACTACCGACTCGGCGCTGTTTAACTCCGACCGCTATATTGATTCCCTAAAAAAGATCACTAAATTTTTTACCAAAAAACGTGAATAATCCCTTACGCATTGTATTCATGGGCACGCCCGCTTTTGCCGCCGGCGTGCTGAAACCCTTAACAGAAAAGGGCTATAATATTACCGGCATAGTAACCGTGCCCGACAAACCTGCCGGGCGCGGGCAACAAATACAACGCTCGGCGGTGAAACAATTAGCCATCGAAAAAGGTATTCCGGTGTTGCAACCCGAAAAATTACGCGATGAAATTTTCCTGCAACAGTTGCGCCGGTGGAATGCCGATGTATTTGTGGTAGTAGCGTTCCGCATGTTGCCCGAAGTAGTATGGCGCATGCCGAAATACGGCACCTTCAACCTGCATGCCTCGCTCTTGCCCCAATACCGCGGCGCAGCGCCTATCAATTGGGCAATTATCAACGGAGAAACTGAAACGGGCGTAACCACTTTTTTCCTTGATCATGAAATAGACACCGGACGGCTTGTTTTCAGCGAAAGAACAGCCATCGGACAAGAGGAAAACGCAGGCCGGCTCCACGACCGGCTCATGGAAATGGGGGCGCCGTTGGTTTGTAAAACGCTCGACGCCATTGCAAGCGGAACAATACAAACCATGCCACAACCCCACACAAACGATTTACATCCCGCGCCGAAAATACACAAGGACACCTGCCGGATTAACTGGGATAAAAACGCCCAAGACATTCACAATCTGGTACGCGGCCTAAGCCCCTACCCTGCCGCTTTCACTGAAATAAAAGGGCAGAACAGCCATTCACTTCTTAAAATATTTTCCACTACAACCGAAATTGCCCCTCACAATTTAGCGCCGGGCGCCATAGAGAGCGACCGGAAAAATTATCTGAAAGTAGCTTGTCGTGACGGATTTTTATATATTCACGATTTACAATTATCCGGAAAAAAACGGCTTCCCGTCAAAGATTTTCTTGCAGGGTTTAGGCAGCCGTTAGCGATATAATGTTAACAGGTTACGACGCCACAGCATGAACTCCTATTTTCCGCACGCTTCTCTTATTAAAAACACGCTTCTTTTATTAAAAATATAATAGACTTATAGTAAGTATTATATAAAGTTTTAATTGGCGTCTTTTGGATGTCCCAGCGCGGAAAACAGAAGAAAAGAAGGGTATATATTTCATTTTTCACACACTCTAACATGTATAAGTTAAGTTAATGTTAATACATGTATATAGTACTCGAGTTTGACGATAGGGATTTTTTGGAAAACCTTTATAAAAAACACGTAAAGGCTTTATATGCTTATGGTTTAGTATGTTATCCTCATTTGGACATCGTGGAAGACGCCATTCACGATGTGCTGATCGACTTTTACCAGCATAAGGAAAAGCTCCGTAAAGTCCGCAATATGCAGTTTTACCTTATGGCCGCCCTCCGCAACACCATTCATCATTTAAGACTGGGAAAAGACAGGTTTCCGACTAAATATGAAAAGGAACGGGAAGATTTTTTCGAAAGGGATGTGCAGGAAACCTATATTGAACGGGAGGAACAGGAAGAAAAAACATATAAAATGCGCCTTGTGAGCGAATTATTATTACGGCTGACCCCTCATCAAAGGGAAATCCTGCACCTGCGCTTTTCAGAAGGGCTATCGTTTAATGAAATCGCCGAACTGATGCAAATCAACCGGCAGTCCGTTCAAAACCAGTGCCAGCGGGCAATAGATAAACTCAGGAAAGAAAATTTCAAGAAAATAAAATAATGAAAGATGACCATTCGTTCTATACAGACGAAAATTATATTGATGAATTTCTGGATGCCATACAGGTGGCGGAAATGTGGGAGGTGAATAAGCCGGAAGCGCCTGCCGGCCGCATAGAGGCGCTCTGGGAAAGAATAGACGCCAGCCGTAAGGCCTGCGACCGGCAAAAGAAACAGACATGCAGAAAACGGCTTTATAACTATACGGCTGCGGCTGCGTGTTTTGTCCTCCTTATTACGCTTTCTTTCTATTTTACCGGACGGGAAGAAGTAACGCCCAAAGACACGGATTATACACCATACAAAGTAATCAACCGGCAGCAGGCCGCCTCCGACATTGTGATCATCGCGGAAGACAGCCGGATGAAAATTGAGGATGAAAATTCGGAAATCAGCTATGACCGGAAAGGAACATTGCGCGTAGATGATAAAATTGTAAAGTCCGCGCACGCGGAAAATCCATCCATGAACCAATTGTGCGTTCCTTTCGGCAAAAGGGCGCAACTCACGCTTTCCGACGGCAGTAAATTATGGGTAAACACCGGTACAACCGTAATGTATCCCAGTGTGTTTTCCGGCAGCCGGCGGGAGATTTACGTGGACGGGGAAATATATGCAGAGGTGGCGGCAGATGCAGGCAAGCCATTTATCGTAAAATCAGACGGTTTGGAAATTGTGGTACTCGGCACCGGATTTAACCTTTCTACTTATATAAAAGACGATATGCAACAGCTTGTGCTGGTAAACGGGTCCATCAAGGTGACATCGAACGGGAACACCGTACAAATGTATCCCAACCAGGTATATACCCGCACCGCGCAGGAAAGCTCCCTCAAGGCCATCCATAATACGGAGCCCTACACCTCTTGGCGAGACGGCGTATATCTCTTCGAAAATGAACCCATAGAAAATGTTTTTTTCAGGCTGTCCCGGTATTACAATGTCACCATGGTGATTCCGGAAGAAGCCTCCGGCGTCGTATGCTACGGAAAATTGGAATTGAAAGAAGACCTTTCCGTATTGCTGTCGGGGCTGATGCAGATCGCTTCCTTCAATTTCGTGGTAAAAGACAATCAATATATTATACAGTTCAGATAAGCGTTATTTTTTAACCTAAAAAAAATTATATGAAAAAATGTTTTAAGAGAAAAAGGCTGGGATTATATTTCATTTCGGCCTGCTGCTTCCTCTTCTGCTTTTCATTTGCCGCGGGCGCACAGACGAAAGCGAAGAGCATCACGATCGACCAAAAGGACAAGTCGGTCGGTGAAAT
>JAITIL010000166.1 GCA_031279475.1 Prevotellaceae bacterium | reverse complement strand
CACTCCCTCAAAGGTAATGCCATATAGTTTGTTGGCCACCATAAAGGCCCCGTCGCGCACATTCTCGAGCTTGAAATAGGGGCGGATTTGTTCTTCGTCGAGGGCGAATTTCTCTTTCCGCAACTTTTCGGTGTAATACCACCAGTCCCATGCTTCCACCGGCTCCTTTTGTCCCGATGCTTTGGCTATTTTTTGCAGTTCGGCCAACTCCCTGGCTACCACTTTTTGGGTGGGCTCCCACAGTTTTTTCAGGAAAGCATTTACCGTTTCGGGATTTTTGGCCATCCGGTTTTCCAGTGTAAAGGACGCATAGTCGGCGTAGCCGAGCAATTTTGCCCTTTGGTATTCCAGCGAAGCGATTTTCCGGACGGTTTCTTTATTGTTGTAAGCATTGTCGTTATTGCCTTTGTGGGCATATCCCTTCAACATTTTTTCGCGCAATTCGCGTTTATCGGCATATTGCAATAAGGGAATGCGGCTGGGTGCATGAAGTGTGAATACCCATTTGCCTTCCAACCCCCTGGCCTTGGCTTCTTCGGCGGCCGCCTGTATTACACCGGCCGGAAGGCCCAACAAGTCGGCCTCCTGATCTACTACAATCTGGAAAGCATTATTGTCTTCCAATACATTTTGTTCGTATTTAACGCCTAAAAGCGACAGCTCTTCGTTGATTTTCCGCAACGTTGCTTTGTCTGCGTCGTTCAGGTTTGCGCCGTGGCGGGTGAACGCTTTGTATGTCTTCTCCAGCAAACTCGCGGCTTCTGCATCCAGGTTGAGGTTATCTTTTTGCCCGTACACCGCTTTTACCCGGGCGAATAATTTTTCATTCAAATAAATATCATCCGAGCTTTTCGACAACTTCGGCGAGATTTCCTGGGCAATGGCTTGCCGTTCGGCGTCCGAGTCGGAGCTCAGCACATTGAAAAATACGCCTGTCACTTTATTTAAGAGCGCGCCGGCGTTGTCCATCGCCACGATGGTGTTTTCAAATGCAGGCGCTTCGGCATTGTCTGCAATTTTTTGAATATCGGCCTGCAGCTGTGCAATGCCTTTTTCAAAAGCAGGGCGAAAATGTTCATTTTTGATTTCATCAAAAGGGGGAACACCGTAAGGCGTTTCCCAAGCTACAAAAAACGGATTGCTATCCGTGCATGACATAAAAATTCCGGCCATGGAAAGAAGAATTAAAGGGAGTTTTTTCATAATTGACAAAATTTAACATTAGCATACTGTAAAGGTACGCATTTATTTTCAATTTGTGAAATTTCTCATACGTTATCTTTAAACCGGATGGGCAAAATAAGCAGAAACCTTCGCAAAAGCTCCTGCTGTTGCTTCACAAACCGTTCAAAAGTTTCCCTCAAGAGGCAGCCTGTTTGGCATGATTTTTGTACGAAATTTGGGTAAGAAGAACTAATTAAAATATCGAACTATGAACAAAAGAACTATTGTTTTGTTCACTGCTGTATTGGCAGTGGGCATTGGTGTGCCCTGTTGTCGGGAATCACCGGAAATTGTTATCGCAGACCCGGTCTTTGAAACGTATTGCCTGACTCATTTCGACAAAAATGGCAACGGACAAATTCAAAAGAACGAGGTGAAATCCATCAAGTCGCTAAACATTAGTGGTTTGGGTATCTATTCTTTAAAGGGATTGGAGGAATTCCTGTCATTAGAGTGCCTGGATTGCAGCAAAAATCAATTAGTTAGACTTTATCTTTCTAAAAATGAGCGATTAACGACGATTTATTGTACGGGCAACGAATTGCCTGTATTGGATGTTTCCCACAATGTGAATTTACAAACTTTGGAGTGTTCCCATAATAAGATTACCAAGCTCAACTTGTCGAACTGTAAGACGTTGAAAAAATTAAATTGCATGAATAATCCGTTGATGACTATTTATGTGTGGCCCGGGTTTGACGCGGCAACGTATCCTCATTGGGATGTGCCGGAATATGCCGTGTTTCAGCACCATTAAATGGCTGACAGTTTGTTTGTTCCTAATCATGCGCCCGGTAATTTCCTGACGTCCGGTTTTTTTATTTGAAATAATTCATCTACCTTTGGCGTCGATGATTCAACGTTTTTTTAATTATAAGGACACTTTTGATTTGGAAGGAGGCGGCTTTTTGCCTGGGGTAGACGTATGTTATTATACCAGCGGTATGGATCCGGGAGGTAAAAAAGTTGTGTGGATTTGTCATGCCCTTACGGCGAATGCCAACCCCGAAGAGTGGTGGCCGGATTTGGTGGGGCCGGGAAAATATTTCGACACGGAAAAATATTTTATCATTTGCGCCAACATCCTTACGTCGTGCTACGGCACAACGGGACCGCAGGACGCAAACCCCGCCACCGGGAAGCCCTATTTGCTGGATTTCCCGCTGGTTTCAATCAGGGATATGGTGAAAGCGCATGAGTTGTTGCGCCGTCACCTCGGCGTTGCGCAGGTCGATTTGCTGATAGGCGGCTCGAGCGGTGGGTTTCAGGCGGTAGAGTGGGCTATATCAAATCCTCCGCTGATTAAAAACCTGTGCCTGATTTGCTGCAATGCCCGGATCAGCGCGTGGGGCACGGCCTTCAATGAGTCGCAACGCATGGCGCTGCAAGCCGACGAAAGTTTTATGGCGCAAACCGACGCCGCCGGAGGTAAAAACGGGTTGGAATGTGCACGTTCCATTGCGCTACTCACGTATCGTTCCTACGAAGGCTATGCAAAAACACAATCGGAAGAAGACGAAAATTGTTTGCTGGCAAAAAAAGCATGCAGTTATCAACAACATCAGGGAAGGAAACTGTCAAGCCGTTTCAATGCGTATGCCTATTATTATTTGACGCTGGGGCTTGATACGCATAATGTGGGGCGCGGTCGCGGCGGCGTGGAAAAAGCGCTGTCGGGAATTACCGCCAACACCTTATGTATCGCCATCGACAGCGATATGCTGTTTCCGGTGTGCGAAATCGAAATGATGGCCAACCATATCCCCAATGCCGCACTCGAAGTCATATCCTCGGCTTTCGGGCATGACGGCTTTTTACTGGAATATGCGCAACTTGTTGAAGCAATAGATGACAAATTAAATATTTAAACATTCAAATATTTAAACATTTAAAAATTTAAAAATTTAAAGATTTAAAAATTCAAAGATTTTATGCAGGTACTAAAATTCGGCGGATCATCGGTAGCCAATGCGGGGAATATAGATAATGTGGTAAATATTGTGAAGAAAGCGCTTAATCGCGATAAAACAATAGTAGTGGCTTCGGCAATTGGCGGCGGCACCGACGCGTTGATACATATCGGCAAATTGGCCGAAAGCGGAAACAAGGATTACGAACTCCAGTTAAATAATCTCGAGAAACGGCATTTTGATTTGATTGACGAGCTGATTGCGCCTGATTTCAGGGAGGGGCTCACAAAAAAAATTACGGTATTGTTTGAAGAACTCAAGGGGATATACAACGGTGTGTTTCTTATCAAGGAAATCAGCCACGCCACCATGGATCTTATTATGAGCTTCGGCGAACTGCTTTCGACGACGATTATTGCCGAAAAATTTTCATCGACCGGTATCCCGTGCAAATGGATAGATGCGCGGGAGCTGATTAAAACCGAATACCGGCAGGGGCAGAACATTGTGAAGCGGGAAGACACCGATACGTGTATCAAAAAACAATTGTCGGGCAACAACTGCAAACTGTATATCATTCCGGGATTTATTGCTTCCGACGATATGAACCGCACCACCACGTTGGGGCGCGGCGGGTCAGACTACACCGCTTCGCTCATCGCCGTGTGCATGGAGGCGCGAACGCTTGAAATATGGACGGACGTGAACGGCATGATGACCGCCGACCCGCGCATTGTGGGCGATGCGCAAACCATTGAGCATATTTCATACAAAGAGGCGTTGGAACTGTCGCATTTCGGCGCCAAAGTTATTTATCCGCCAACCATACAGCCGGTGGTGGACAAGGGTATTCCCATTCTTGTGAAAAACACGTTTGCACCTGGAAATCCGGGAACGCTGATAGAACAAAATCCGCCCGAAGGACGGAATAAAATCAAAGGCATCTCGGGCAGCGGGCGCATTGCCATCCTGTCCATGGAAGGTAACGGAATGGTAGGCATTCCGGGCTATTCGAGCCGCCTGTTCGATGTGCTCACGAAAAATGAAATCAACATCATCCTCATTACACAGGCGTCGTCGGTGCACACCATGTTGGTGGCCATTGATGAAAGCGACGCTGACAAGGCCAAGCGGGCGGTTGATGAATTGTTCGCCTACGAAATATCGCTGAAAAAAATCGAGCCGCTGAAGGTCGAAAAGGGATTTTCAATCATCAGTCTGGTGGGTGATGACATGAAAAACCAGTCGGGCGCCGGCGGGCGGATGTTTGAAGCCATAGGCAACAAGGGCATAAACATCAGGGCTATCGCGCAAGGCTCGTCCGAGAAAAACGTGTCGGCGGTGGTGCTCACCGAAGATTTCAATCAAGCGGTGCAGGCCATACACGATGAGTTTTTTACGGCGTCGAAGAAACAGATTAGTTTATTTATTGCCGGTTATGGCAATGTGGGGAAAAGCCTCGTGGAAATGATTTCGGCACGCAGGGAAACCCTGTTGAAAAATATCGGGGTTGATATTCATATTATCGGTATTTGCAACAGCACAAAAATGCTGTTCGACACGAAAGGATTGACCCTCGAAACCATCAACGCCACGCTCACCAGGGGCGGGAGTCCCACTTACAAGTCGTTGGACTTTATTGGGAAAATCGCCTCGCTCTCGCACCAAAACAGGCTGTTTGTGGATTGCACGTCCGACTTGCAAATATCGGCGCTTTACCAGCAAATCCTGTCGGAGAAAATCGGCATTGTCACGTGCAATAAAATTGCCAATTCGCTCGACATTGAATATTATAAAGGCGTACACGCCACTGCGAAAAAAGAGGGCGTGCCCTTCCGGTATGAGGCCAATGTGGGCGCCGCGCTGCCCATTATTTCCACCATCCGGCAAATGCTGAACAGCGGGGATAAAATCAACAAGATAGAAGCCACCTTGTCGGGGTCGCTGAATTATCTTTTCAATACTTACAACGGTACGGAAACCTTTGCGTCTATCATCAAATTTGAACAGCGCGAGGGATACACCGAGCCCGATCCAAGGACCGACCTGAAAGGCCTCGACCTGCTGCGCAAGGCGCTAATCCTGGGACGTGAGATAGGCTTGCAGGTGAATATTACCGATATCGAAACCGCCGGATTCCTTCCCGAAGACTGTTTGACCGGATCGGTAGATGACTTCTACAAAAGCGTGGAGAAGAACGAAGGTTATTTCAAAGAATTGTACGACAAAGCCGCGCGGGACGGGAAAAAATTGGCGTATTGCATAGAAATAGAAAACCAGTCCATCAAAGCGGGACTTCAATCGTTTGAGAACACGCATCCCTTTGCCTCTTCAAAAGGTTGCGACAATGTGATTATCCTTTATAGCGATTTTTACCCCAACGGCATGCGGATACAGGGCGCCGGCGCCGGTATGAAACAAACCGCCTCCGGATTGTTGAACGACATATTGCTGTAAATTATTTCCTCACCCACGCCTTGGCGATTTTTCCGAACACCAGTTTGTGGTAATCGTGCGCTTCTGCATGCGCCTCCGTAATAAACGTGCGGGCGTCGGCGCTATAGAAATCGTCGGGGCTCACGGTAGTGATTTCCGTGAGTTCACATTCAATAATCAACTTTGCCTCCTTGTAGGCGATACTTCCTTCGGGCGTTTCCACTGCGGTGAGGGTGTGGTTTTTCATTTTATCGCTGTTGCGCCCCGAAGCGCTTCCGAACAGCATCACCTGGTCTTTATATTGGTCGTCGAAGTAACACATGGTATAAAGATTTTCTTTCCTGATAAATTCCAGCGTGTAACGGTTTGCCCGCAATATACACCACGTGGTGGGCTCGTTGAACAGGACGCCCCATCCGCCCCAGCTGGCTGTCATCGAATTATAGTTGAGCTCCGTGCCGGCCGTGATGACCGTGAAGTCTTGCCCTACCAGTTTGAATACATTGCCGGTCATTGCGGCCGGGGCAATCGGTTGGAACAAATCGAGGAATGATTTACTTTTCACGTTTTCCGGTTTTGGTGGTGTGGTATTGCAAGCCGCCAACATGCCGGCGCATACCACAGTGCATAATGTTTTTCTCATGGCGTCAAAAAAGATTTATGTTTTGCCAAAGATACAGAAAAAATTGGGATTTTACAAAAAAAAGTTAAATGTCAGGCATAAGGAGTTAAGCGATAAAGACAGACAGTAGAATATGGGTTTTTAGATGATAAACAAAAACAATGTGCAAAGGTGACTAATGAATGTGACTAATTGTTTAATGTGCAAAGGTGACTAATTAATGTGACTAATGAAATTCTTAACGCTTAACTAAAATGAACGTTCTGTCGCTGGCACTTCTCTGCGGCAGACGTCCCGTGAGGGATGCAACCTTTGTGGCATTACCCGTTAATTGGTGTACGCATACCTGACGGCATGCGCAGGTTAATTTTCCGCGTTTTTCTACCAGGCGGAAAGCCCTATGGGATTTTTTCACCTAACGGTATTAATGTTAATTCTTAATTTTAAAAATATGAAAACCCAATTTTTTAGAAACAACAAGGCGGGCAAGATGGAACGGTTGCCGTTGTTGCCGGGCGCTACGTTGACCGCCACCTCCGCATCGGGCGTTGGCCGGGTAATTCAATATTCCGACAACAACAAAGGCGTGTGGGTGGTTGGTAATGCCAGGAGCAATGGCAGTTTCTCGGCTACTGTCCAACTGCCGACTGCCACTGCTGACTTTCCAGGCGCGTGCGCGTATGCGTCGAATTACCCGCCGGTGGGGGAATATGCGGCGACAAAGAAAATTAAGTTTACCGGAACGCCCGAGTTTGAACATACTGCCAATGAAAATTAAAGGATGGGCGGCATTTCACCGCTCTCCTTTTTCCGTGTTCCGCAAAACCAACGCGGCACGGCTGGGTAAATACAATTGCAAGTAATCCCTTCCGTTTTCGTGCAAAGTGAAATGCGCCACTTCGCTGTTCACACGCGCAAAGCCGTTGAATTGCGCGGCGTCGCTATCGAGGACGGTTTCATACTTTCCGGCGACGGCCTCAAACTGGTAATCGGTAAACGATTTTTCAGGGTGAAAGTTAAAGGCAAAGACCAATCCGCCCCGCCTGAAAATTAGTACATGGTCGTTTTCGTGCTGCGCAAGCGCCTGCAAAGGGTGCGTAAGGAAATTTTCGTTACGTGCAAGGTGTATCATCGCTTTGTCGAAAGCGGCGAGATAGCGGTAACGAAGGTTGGCGTCATCTACCAGATGCCACTGGCGGCGGGCGTATTTGTAGCTCCACCCGTTGCCGTCGCGCGGAAAGTCAATCCATTCGGGATGACCAAATTCATTCCCCATAAAATTGAGGTATCCATCACCGGCTGTGGCCAGCGTGAGTAGCCGTATCATCTTGTGCAAAGCCACGCCCCGCTCAATGATAATATGCGATTGCGCCCGGTTCATGGAATAATACATTTCCTTATCCATTAGCCGGAAGGCAATGGTCTTATCGCCCACCATGGCCTGGTCGTGCGACTCGGCATAGCTTATCGTATGTTCGTCGTGGCGCTTGTTGGTCAATTCGTAAAACAGTTGCCCCACGCTCCACTGTTCGTCAGGCTGCTCCTTGAGGAGTTTAATCCAGTAATCGGCCACGCCCATGCTCAGCCTGAAATCAAAGCCCATTCCGCCGTCGTCAAAGGGGGCGGCCAGTCCGGGCATGCCGCTCACATCCTCGGCAATGGTGATGGCCGTGTCGCTAAGCTGGTGGATAAGCCGGTTGGCCAGCGTGAGGTAAGTAATGGCGGCTTCGTCCTGCCCGCCGTCGAAATACATCGAATAGTCGGTAAACGCGCGCCCTGCGCCGTGGTCAAGGTACATCATGCTGGTTACGCCGTCGAACCTGAACCCGTCGAAGCGGTATTCTTCCATCCAGAATTTGCAATTCGACAAGAGAAAGTGCAGCACTTCGTCCTTTCCATAATCAAAACACCGCGAATTCCACAGCGGGTGTTGGCCTTCGTGAAAATACCGGGTATAGGCGCCGTCGAAGCGGCTTAGTCCTTCCTCTTCATTCAGCACCGCGTGTGAGTGTACAAGGTCGAGCACCACCGCGAGGCCGTGTTTGTGGGCTTCATCAATGAGTTGTTTCAATTCGTCGGGCGTGCCGAACCGTGAGCTGGCGGCAAAGAAATTCGACACCTGATAACCGAAAGAGCCGTAATAGGGATGCTCCTGAATGGCCATAAGTTGCAAGGAGTTGTAGCCTGACCGGAGCACGCGCGGCAACACGTTTTTGCGAAATTCATCATACGTGGCCACCCGTTCTTCTTCGCCGCTCATGCCGATGTGCGCTTCGTAGATAAGCGGGTTTTGCACTTTGGCAGGTTTCGGATATTTCCATCGGTAGGGCTTTGCCGGACGCCACACCTGTGCTGCAAAAAGTTTGGTGTGCTCATCCTGCACGGCGCGTGTGGTATAGGCGGGAAGACGCAGGCCGCTGCCCCCCTCCCATTCCACCAGCAATTTGTAGCACATGCCATGCTCCAACGTTTCGGGGGGAAGGTTGATTTCCCAATTGCCGTTACCTGCAGGCTGGAGTGCATACACGGGCGATTTATACCAACCGTTACATTCGCCAAGGAAATAAATGGCGGAAGCGCCCGGCGCCCATTCGCGGAATGTCCAGCCGGCGGCGGTGCCGTGCAGGCCGTAATATAAATGCCCGTTAGCCGCATCGGCCAACGAAGCATGACCTTCACACAATTCGCGTTCTCTAATCAGCACCCGCTCGTGGCGCCGCGCAATCACGTGCTTATAGGGGTCAAGCCATTCATCATTTTTCCATAAATTCAGCGCATTCATTAAGTGTCTGTTGTAGTTCTTTTTTCAGTAAAGGCAAATGATTTTTTAAAATAGCCCAAACAATAGATGTGTCAATAGCATCATAAGCATGAACTAACCGATTGCGGAAGCCTACAATCTTTCGAAGTTCTTCGAGACTATTATCCGGGCATAATTGTCTATAAGCATTAGCTGCCTCGCCAATAACAATTAATTGACGTTCTACCGCACTCCGTGTTTTCAAATCCGATAAATAACTTTCATAACCGCTTGTGTTGGTCACGAAATCCTCGATTAACACAATGGCTTGCAGAATATCATACAAATACTTGTTGCTTCGCTCCATCATAAATCAAAACTTTTTGAGAGTCAATGCTCCGACGCAAGAAAGGATTGCGGACAGAACCGAGTGTTAACAAATCCACTTTCCGCCGAAAAAATGATTCAAAATTATCCCATAGCGATAACAATTCTTCTCCTTGCCGTATGGGGTCGTCATCGTAAAGATCAACCAACAAATCAATATCGCTACGCACAGCGTCAAAGTGATCGGTTGTTGCAGAGCCAAAGGCATACAGCGAACGAACGTGATGTTGGTTGCATAAAGATAAAAACTCTTTTTGCCTTTTTGCTATTTCAGTCCTGATAATCATTTTTCCATAAATTCAGCTCATTCATCAGACGCTACCGTTAATCGCCGGTGGCTCTTTCGAGCCGTCTAATAATAGAGAATATAAACATGGCCGACAAGACGCAACAAATAATCAACACGCCCCAAAAGGCATACAGGGGCAATTCGTCCCAAAATCCGCCCATGACGCCCACCAGGAAATTACCGATAGCCGTAGCGGCCAGCCAGCCCCCTTGCATCATACCCTTGTATTGCGGCGGCGCGACTTTTGCCACAAAGGAAAGTCCCATCGGGCTCAAAAATAATTCCGCAAGGGTTAATACCAGGTACGTGCCGATTAGCCAGTTTGGCGAAACGAGCACATTTGAAATCCCGCCTTCAATCTCGGAGGGCGCGGGAAGTCCAAGCGACGCAAAAAGCAGCACCACAAAACCCAGGGCGGCAATCACCATACCGTAGCCAATTTTGCGGGGCGCCGACGGCTCTTTCTTGCGATTGGCCAGGAACGTGAAGAAAGCCACCGACACCGGCGTGAGCAGCACGATGAACAACGGATTAAACTGCTGGAATATTTGCGGCGTAATGGTGCTCGTTGCAGTAGAGGCGCTCACGTCTACAAAATAGTAGGCAGCCAGCCCGGCTATACCTAATAATGAAATGCAGCCGCCCAAGAGCGCATTGCGTTTTCCGCCGAACAGCCCCATGGTAGCCAAATAAATGCCGTAGAGCACCGCTGTCAAAGGCAGCAAGCCGGCTAATGAAAACATCATGTTTTGCGTAGGGCTAATCACGCTTTGGGTGTAGTCGCGGGCGAAGAAAGTCATGCAAAGGCCGTTTTGGTGGAACGACATCCAGAAGAAAATCACCACGAAGAACACCAGCAGCAGCGCTATCACCCGCTCGCGCACCTGTTCTTTCGTCAGCACCAGCACATCTGCTGTGTGGCCGTTGCTGCTTGCTTCTTTCAATTGCTGCTTGTGCGTTTTATCCGCCGCACGCCACGTGCCCCTGAATAAAAGGAAGATGAGCACGGATATAACAAGACTGATGCACGCCACGCCAAACGCCAGGTTGTAGGACTTGCTCAGGGCGTTGTCTACATAATATTTGCCGAAATTCAGTGCAAAAGCGTCCGGGTTGTCGGGCTCGCCATAGCACGCGGGACTGGTCACCGCAATGTCGCTGATTTTTTCCTTAAGCGCCGCTATCGCCGCCTTATCCGCCGGGTCACGGCTGTCTAACAATTTATATTCGTCGGCCGAAACCTGCCGGGCAGCGTCCGTAATCACGCCCGAGGCCGTTAGTTGCTTTAATCCGGCCGCTTTCAAGCGAAACAAAATCGCGGCTTTATCCTTTTCAAAAATAACGCCGGCGTCCTTTTTCGCCGCATTGATAATGTCCGCACGGTCCTTCTCGTTCTCGGCGGTTTTTCCTTCCAGCGCCTCCATTACGAACGTTTTCTCGTCGACCACCCTGTCGTTCAGCGCCACGTAATTCTTCGCGATGCTGGCGTCGTACGAGAAATTCTCCTTCGCCAAAAAAGCGTTATTGATGCTGTTGGCCACGCTGGGCGCAAAGAACGCGCCGATATTGATAAACATGTAAAATATGGAAAACGCGATATCGCGCTTCCCTTTAAACTGTGCCGATTCGTAGAGGTTGCCCACCAGCGCCTGCAGGTTTCCCTTAAAAAACCCGGTGCCCATAGATATAAGCAGCAAGGCGGCAAACATCATGATTTGCCCCGTCAGGTTAGCGCCACTCGGAAGCGCCAGCAACAAATACCCCAAAAACATCACCGCGATGCCCAACAGAATAGTTCGCCCGTATCCAAGTATTTTATCGGCCACAAAGCCGCCCACAAGCGGCAGGAAATATACCAGACCGAGAAAAATACCATAGATATAACTGGTTACCGACGATGAAAGACCGAACTTCGCCTGCATATATAAGGTCAAAATAGCCAACATGGTGTAATAACCAAAGCGTTCTCCCATATTTGTTAACGCGAGAACCAGTAATCCTTTAGGGTGATTTTTAAACATAATTACTTAAATTTTAAGGTTAGATTTAACAAAGATAGTAAAATAAATCGAACTTCTTTATATCTTTGCAAAAGATTTAAGATAAATTTGCATGCTCACAAATTTGCTTTACGGATTATTGTTATGCCTTTTGTATCCGCTGGCGTGGTTGCCGCGGCGCGTGCTTTTTATCTTGTCGGATGTGATGTATTTCTTTTTTTATCACATTTTGAATTACCGGAAATCGGTGGTTTACACAAACCTGGCGCGCTCGTTCCCCGAAAAAAGTTACAGTGAAGTAAAAAGTATTGCGAAACAATATTATCATTTTTTCGCCGACCTGTTCTTTGAAAATATAAAAACCCTGGGCGTGCCTGCAAAAAAGGCGAGTGCGTATATTATGTTCGAGAATGCCGGGCTCATCACCGGTTACACGCAACGGGGACAAAGCACCGTGTGGGTGCTGGGACACTTCGGCAACTGGGAATACCTCAATTTCGCAGGCCTGCTCTTTAACCTGAAAATAGCCTACAAGCCGCAACACGGCGCAGTGGATAAGCTGATGAAGCGCATACGGACACACTACCTCAAGCACATCATCATTCCCACGCAGCACATCTCGCGCTACATGCTGACGCACCAGGACGAGCACGCGTCGTATGTGTTTATTGCCGACCAGTCGCCGTCGTCTTCTTCAAAAGCGTGGACCACCTTCCTGCATCAGGACAGCCTGTTCTTCGAGGGCGCGGAGAAGCTGGCCACACGCCTCAACCTTCCTGTGTTTTACGTAGAAATGCTGCGTGTAGCCCGGGGAAAATACAAGGTTGTTTTTACCGAAATCTGCGATGACCCGAAAAGTTTGCCCGAGTTTGAAATCACCCGCCGCTTCGCCGCATTGCTCGAACAAAGCATTAACCGCAATCCGCCATACTGGTTGTGGTCGCACAAGCGGTGGAAACATAAGTTAGAAAAAATTAAAAATTAAAAGTAAATAAAAATTATTATGAAAAAAACATCATTCCTTGTTCAAGCCGTACTGGCCATTGCGGTTATCGTATTATATGTACTTTATTTTTGCGGCTCCGGCGGAAAAGGTTATGCGCCAACCGTAGCCCTCGGCGGCGACAGCAGCAGTGTGGTAGCTGCCGAAGGCAGTATCGTGTACATCCAAATCGATTCGCTGGTAAACAAATATGACATGTTCCATGAACTGCGCCTCGAATTTGAACAAAAGGCCAAAGCGGCCGACGACGACCTCACCAAGCGCGGACGTTCCTTTGAACGTGAAGCCAAAGACTTTCAGGAAAAAGTGCAGAAGGGGCTAATCACCCGCTCGCAGGCCGAAGAATTGCAGATGAAGCTGCAGCAAAAACAGCAGGACCTGCAACAATACGCCGAAAAGCTGCGCGTGGATATGACCGAAGAGGAAACCGTGATGCTGCGCCGTATCTACGACGCCGTGCTGAAATACCTGACCGAGTATAACAAAATCCATAACTACTCGCTTATCCTCAGCACCAGCGGCTCAACCAATGCGGTGATGCAAGGACACCCTTCATTGAACATCACACAGGATGTGCTGAAAGGCCTCAACGGCTCGTACGTGAAACCCAAAAAATAGGTAGGACAGCGTTATTTTGTATTAATAATCGAGAAGAACTTGAAATCACAAGTTCCTATGCCCGTTAAACGTCGGCACAATAACGTGCCGGAAGCATCGTA
>JAITIL010000155.1 GCA_031279475.1 Prevotellaceae bacterium | reverse complement strand
CTGTGCCGTCTTATACTTACACCGGTGTGGCCATTGAGCCGCCGTTAGTGGTTACCGAAGGCGCCAATACCTTAACGCCAGGTCAGGAATATACGGCAACTTATGCCGGTAATGTGGATGCTGGTACGGCTTCCGCTACGGTGACGATTACCGGCGCGGGTAATTACAGTGGAAGCGCTTCCACGGCTACTACGTTCCTTATTACGCCGAGAGACATTAATGAAGCCTCTGTGGCAGCTATTCCAGACCAAACTTACACCGGCGCCGCTGTAACCCCAGCCCCAGCCTTGGCCATTACCGATGGGCACACATTGGTGGAAAATACGGATTATACGGTGAACTACAACGATAATACACTTATAGGAACGGCCACGGTCACCATCACCGGGATAAATAATTACACCGCTACGCGGCAAACTTCTTTTAATATTAGCCGGAAGTCCATTGCTGACGCCGATATTACTGTTGCGCCCATTCCTGATCAAACTTACACCGGAGCGGCCATTGCGCCGCCGGTAGTGGTAGTTTATGGGGCAAGCACTTTGACCGGATTAACAGATTATACGACGGGTTATACGAATAACGTCAATGTGGGAACTGCCAAGGTGACAATTACCGGTGCAGGCAATTACAGTGGCGCTATTGACGTGACTTTTGACATACTGGAAGCAAATCAAACGATCATCTTCCCCGACATACCGGACTTGTTGTTGATTAATGGCCCTTACACCCTTCAGGCCACCGCCACCTCGGGATTGCCCGTGACCTATACCAGCAGTAATACCGCCATAGCGGATATAGGGAACGACGGCGTAACGCTGTTGTTAAAGGACTTCGGAGCGGTAACCATTACGGCAACCCAGCAGGGGAACAATAATTACAACCCTGCGCCTTCCGTACAAAGACAAGTAAACGTAGTGGAAAGCGGTAATACAGCCGCAAATGTTACCGTAATCGGCGCAAAATTTGACGCTGTAAACAGCCGGTATGTGATGAATTGCAGTGAAAATTCCGTAACCGTGATTGTAGAGCCCGAAGACTATACGGCGCGGGTTTATTATAACAATGCCCTTGGGAACGTATTTGCTGTAACAGTACCAACCGGTGTACAGGGCATCACGTATACGGTGAAGTCGGGCGCAAACGAGCATACCTATCCCCTCGAAATTGCCAAACCTTTTAAATTTGACGATGTGGTAAAGATGCGGTGGGACAACACCTTGACGGTGATCAATAATCCGGCCAACAACGGCGGCTTCCATTTCACTTCATTCGCCTGGTATGGCGACGGACGGTTAATTACTGCCAACCAGTCATTCTCGGCGGGCAACACCGGCCAAACGATAGATCCTGCGATTACTTATCATGTCGTATTAGAAGCAGATGAATATACCGGCGCCTTGAGCACGTGCCCCTCTTTGGTAGAATTGCGGCACAGCGCAGCAGATATGGTAGCCTATCCTAACCCTGCGCAAAGCAACGGCCTTATATTTGTAGAAATCAATATGGACGAAGCGCAACTTGACCACGCTGAAATCGAAATATTCAACATCGTAGGCGTGTCAATGGGTAAAGTGAGGGTGGCAGGACAAATCACGCCGGTTAACATGTCTTCCTTACCCACAGGAATGTATTTGCTGAACTTGAGGGGAAAAAATAATTTGAACAAAACAGTGAAGGTTGTGCTCCAATAACTAAAATGAATACGGAAAATGAAAAAACATTTATTCATATTGCTTATTGCACTTCTTGCGTGGAACGTTTTATCCGGGCAGTTTAATGAAATCATAAATCCGGTGGCGAAGCATGAGTATAGTATTTATGCAGGGGGAGGCTTGTCAACGTTGCGCTATGAATCTGCAATAGGCTCTTCTTCGGGTATGGCCGGCGGGCTGATGGGGGCCGACTACCGGTTCTTTCCCCTGAAAAATTTCGGGCTCGGTGTGGGCATGGAAATCTCTTTTTATAATGCCAGGGGATTAATCGGTGATTATTCCTATTCCGAGCCCGCGAAAGACTACGAGGGCGCCGATTTTGAATTCCGCACAATCCTGCGCGACTATGTGGAAAGGGAAAGTGTGGTGATGTGTAATATTCCGGTGATGCTCCGCTACAGGGGTAATCCCGAAAAAAACACGTTTTATTTTGCCGTGGGAGGGAAATTAAGCATCCCGGTGTCCGGAAAATATAGGGTGGTGGGCGGCGCCTCCTCTAATTCGGGGTACTATGCCGAGGAAAATTATGAATATACCGAACAAAAATTTGTGGGATTCGGTTCTTTCCCTGAATTCGGCAATCAGGAAATTAGACTCAAAACCACGCTCATGATAGCTGCGGAGGCCGGTATGAACTGGCGCCTACGATACATCCTGTTATATACCGGCGTCTATGTCGATTATGGCTTCAAGAAAAATATGGTGGAAAAAAGCAACGAACTAATATCTGCCTACAATAGTGATTATCAGGCCGACCGGAGCACAGGAAGCATGCTCGCTTCTCAGTACAGGCTCGCCAATGGAAATCGGGAAAGCATTGTAAAGCACAACGTGCTGCCTGTGGCCATAGGACTTAAGATTGGCGTAACGTTTGGACATGGCCGTAAAAAAGAAAAATACGGGAACTACGACCACCCGCCTGTATTCTTGGGAAAATAAAGCCTATTTTGTGTATTTCCGCTTCCGGGAATAAAGGAACAGGCCGCCCGAGACCAGCACCAGTCCTATCGGTAACAAAGTATTTAACGCAACCCAATATGTGCGGCGTTGCGTTATTTCGTGTTTGCTGAGCAACCGCAATGTCCACTCCCGCCGGCGGGTTTGCATGATTTCGTTGTCGTCGAGCAAATAAAGCAGCATATTTTTCACCAAATTTTTATTACCGAACTGCACATTGGTATACCGGTCGAAACCCAACGGCACAATACGCGTGTCGGCCGCACGGTAAATCACCTCATTGCGGATGATATCGCCGTCGGCCACCACAATCATTTTTGTAGGCTTGCTTTTTGCCATGAACTCAAAAGGCTGCCCGTTATTGTAATGGCTGTGTGCACGGTGCTCAAAAGCCGAGGGGAACACCCCTTCCATGAGCATGGCCACCGGAAGGGACGACTGCAGGTAGTGCTCCGGCGAAACTTGCCGGTTGACGTCGGCCAAACTGATGCGCACCGGTACAGTTTGCGTGCGGCTGTACTGCGAGGTGTGCAGTAAAACGGTTTTATGAATTTCGCTGTTGCGGTTTACCGTGTCTATGCTGCTCGGATATTCCGATTTAATGAGGTTAAGTCCGCGTGTAATATCATTAGTGGCGGGCGGCGTGAGCAGGGGATAATAAGTCCACGGTGCGGGTTTGAAATTTGTGGTCTGTCCGGCCGGAGCAATATTCACAGGAAGGAAAGAACATTGCAAATCTTGTAATATATCGGGATTAATGCGTACGCCATACTTGAACAACTGGTCGTCGAGGTGGTGCCCGCAGGCCAGTGCAAAAGTATAGTGCCCGTTTGCCAAACTGTCGTGATGCACATGCACGGCGTCGAGAAACCATGCCACGCGCCCGCCCTGCATGATATACTGGTCGAGCGCCAGCTTGTCTGCGTCGCTCCACGCCTGCATGGGTTTTGCCACAACCACAAGGTCATATTGGTTCAGCACGCCTGCACGCCCCAATAAATTAATGCGGTCGATGTAACTGAAATCCGCCAGCGCCTTGCTGATATCGCCCGCTTCATATTCGTTAAGTTCGCCGTGTCCTTCCACAAAAGCAATTTGCCATTGCTGTTTCCGGCCAATCAGGTTGATGGCGTTTAGCAGTTCGTATTCCACATTTTCCTGCGCCAGCAGGATGTTTGCTTCGGGATCGCTTTGTGCATCTTGCTGTATGAAATTCACCGCAATTTCACGGGCTTCCATGTGTGTGGAGTCGCCGGTTGTTACGGGTATGGCGCAACTGATGAGCGCTCCGGGAAACAAAACCCTTTCGGTAGTGCTGCCGCCCGTGTGCTCCTGTACAATAAACGGAGCCAGCCCGAGCTCCTGTAATGAAACGTAAAGCAGGTTTAAATCATATTCATCGCCGCCGGTTTCTTCCGCGATGTCGATAAACTTATATTGGATACGGTTCCCGGCATATACCTTCAGCTCGTCAAGCGTTTCTTTAATGGTAGCTTGTAGCTTTTTAACCTGTACCGGCATGTCGCCCTCCAGAAATACTTCAACATAAAAAGAAGTTTCTAAATTTTTTGCTGTTTGTTTGCTTAGGCCCGACAACGTGTAGCGCTTGTCGGCCGTAAGATCAATGCGGAAAAACGCCTGTTGCGCTATTATATTTAGCAAAAATAAACCCGCCACAAAGCCGGACACACGCAGCCCGCTTTTTACCTTTTTATGGCCCAATACTGATTTTGTGACGCCGGTAAATGCCGCAATAACACTGGCGAAATACAACACGTCGCGCGAATCTATCACGCCGCGGCTGATTGACTTGTAATGCTCATTAATACCCAATTGAAGGATGAAATGATCGAAAGAAGAAAAGAAGCTGAGTTGCGCCAATCCATCAAAACCGGTGTAGAAGAAAAAGCAAAGCACGGCGGCCGTCAGGTATGCCACAATTTGGTTTGCGGTGATGGATGAGGCGAAAATGCCAATGGCGGCATACACGGCCGACAGGAAAAACAACCCGGTGTAAGAGCCCCAGGCGCCGCCCATATCCATATTCCCTGCAGGATTTCCCATTGCATATATGCTATATACATATACCAATGTGGGGAGCAGGGCGCACAAGGCTAACGCCACTGTGGCCAAATATTTCCCGATAATCAGTTGCGTGTGCGTGAGGGGCTTGGCGAGCAGTAATTCCAGCGTGCCCGATTTCTTTTCTTCCGCAAAACTGCGCATGGTGACCGCCGGGATGAGAAACAGGAAAATCCATGGCGCCAGGGTGAATAGCGTATTCAAATCGGCGTAACCATTGTCGAGTACGTTAAACTCGCCGGGCCCCAGCCACATAAACCATGCATTGACCAACAGGAATATGACCAGTGCCAGATAGCCCATTAATGAGGAGAAAAAAGCGCGGATTTCTTTAACGAACAGGACATACATGTTTTAAGAGTTAAGAGTTAAGAACTAAGAACTAAGAGTGTCTTTTTTAATTAATCACATTAATAAATTAATCACATTAGCACATTAATCACATTAGCCTGACCATTTCGGCGGCTACCCGCTGCGAAGCGCCGCGTTCGCCCATCCTGGCGCGAAGTTGGCCATACTGTGCCAACAGGGTTGGCCGCTTTGCGCCTCCGGGAAGGATAGCCGACAATTCGCTTTGAAGATTTTTTTCATTCATGTCGTGCTGTATCAATTCCGTGACTGCCGGCGCATCCATAATCAGGTTTACCAGCGAGATGTATTTTGTCTTTACTAAGCGCTTGGCCACCTGGTATGAAATTTCGTGGCCGCCGTAGCATACTACTTGCGGAACGCCAATCAACGCCGCCTCGAGCGTGGCTGTGCCCGACGCTACGATGGCTGCTGTGGCTTGCGCCAGCAATTCACAGGTTTGGTTATACACAACGCCGAAAAGGCCGCCGTGCAGGTGTTTTTTATATTGCGCCTCGTCAATAGAAGGCGCTCCGGCCACCACAAATTGGTAATGGGGGAACTGTTTGGCCAAAAACAACAACCGCGGCAATACGTAATTGATTTCCATGACCCGGCTTCCGGCCAGCACTGCCACAACCGGCTTGTCGGGCAATTTATTCCGTTCGATAAAAGCGTGGAACGCTTCCTTGTGTTCCAGCCGTTCACTAATGCTGTCGACCAACGGATTGCCGGCATAACAGGCGTCAATACCCCACCGTTTGAAATAATCTACTTCAAAAGGGAAAATGATGAATAATTTATCTACATGTTCTTTCAGGCGGTGCACCCGCTTTTCTTTCCACGCCCACACTTTCGGCGCAATGTAATAAAACACCTTTATGCCGTGTTGTTTGGCAAATTTCGCCATGCGGAAATTGAAACCCGGGTAATCAATCAAAATCAGCACATCCGGACGGTGTGCGAGGACGTCTTTTTTGCAGAAGCGGATATTGCGCAGCACGGTGCGCAGTTTAGACAGTACTTCAAAGAAGCCCATCACCGCTGTGTGTTTGTAGTGTTTTACGAGGGCGCCGCCTTGTGCCGCCATCAGGTCGCCGCCCCAAAGGCGGAACTGTGCAGCCGGGTCGGCCTGTTTTAATTCGCGCATCAGGTTACTTCCATGCAAGTCGCCCGACGCTTCTCCCGCTATGAGGTAATAATTCATACGGCAAAGATAGGCATATATTTGTTTCGACAATAGCGCAGGGCGTAACCCAACGGAGATTTAAGCCGCATTAGTAGGGTTGGCACGTGCATCAAAATAGGCATATATGCAAACCGCAATGCTAAATATAGCGACGGCCACCGTAATGTATGCAATTACCATAGTTATTTTTCGTAAAAAGTTTTTATTAAAAGCCCTCCGGCCAAATTCTATAAGATTATCGGCTATTAAAAGTAATAATTCTTTCACTTCTACTTTCAATATTACAAAGATAATCGTTTTTATTCGATATGCCAAAAAAAAGAGACACTTCGAAATGAAATGTCCCTTTCCCTTTTTACTATCCGGTTTATTTATTGTTGGGGCGACCCTCAGAGTCGCCTACTCTCTCCCTGACTCTTTCCTCCGTAGCAACTGCCCATTGCTACTGCCCACTGCTACTTTCCAGCCCCCTTCCCGTTACCCCACGCCGCAACCGGAGCAGGGGCGGTTGGCCGTCTGTGGGACTAAGCGGAAAAGACTAACGGACAATTATAGCTTACGGCACCGTACGGCCACGGCTTGTGAGCGCGATGCGCGTGACCGACCGGATTGTTGGCTCCAAGCTTGGAAAGAGCGAGCTGGCGTTAATTCACTACTTTCGGCTGAGCTTGTCATCAAGTAGGTGGCTTGACCGCGGCCATAGAACTGGCTGCCAGTAGGGTAACGCATACCGGAGGGGAGCGCAGTAAAGCCATAGAGGTCGGATGCCTGATTTTCCTGACTGAAGACCCACGAGCCGTCACCTAGGTCGGCACCTACATAAGTCGAAGCGGATCTTAACAGTCCACCAGCGTTTGCACCTATCCAGCCGTAGTCTGTTTGCGAGGTAAAAGTACCACCGGACTCTACCTGGTCTAATAAATTAGCCCAATCATTATCGGTAGGCACGATGAAGCCAGCCGGGCAA
>JAITIL010000143.1 GCA_031279475.1 Prevotellaceae bacterium | reverse complement strand
TATCGGGCGTATTGTTGATTATTTTAAACGGGATGGACTGCCAATGCCGGACTTCAGGAATATTTCCGGGGGGTTTCAGGTTACTGTTTATGGAAAGGAATATGATGACGCCCCAATAGACACCCCAATAGGCACCCCAATAGACACCCCAATAGGCACCCCAATAGGCACCCCAACGATTACAAAGGGGGAGAAAAAAGTATTGGCATTAATACAGAATGACAATTTTATAAAACGGGAAGAAATAGCAGAGTTATTGGGTATCAGTGTAAATACTGTAAAAGCCTTTATATCGGGATTAAAGAAAAAAGGCGTATTAGAACGAGTGGGGAATAATAAAACCGGACATTGGAAAATAAGCTTTCAAACAGCATCCCCCCAATCACCGAAATGTTAACTTTAATAGATTTTTAAGTAAAATCCCTTCCACTTCACCCACCAGCTCGACGCCATGGACTGCGGCCCTGCCTGCAGCTGTTTGCCAAACACTACGGCAAAATTCCCGCACAGGATTATGATACGCTTTACAAAGCCGGCGCAGCGGCAGTCTTTGGCCCCGGCACGCCGGTAGCATTGGCTTCTATCAAAATTATGGAACTGTTGATGTATAAAGAAAATAAATTCATATAACACATTTTAACAATTTCATGTTTGGATATTTAGAAAATGTATTTATATCTGCAACGTAATTTTTTATGTTCTTTGTATATTATTTAAGCTTAGCTTAAGCACTCTTAGATAAAAAACATCACACATAAATCAATAATAGTAGAGGGTTTGGTTAGCACTCGTGTTAAAACGGCACGGGCCTAATTTATCTACTATTGTGGGTTGTGATGAATCCTTTATCTAAGATATTTAGGTTCGTGCTTTTTAGTTTACACTTAAGAAACAAATGAAAGTTGTTAGATAGCGTTTTAGTCTATAATCTAATATCTGTTATCTAATATCTTATATTTTAAATATGTGTTACAATATATTTGTGATATGAGATATTATTGTATATATTAAATTAGTGATTAACTGTTAGTAATTAGTGGTTAGTGAAAAGGCAAATGTGCCAATGTGACTAATGAAATACAGGGTTAAGCGAAAAAATTGTTCATTGTTCATTAATAAGGGCTGCTTGTAAAATTAGTTCTTCTTCTTATTTATTATCTGTCGTGTACAAGTGGCCTTTTTTAATTTGTTAATTCTTAATTTTAAAAATATGAAAACCAAAATCTTTAAAAAAACAATCAACGGCGAATGGTCAATGGGAAACGGAGAACGACTTTATCGCGCGTAGCGTATCTATCCTGCCTCCTGCTATTATTATTTTGCCCTTTGACGCTTTTGGCACAGAATGGCGTTGCCGTATCAAACCTTGCGGTGGACGCCGGAACAGTGACGTTCAACGTGAGTTGGAATAATGACATGCCGGAAAATTTCTTGTGGAGTGATTCGGTGTGGGTGTTTGTAGACTACAACAAAGCGGGCGTGATGACACGTTTGCCGTTACTGTCGGGCGCTACGCTAATCGCTGCTTCGCCCGGAGGCCGGGTGATGGAAGAGTCCGGAAATAACAAAGGCGTGTGGGTCGTTGGCAATGCGCGTACAGAAGGCAGCTTTTCGGCAACGGTGAAACTGCTTACTGCCGCTGCCACTGCTACTGTTCCAGGTGCTTGCGCCTATGCCTCAAACTACCCGCCGGTGGGGAACTATGTTACCACATCGCGGCTTACCTTTTCGGGTACACCGATGTATGAACTTGTGCTGAAGCATTTGGAAAACGAAACCGATACGATATTTAGAACTTCGGGCGCCACCTTTGGCCTCCCTTGTGATTATACCTTAACGTCTTTCACCGATGCCACGGGTGCGCCTGGCACATTCCATTGTACTATACCTGCCGCACAAATGTTACTTGCATCGGATATGGGCTACTGTGTAGGCTTGGAAGGCGTTCAATTGGCATTGGGCGGTACAGAGGCTGGCGTGACATATCAATTATATAAGGATGGCTTGCCACTTGTAACTATACAAGGTGAGGGCGGAGCGGCCACATTTAGCGGCTACTTTGGCGAGGGCAAGTACAGGGTGGAGACAGCTGACGACGTTCTTTACTGTCAGGTGGCGATAACTGGGCAGCTGACAATCATGGAATATTTGTTGCCTGACGCCCCAATAATGGATGGCGGCGGGGCGCAGTGCGGTGGTATGCGCAGTATCACGGCCACGCCCGTAACTGACGGCGCCAACATTCTTTGGAAGGACGATTATTACGGCCCTGCGCGCGAAGTGGACTCTGGCACTTATTATGCGGTGTCCGTTACATCTGAAGGCTGCACAAGTGCGGAGTCGTTGGTGGTAGTACAAATTTATGATATTCCCGTCATGCCTGAATTAACGGTGTCTTCATCCACTGTCGCTGGCACTTCAGCTACTTTTACTGCCACCGGTGGTAGCGGCTCATACGTGTGGTCGGGCGACTTTAGTGGCGAAGGATCTGTAAAATATTCCCCTACTGCAGGTGGCGATTATTCTGCTGCTGTTAGTTCATTCGTTCATTACGAGACCCTCACATGTTTTTCAGATACCACAGAGGTTGTTTGGGGCACCGTCATTCCCAAGTTGCCAGAATCGTCTGCATGCACAAACACCGATGAATGTGATACCGGCCTCAGATGCTGTAAGGGTCGTTGCTGGCCGACAAATTATTCCTGCACAAACACCCACTTATATTATGCGGTAGATCGGGGAGTAGCATGTCCGTCTGGTTGGACAACGCACACTAATTGTAGCGGCGTACCTGGGGATATTTATTTTGTGTATTACACTGGATATGATTATTCAAGTGGCTGATACTGTAACAACAACGAGGGTAAGAGCGGATGCAATGGTTGGTATGATAAGTCCGACAAATGTCTAACCTTATGCTTAAAGGCGCTATAAAATGCGCCGGATGTAAATCTAAAGAAGATAAATAGTCTTAAATCAAATACGGAACACGGCATTATATTTCCGCTATAAACAGCCTCATAATAGCATATACGCCACCCGAAATAATCAAAGAAGCCGGAATGGTGAAAATCCAGGCGGCTACAATATTGAAAGCTGTTGCCCAGCGTATGGACGAAACGCCTTTGGTCATGCCTACGCCTATGATAGAGCCGGTAATGGTGTGTGTAGTACTCACGGGAATGCCGGCCACGGCGGTTCCTATTAACGTAAGCGCGCCGGAAGTCTCCGCACAAAAACCTTGAACGGGTTTGAGGCTGGCCAGCCCGTCGCCCAACGTCCTGATTACCTTCCATCCTCCGGTAATGGTGCCCAACGAGATGGTAGAATAACAGGCAAGAATGACCCATAGCGGCACATGAAATTCCGTGCCGAGAAATCCGCCGCTATATAATAAAATAGCGATAATTCCCATGGTTTTTTGCGCGTCGTTGCCGCCATGCCCCAGGCTGAATACGGCTGAGGATATCAATTGCAGAATGTGGAATAATTTGTTTGTCTTAAACGGATTCGAGCGTTTGAAAATAAACATCACCATGCACATGATGAGGAATCCCAATATTAAACCGATAACAGGGGATAAAATAATAAACAGTCCGATTTTCAAAATGCCGCCCCACACTAAGGCTTTCGACCCGTAGGTAAACAGCGCCGGGCCGACTAATCCGCCGATCAGCGCATGTGATACGCTGATGGGCAATCCCATGCGTGTGCAAAAATACACCCATACGATGGCTCCTGCCAGGGCCGCGAGAATAAGATACACATTCACATATTCGGAAGACACAATGCCTTTTCCTATAGTGTCGGCTACGGTGACACTGAAAATAAAGGCGGCGGCAAAATTCCAGAACGCCGCCCAGAGTACGGCGGCAAAAGGCGATAATACACGCGTGGCTACGATAGTGGCGATAGAGTTCGCCGCATCATTCATCCCGTTCAGAAAATCGAACAGCAAGGCAATAACTATACCTATGATTACAAGTGTCAGCATCGTCTTCCGGGTTATGCGAGTTTTACAATAATCCGGCGAATGACGCTCGACACATGTTGTGCACGATCGGTCGCTTCCTCCAAACTCATCAATATCTCACGCAACTTAATGACCATTATCGGGTCTTTCTCCTGTTTGAAAAGCTCTACGATAGACAGTTCATACAGGTCGTCACATTCGTGCTCAATCTCTTTAATGCGCTTGCAGTTTGTTACAATGTTCCCTTTTCTTTTATTGATAAATTCGAGATCGTCCAAAATACGACGCAGGTGTTGCGCATCTTCCACCACTAAGTTGGCCATCGTGTACATGTGCGTTGTAGTGCGGCAGGGCTGGTACATGACTATCCGTTTCCCGGTATCGTTAATCAGGTCTAAAAAAGAGTCGAGGTAAGAAGTCAGCATTTGAATATCGTCGCGGTCGAAAGGGGTTATAAAACTTTTGTTCAGTTCGTCGTAAATTTTGGCGGTGACCACATCGCCCTGTGTTTCTCGTATCTTAACATTACGGTAGATGTTCCGTTGTTCTTCTTCGTCCTTTTCATTAATCAAGTCTGTCAGTAATTTCGCAGCATCCAGTATGTATTCTCCCTGTTGCTTGAATAGGGGAAAGAATTTGCGATCCTTAACCGTAAATAGTTGTAAAAACGAATTGATCTTCATAAAAAATTAAATATTAGAAAAAATTTCCCAAAAATACCTACTTTATTTTAAATTTTTGTTACAACTTCGGTTTAATTGGATTTATTTTTTTTAAATACTTGATAGTTACACATTTATTTTTTCAAATAAAAAAAAGACAGGTTTATTTACTGATTTATAATTTTTTTGCTTATCTTTGCATCCCTTTTTGAACAAATTATTAACTAAATTAATTAACAAGAGTCATGTTAAAACAGTACGAAACCGTTTTCATTGCAACTCCCGTTTTATCTGACAGCCAGATAAAGGAAGCGGTAAAAAAGTATCGTGACTTTATTACCGAAAATAGCGGTGAAATTGTGCACGAAGAGAGCTGGGGTTTGAAGAAGCTGGCCTACCCCATCCAAAAGAAAACCACGGGTTTTTACAATTTGATTGAGTTTAAAGCTCCTCCAACCCTGATAGAGAAGCTTGAAATCCAGTATCGCCGCGACGAGCGGGTGATCCGTTATTTAACCTTCAGCATGGATAAACATGCCGTAGAGTATGCCGAAAAACGCCGTAACAACAAAAACGAAAAGAAAGGAGAGTAAGAGCCATGAGTACAAATTCGTCATTGTCAAATAATGAAATCCGGTATCTTAACCCGCCTACCGTTGATGTAAAAAAGAAAAAATATTGCCGCTTTAAAAAAGCCGGCATCAAATATGTGGACTACAAAGATGCTGAGTTCCTGAAAAAATTTCTCAACGAGCAGGGGAAAATTCTACCCCGCCGCTTGACCGGAACGTCGCTTAAATTCCAGCACAAAGTATCGCAAGCCATAAAACGCGCACGCCACCTGGCGTTATTGCCGTATGTAACCGATTTGCTCAAATAAAGGAGGACAGATTATGGAAATTATATTGAAACAGGATGTGGCCAATTTAGGGCAAGCCAATGATATTGTAACCGTGCGTAACGGTTATGCTTCAAATTATCTTATCCCGCAAGGTTTTGCAGTGTTGGCTACGCCTTCGGCGAAAAAAGTGCATGCCGAAAACATCAAACAACGGGCGCACAAGGAGGCTAAAATTCGCGAAGAAGCTTTGGCTTTGGCCGGTAAGCTCGAGGGAACTACTGTAAATGTGGTGGCGAAGGTGAGCAGCACTGGAAAGATTTTCGGATCGGTAAACAATATACAAATTGCAGAAGCCTTAGCGGCTAAAGGGTTTGAAATCGATCGCCGGAATCTTATCATTTTGGGCGGCGATGACCACGTGAAGGAAGTAGGCACTTATGAAGCGGAAATAAAACTTCACCGCGACGTGAAAGTGAAAATTAAATTTGAGGTGAGCGGGGAATAACCGCTCCGTTCAAAATAACCTTGTCTACTAACTTTGTGGCGTAGGCATAAGGCATAAATTCATACGAAGGAATAGGTTTTGTGAGAAACACATTGGCTGTTTTTCCACGGGCGATGCTGCCGTGTGTGTCGCTGATACCCATGGCATAAGCGCCGTTTAGCGTAGCGGCCTGTATAGCTTCTTCGGGTAGCATTTTCATTTTGATGCAAGCCAGCGAGAGCACAAATTTCATGTCGCCGGAAGGGGAGGAGCCGGGATTATAGTCGGAAGCCAGCGCAATGGGCAGTCCGGCGTCAATCATGGCGCGCGCCGGCGGGTAATTCATCCCCAGGAAAAATGCGGCGCCCGGTAACAGCGTGGGCATGGTTTCGGACGACAGCAAACAGGCTATTTCTTCCTCTCCCGTAAATTCCAAATGGTCTACCGACAGAGCGCCGTATTTCACACCGGTTTGAATACCCTGTGAAAAGGCCAACTCATTGGCATGTATTTTTCCCGGTAATCCATATTTCACGCCGGCCGTCAAAATCCGTTTCGTGTCTTCAACAGTGAAAAACCCCTTGTCGCAAAACACGTCGATGTAGTCGGCCAGTTTCCCGGCGGCCACTTGCGGCAACATTTCATTGATGAGGAGATCTACGTATGCAGTTTGCCGGCCTTTGTACGCTTCGGGTACGGCGTGTGCGCCAAGGAAAGTGGCGCGGATGGTAAGCGGCGTGGTTTCTTTCAATTTTTTAATCACACGCAACATTTTTAATTCGTCGGCGGTATTAAGCCCGTACCCGCTCTTGATTTCTACTGCGCCGGTGCCCAATTCGATGAGTTCATTAATCCGTGCCAAGGCTTGCGTGTACAATTCCTCTTCCGAAGTGCGGTGCAGTTGTTTGGTCGAATTTAGAATGCCGCCGCCGCGCCGGGCGATTTCTTCATAAGATAAACCGCGAATTTTGTCGCTGTATTCTATTTCGCGGCTCCCGGCATATACGAGATGCGTATGGGCGTCGCAAAACGAGGGGAACGCCATGCGGCCTGCGGCGTCTATAATCGTTGCACCGGCCGGTGCGACCGGCGTTTTATCCATTGTCCCGAAATTTTTTATTATCCCTTCATCAATGAGCAGAAAGGCGTCATCAATGCAGGGCAGTATGGCCATACCGGCGCCGGCTACCCACTTTCGTGGTTTTTCTTCGGCGAGTATAAGTTTTTTGATATTTGTAATCAGTAGCATCTCGTTTTTTAATTTACGCAAGCCAATGCCGCTACGCTCACCTTGCATTTGTCTATATGGAGAAGTTGTTGGGCGCACGCTTCAATAGTGGCGCCGGTGGTAATTACGTCATCAACCAGCAGCACGTGCTTGCCGGTTAACGCTTCGGCCTGCGTTACCGTAAATACTTCGGCTACGTTTTCCCAGCGTTCCATCCGCGTTTTGCGTGTTTGTGTAGAGGTAAATAGTTTGCGTGTTACACTTTTGTTGTCTATCCTCCAACCGGTGATTTCGGCAATGCCGCGGGCTATTTGTTCACTTTGGTTGTAACCCCGCTTGCGTTGTTTTTTTGGATGCAGCGGCACGGGAATAATCGTTTGGATGCTTTGGTACAGGGGCGCATTTTTCAGTTCCATACCTAACCGGCGTCCCATTTCCACCCCAATTTCTTTTTTGCCATTGTATTTTAACTTGTGCAGCAAATTGCGATAGCGGCTTCCTTTGCCAAAGAAAAACAAGGCGCAGGCGTGTTCTATGCGTACTTTCCCCCAGAATAATTGTTCAATGGCGTTTCCCGCTTCTTTCCAGTAGTTGGTGCGCGGCAGGTGATAAATGCACGACACGCACAATATCCGCTCATGCCCCCGCAAGGCGCAACCACATGCCTCGCAATGTCTGGGGAATAGGAGGGCGGTGAAATTTTGTATGAGTTCAACCCACAACATGTGTGCGAAATTAGATAATTTTATTTACATTTGCAACATGCAAGAATTTGACCGGCGCATAATTGATTTCCTGTGCGAACATCACGTGCTTACGCTCGCCTCCAGTGTGAATGATAACCCTTGGTGCGCGTCCTTATTTTATGCGTTCATGACCGATGAGCGCCTGTTAGTATTTACTTCCGAAGCGCATACCCGTCATGTGAAAGACATGATGGAAAATAACCTTGTGGCCGGAGCCGTGGTGCTGGAGACCAGGCGCGTGGGCGTTTTACGCGGCATACAGTTCCAGGGCGTCATCCAGAAGCCCGTGGGGCGCTTGGCCGAAAAAGCCCGGCGCGCCTATCTCATGCGTTTTCCTTATGCCTTGTTGAAGCCTGCGCCCTTATGGGTTGTGGAGTTACATGCGGTAAAATTTACCGACAACCGGCTTGGCTTCGGGAAAAAAATCTATTGGGAACGTGAATAACCGTCTTACTCCTTTACGTGTTTTTTGTCTTTCACCCACACTTGCCGTTCAAAAGTCTGGTCGAGCGAAATCAATGTTTCGGTTTTTTGAATGTTGGGAATTCGCTGGATGGTATTTATTAAAATATCCATCAAGTGTTCGTGGTCGCGGCAATACACTTTCAAAAGCAACTGGTACGACCCGGTCACAAAATGACATTCCACGATTTCCGAAATGACTTTTAGCGCTTCTACCGTGGTTTCGTAATGGTTGCTTTCGTTAAGATGTATGCCCACAAACGCGCATACGTCGAGGCCTAAGGCTTTGGGTTTAACCTGCAGGCTTGACCCTGTGATAATGCCCGCATCTTCCATTTTTTTCACCCTTTGATGAATGGCAGCGCCTGATATTTCACACTCGCGGGCTACTTCCAGGAAAGGCATACGTGCATTTTTGATAAGAAACCCCAGAATTCTCTGATCTAAATTGTCAATGTTATATCGTGCCATAATGGAATGAATTAATGACGCAAATGTAATTAAAAATTATAATCTTTGCTAAAAAAATAAAAATGCATAAAATTAAAACACTTATTTTCAAATAATTATGTATTTCGCATTTGCTTAATTGTTTGAAATAATTTGAAAGTTGTAAAAATCGTTTTATCTTTGTAATTCCTTTGGACTACCGAGGAGATTGTTTGGGTAATCTAATTAATATGTATTTAAAAATTTAACACTATGACAAAAGCAGACATTGTAAACGAAGTGGCTAAAACTACCGGAATAGAAAAAATCGCTGTACAAAAGATGGTAGAAAGTTTCATGGATTCTATTAAAATCGCCTTGGCCGGTGACAAAAACGTTTATCTGCGTGGTTTTGGTAGCTTTATCGTGAAAAAACGTGCAAAAAAGACAGCCAGGAATATTTCGAAGAATACGACTATTGTCATTCCGGAGCATTATATCCCGGCATTTAAACCCGCAAAGGTGTTCATGAACAAGGTGAAGAACAACGTAAAAAAATAATTTATTAATCCCTTAAATTATGCCTAGCGGAAAGAAGAGAAAGAGACATAAAATGGCTACGCACAAACGTAAAAAACGCCTTCGTAAAAACAGGCATAAGAAGAAAAAGTAGCATTTTAAGTTGTTAGCACCATAACTAAAACCTGAAGAGTTGTAAGATTCTTTGGGTTTAGTTTATTTTGTGTAGATGGAAAGAGAGTTAATAATAGACGTTACGTCAAATGAGATAACAGTAGCTTTATTGGAAGATAAGCTGCTGGCAGAGTTAAGTACAGAACACGCCACCTCGAACTATTCGGTGGGTGATATTTTTTTAGGGAAGGTTACACGTATTGTGCCTGCGCTAAATGCCGCTTTTATTGATATAGGCGATGAAAAGGACGCATTTATCCATTACCTTGATTTGGGCGTCCATTTTAAATCACAACATTATCTTACACAGCAGTTGCTTGGCGGCAAGGGCGATGGTGCGCTTTTCTCCCGCATAAAAATAACGGATATTCTCGGCAAAGAAGGAAAAATTTCCGATGTGCTGGACTTGGAACAGGAGTTGATGGTGCAGGTGGTAAAAGAGCCTATTTCGTCGAAAGGGGCGCGTGTGACCGCCGAAATATCTATTGCCGGACGGAATATGGTGCTCATCCCGTTTGCCAACAAAACGCACATTTCTCAAAAAATTACGTCGAGGGAGGAACGGAAACGCTTGGAGCGCTTAATGACCAGCATTCTTCCGCACAACTTTGGCGTGGTGGTGCGCACGGTGGCCGAAAACCGGAAAACCGCCACCCTCGTGCCCGAATTGGAAGCCCTGGTGAAACGTTGGGAATTATGTTGTGACAAGTTGCATAAGGCCGACAGCCCTAAATTGCTGATTCGTGAAATTAACCGTACTTCTACCATTTTGCGCGACCTGCTGAATGTGTCGTTCAATTCCATACACGTGAATGACGAAACGGTATTTCGTGAATTACAGGAATACGTGGCGGGCATCTCGCCCGAACAGGAAAAGATTGTGAAGTTGTATGAAAACAAAACGCCGATCTTTGATTATTTTAATGTATCCAAACAAATACGCTCCTCTTTCGGGAAACTGGTGCCTTTGCGCCAGGGCGCCTATCTGATTATTGAACATACCGAAGCGCTGCATGTGATTGATGTGAACAGCGGCATCCGCCTGAAAAATACGAAAGACCAGGAACAACACGCTTTCGGCGTGAACATGGTGGCCGCCGATGAAATAGCGCGGCAATTACGCTTGCGCGATATGGGCGGCATTCTGGTGATCGATTTTATTGACATGGACAGGATGGAACACCGGCAAATTTTGTTCGATCACATGAAGAAGCTCATGGCCAACGACCGCGCCAAACACAATATCCTGCCTATTTCGAAGTTCGGCCTCATGCAGCTTACACGGCAACGTGTGCGGCCTGTAACGGTGATCAATACCAACGAAAAATGCCCTAATTGCAATGGTACGGGGAAAATCACACCGGCCATACAATTCGATGAAACCGTGAAAAACCACTTGGTGTACTTTGTCCACCAACGCAAGATTAAACGTTTGACCTTAAAAGTGCATCCTTATGTGGCCGCCTATTTTAAACAGGGCTTCCCTTCCCGGCGGCTGAAATTGATGTTGAAATATGGTTGCTGGTTTAGTATCAAAGCCGATGATACCATGTGTTACCTCGATTCGCAATGGACAGACGGGAAAGGAAACAAGCTCACGCTGATGACTTCCGCCGAAAGCGAAGCTGAAGTCACTCCCGAACTGGATGCGGAAATAAAACGGTAGCGCAGGTTACCTTAATGTGCTAATTTCTCAATGTGCCAATGTGACTGATTGCCGGAGAACGGAAAGTAGCAGTGGCAGTAGGCAGTATTATTGTGGAACGGCAAACGGATTTGTAGGGGCGAACCGGTGTGTTTCCGGAACAACGGCATTATTTTTATTTTTGAAACACAAAAGACATTCCAAGAATAAAAAAAATAAATCCACCTAACATATTTTAAGGTTTAATGGTCATTTATTTGGGTGAGATGCTCATGATTATCTGATTTAATTATATTTGCGGAGGAAAAAGGATATGAATAAAAAATTTGCTTTTATTGTGGTGGAAAGAACGTCATAAAGTATGGTAAAAATAAAAGCCGTCAAATGTACTTATGCAAGGACTGCTGCAAGCATTTTTTAG
>JAITIL010000140.1 GCA_031279475.1 Prevotellaceae bacterium | reverse complement strand
TTTTTTTTTCTCCTACATTTTGAATATTTCCGCGCCGCCGGGGCCCGCCGCGCCCCCCCCCCCCCCCCCACTGAATGAACAATGCGCCCTGCGGGCGTTTAATTCATTGTTTATTGTTCGTTGCTCGTTATACATTGTTAATTAATAAAAAGAAGCCTAAAGGTAAGAAAGTTTTTGGAGTTTGCAAAAAAATATGCGAAAATTTTACTTCAACCCTCCGTTTTGCCGGCCAATGTACACAGTGGGACTCCAGACTGAACATCATTTCGCCATTTCCCACACGGTGTAAAAAATAAGCTGGGTGCGTTTTTGCAATACCGGAAACGACAATTTATAGCTGTCGTCGCCCGGTTTCCAGAGGTCGTCGTGCATGCCCGAGGTGTAATAAATCACCGGCACGCCATGTTTGCCGAAATTATACTGGTCGGAAATGTGGTAGAACATGTCGTGAAACGTATTGCTGCCGTAGAACGTATAATCGACGTCGAGGTTGAGGTGGCGGCTGGCGTTCACCGCATCGGTAATTTGCCTCAAGGGCGAGCGGTGCTTGTCCACGCCCACTGCGAGCACGTAATTGGTGTCGGCGCCGGGCGGGACGTCAATGCGTCCCAGCATATCCATATTGAAACAGGCGGCCGTGCGGGCTAAGGGCGTCAGCGGGTGCGCGGCATACCACGCCGACCCCGCCATGCTGCGCTCTTTCGCGTCATACGCAATAAAAATAATGCTGCGCCGCGGTTTATACCCGCCTTTGCCCAGGCCGGCGAGCGCTTCGGCGATTTCGAGCATGGCCGCCACGCCCGACGCATTGTCGTCGGCGCCGTTATAGACCGAATAATAGTACATGCCGTGATGGTCGTAGTGCGCGCCCACCACTACGGCGCCGGCCTCCGCATCCGCGCCTTCCAGCACGCCCACCACATTCCGCGCGCCCGGCAGGGTGTCCAGCGGCTGGAAGTAAGAGCCGCGGTAGGGCGCCTTCAGGCCGTAATGCTCAAAGCACGTAGCCACGTAGTCGCCGGCCATCCAGCCGCCCGGCGTGCCCGCTTCGCGCCCCTGCAGCGAGTCCGACGCCAGGACGTCGACATGCCGCCGCAGGTCGCGCTGCAAAATCGACGAGGCGTAATTACCCAGCAGCATGTCCTGCGCCGTTAAAGCCAGCGGCGCAAAAATCATCAATGGAATAAAGACTAAACGCATTCAGGGCGGGCGGGACAGTTCAGGACAATTTTATTTTCCCTTCGCGGAGTAATCGCCAATATTCGCGTTCTTCCTGCAAAGACATCCCTTCGGTGGCTCTTGCCATCTTTTCTTTCACAGAGCGAAAAAAAACCACCGTATCAAATTCTTTTTCTTTTTTTACTTCCGGTTTCATATCTTTAAAAATTCTAATGGTGCGCGTATATTAAAGGGTATCCAAAGCGCGTATTAAATACCCACCTATCACCGATGTATCAATATATATCCGTTGTTTCATTGCCCTTATTTCCTGCAAGTGCAAAGGTATAAAAAAATTCCTATCTTTGTGGTCGGGAATATGAAAACTTCCAGGAAAATATCAAAATGGACGGGCGTCGCGCTGCTGTGCCTGTTTGTGTTTTCGGCGGCCGGCGTGCTGGTTACCCGCTGGGAACCGGTGCACCATACCCGCCTGATGAGTATCCGCCAATCTCAATTTGCAAAGGACAAGCAATTCAAACACCAATATGCGTGGGTGGACTATAACGCTATTTCGCCCCACCTTGTCCACGCGGTTGTGGCTTCGGAGGACAACCGCTTCTTTCAACATCACGGCTTCGACTGGATAGAAATACAACACGCCATCAAAGAGAACAAATGGCGCAAACATCCGCGCGGCGCCAGCACAATCACCCAGCAGGTGGCGAAAAACGTTTTCCTGTGGCCCGACAATTCGTGGCTCCGTAAAGGCCTGGAGGTGTACTATACAGCGTTGATTGAATGTTTGTGGCCCAAAGAGCGCATCATGGAGGTGTACCTCAACGTGGCGGAAATGGGCAAAGGCGTATACGGCGCGGAGGCCGCCGCGCAACACTATTTCAAGAAAAATGCAAGCCGCCTCACCGCCCGCGAAGCAGCCCTTATTGCCGCCTGCCTGCCCAGCCCGCTCCGGCGCAATCCGGCAAGACCAAGCGAATACATGCAAGTACGCGCATCGCAAATCTTAACGATAATGAAGCAATATGGAAGTTAAACGCCACATATATGTCGTTGCGCTAACGGCGTTGATGTGTTTCACGTTGAGCCCTGCACAGGCTCAGTACGACAAGGTGAACTTTTTCTACCGCGGCCGGCAGTTCCTTATCGATAATAAATACACACAGGCCATCAACGTGTTCAACCTGCTGATAAAAACCGACACCACGCTTTATGAAGCGTACCTCTTCCGCGGAATAGCCAAATATAACCTGAACGATTTCATCGGCGCGCAATCCGATTTCAGCAAGGCCATACAGATGAACCCGGTGTACACGCCGGCCTATCATTACCGCGCCATCACCAGTAGCCGGATGGGAAAATATGACGACGCCCTGCGCGATTTGCAAGAAGCCATGAACCTCCGGCCGGGCTACGTGGGGCTGTACTACAGCCGCGGCATCACCTATTTCCTCTCGCAACAATTTGAACATGCCATCGAGGATTTCAACCGCTTCCTGCGCTTCGAGCCGAAAGTGGGCGAGGCCTACCTGAACCGCGGCACGGCACATCTTCTTTTAAAAGACACCGCGAACGCACTCAACGACTATAATACCGCCATACTGCTCAACAAATTCGAGCCGGAGGGCTATGTGCGCCGCGCCCGCATTTACGCGCTGCAGGAAAAAAATGAAAAAGCCATCGACAACCTCAATGAGGCCATACGCCTCGATACGGCCAATACGTTTGCCTACTTCAACCGCGCGCTGGTGCGCAATAGCATGAAGAACATCAACGGGGCGCTGGCCGACCTCCAGAAGGCGCTTCAACTCGACCCCGACAACGCGCTCACACTCTACAACCGGGCGCTCATCCGCTCGCAAATAGGCGACTACGACAATGCTTTGCAGGATTACGAAAAGGTCATCAACATCAATCCCAACAACGTGCTGGTATATTACAACCGCGCCGCGGTGTACATCGAGCTCAACCGCTACCGGCAAGCGATGAACGACTACGACAAAGCCATTGAACTGTATCCCGATTTCGCCAATGCATACATGAACCGCGCTTATGTGAAATCACAACTTGGGTTGGTGGCTTCGGCCAATGACGACCGGAAAGCCGCCCAGCGCAAGATTGAAGCATACAAGCAGAAAATAGGCAGCGACAGCACATTTTCCATGTATGCCGACACCAGCAAGCAATTTAACAGGCTGCTCGCTTTCGACGCCGAGTTTGCACGCAACGATTTTAGCTCCGACCTGCTCCAATACCGCAAAATCGACATCCGCCTCAAGCCTTTATTCAAGCTCATGGCTGTGGCGCCCGCCAAGCAATCCGCGTTCGACCGGCAATATTTCAACCCCGCACTCGAACTGTTGAAACAGCAACCGGAGCTGCCGCTTTACATGGTGAACGAAACACAAAACATAAGCGAAAGGGAACTGCTCCGCTGCGACTCCATTGCCGGCAAAGCGCCCGACAGGCCCGACGCCGAAACGTATTTCAGGAAAGGCGTCACCCAGTTCCAACTGCGGCGCTTCAATGATGCGCTCGTCTATTTCAACAAGGCCATTGAAGCCGACCCGAACAACGCCTTTTACTACATCAACCGCAGCGCCCTGCAAAGCGAGATGATTGACTTCATTGCATCTATCGAAAACAACATGCAGGTGCTCTCGCTCGACAATTCGGGCGTCACCAAAACCGTTATCCAAGACCAGGTGACGCGCGAATACAGCTACGACGACGCTATTAACGACCTGAATACGGCAGCCCGCATCATGCCCGACATGGCCTATGTTTACTACAACCTCGGCAACCTGCGCTGCCTCTCTAACGCCTACCCCGAAGCCATCAGCAACTACACGTATGCCATACAGCTTTACCCTTATTTCGGCGAAGCGTTCTACAACCGCGGCCTGGTACACATCTACCTGCGCGAAGCCGAAAAGGGTTGCCTCGACGTCAGCAAAGCCGGCGAACTGGGCGTTGACGACGCTTACAGCGTAATCAGGAAATACTGTATCAAGAAAGATAACATGTAAATAACAGACTAACAGGAACAAGATATGATCTATCGTTTGAAAATTACGGCTGTTTTCCCAAAAGATTTCATGCGGGTTGTGGAAATAAAAGCATCGCAAACGCTCTACACGCTGCACGAGCACCTGCAAAACGACCTCGGGTATGCGCCCGACCAGATGGTTGTTTTCCGCACGCTGACTGAAAAAGGAAAAGTAAAAAAACAATACGGCCTGTTCGATATGGGCGACGGCAGCATTGATACGCTGACGCTGGCCGAACTGAAACGGCGGAACGAACTGGATATACAATACGTGTTCGACCTGCGCAACAACCGCTTCCTGAAGATTGAATTTACAGGAGAGGACGAGGCCTCACCCCGCAAGGCATATCCCCTCACCGCCGACGAAAAGGGCTTGCCGCCCGACCAGTTCGACGCCCGCCTGCCCGCCGAAGACCCGCTCATTGACCACGAAGAATAATGAAGCGTTATTTAGTCCTTAAACTAAAAATCGCGAACAGCCGCCCATTTTTTAATTACCATTTTTCGTAAATTTACCGCATACAGGTACCGGTATGCTTTGGGCGACAACACCTCAAGCAGCATCTTCCGGCGCAGGTTATACGTATCCTGATGTATCATAAATCCCAAATAGGAATTAATCTGCGCACGAAACTCGGCCAGTATTTCCGGCGGCGGCGCCTCTTGCGCATCCAACGACTCGAAATAGGCGCTCCACTTGTTAAGCATGTGGCAGGCCTTTACTTTGGTGCGATTGCGAATATACGTACGATGCGGTTTTATGTATGAGTTAAGAAACTGCACGCCCTTTGTATAATGCTGCAAGTAAACTTTATCAGGGTGTAATTCCAACCCCATCCTCGTCTCCAGGAACTCACGCAACACCTTCACCAAATTAAGCAACAGTTGCTTATCTTTATGAATAATAATAAAATCATCCACGTAGCGCGAGTAATATTTCATCTTCAAGGTATATTTAATAAAGCAGTCCAGCTCGTGCAAATACACGTTACTAAACACTTGCGAAGTTAAATTGCCGATAGGGAAACCACAGTCGGGCGACGAATTAAACAGGCTTTTTGACGGCGGCAATCCGTCCCAATCCGACCGCTTTCCTTTCACAATGCAATTGTCCCGCGGGTCATTAAAAATAATCAATTGCAGCAGGTATTTTACCAAATCGGGATCAAAGCCAAGCGGCTTATTTTGTTTTCCGGCTTTTAGCCGCCCCTTCTCAATCAGTCCACACATCTTCTCATACAGGCGGGTGCGTCGCATCGACATGAAATACCCTTTGATGTCGAGTTTTAAAATATAACAGTCACGCGTGTAATTATCAGAGCACGCCTGCATAAACCGCTTGACCCGGTTCACACCGAACAGGGTGCCTTTACCTTTCCGGCAGCTGCAGCTGTCCACGATAAGCATTGGCTCATAAAGCGGCTCAAGATAATTCACCACCAAATGGTGAATGACCCTGTCGCGGAAATCAGCCGCAAAAATTTCACGCTGCACCGGCTCAAAAACCACGAAAGCGATACTTGGCCTAATCGCATAGTTCCGCTCCTTAATTTCCTGATACAACATGAACAAATTCCGCTCCAGGTTCAATTCAAACCGGAGTTGATTGATGGTATTACGTTTATTCTGCCGGGCGTCGTAATAGGCCTCAAACAAGTCGTACAACAACTGATCCACAAAAATAAGAATTTAAAAGTACAAAAATTGTAATTACAAATTAATGGGAAGTTGTTCCTCGTGTGCATCCATCCGGACCTGACATTGCTTCCGCCACCCGTTCAGTTGTTTTGAAATGTCTTCCACCTGTTCATTAAAACGGACGTAGGCTTCGAGGTTATATAAACGCAAGTCATAGCACATACGCAAGAGTAAGCGCAACGTTTCAACTTTGGCGCACAAATGCCGGAGTTGTTTCATCTTCCCCGACGTTTCTTCGGAAACATTGGCATGATAAATCATTTCAGCGAGTTCGATGGTTTGATTTTTGATGCGCTCGCCCAAGGTGTATTGAAAATCTTTCGGAAAATGACGCACCCGCCCGAATAAAGCAAACAACAGGTCATAGATGGCTTTATACACCGGCAAGCCTTCGGCCAGCTTATAGTCCCTCTTCTCTTTGAGCGACCACCCTTCGCGCCATAAAACATACCCGTCGGTTTCCGGAAACCCTATCAACGAACAGCGTTTTTCACCCTGTTCGGCCACTTTAGCGCCAAACGTTTTACCTTTTTCTATCAAGTCGTTGAGTTGATTTTTTGGAAAGCCGCCATACACAATATCCCGGCCTACCGCCTTAATATATTTACGCGTCATCTTCAATTCCTTAAGATACTTATACGTCAGGAATGCACTGCGTTCATACACATGCCAGAAGGTGCCTTCCAGCACAAAATGGACACTTGTCGCATTGAGCGACTCTAATTGGAGAATTTCATCTGTAGTCATACGAAAAATTTTAAAAATCAGCGCATAAAGATAATACTTTTCTAATAACTCAAAATTGAAGCCCAAATATTTTTGATTAAAATATTGATATTCACATATATATAACTATTTGCAGATAAATTTATTTAATCGCGTAGATTTTTGCTTGTTATGTTTTTTTCATAAATTTACATTTTATTTTTGTAGAGAACACCACAAAAACGCCACAAAAAAAACCGAAATACGATATCATCCGACAAATTTCGAAATAAATACCGCATAGCCACCGCCCGCGCCCAATGGTGGGATTACGGCGACAACGCCGCCTATTTTATTACGATATGCACGGCACACAGGAAAAATTATTTTGGAAAAATCGTAAATGCTAAAATGATATTATCAGAAATCGGGGAAATTGCCAATCATTGCTGGGGGAATATCCGGCAACATTTCCCATTTGTTGATTTAGGAGCATATATTGCCATGCCGAAACATCTGCACGGGATTGTGATTATCAACAAAAACAGGTAATGACGCCAAAATTAGTCACATTAAATCCGTTCCCGTCATGCTATGCGTGTTTTGTAGCTGGCGGAGGTCTTTCCGCGTGCAATGTTTTTGAGTTTTCCGCTCATTAATTTCCGCCGGATGGGCGATAATTTTTCGACAAATATATTGCCTTCCAGGTGGTCAAATTCATGTTGCACAATACGCGCCGCAATGCCCGACAGGTATTCTTCCTGCGCTTCAAACTGTTCATCGAAATAACGGATACGCACTTTTGCGGGGCGCACCACATCTTCGTGAATGTCGGGGACACTCAGGCACCCTTCATTGAAAGAGCCGGTTTCCTCACTGTATTCCGTAATTTCCGGATTAATCATTACCCGCTGGAAGGTAGCCAGCGCCGCTTCATTCTTTTTAAACGGCGCGCCATCTACAATAAACAAACGGATGGAATGCCCCACTTGCGGCGCGGCCAATCCCACGCCTTCGGCATTGGCCAACGTCTCTTTCATGTCGGCAATAAGCTGCTGCAACCCCTCGTAATCTTTCGTTACCGGCAGCGCTTTCTTCTTCAGCACGGCAGAGCCATACACATAAATCGATAAAACCATATTACTGTTTTCTTTCCAAATACGATTGTAAAATAATTACGGCGCTCACCCTGTCTATCATAGCCTTGTTACGCCGGTCTTTTTTTTTCACGCCGCCATCAATCATCGCCCTGAATGCGATTTTTGACGTGAAGCGCTCATCTTCAAGCGCCACATTGACGCTGGGGAACTGCTTGCGCAGTTGCAGCAAAAACGGATCGACATAGCGGGCGGCTTCGGCCGGCGTGTTGTCTAAATTCTTCGGATACCCCACCACAAAACATTCCACCGCTTCCTTGCCGGCATACCCTTTCAAATAATCCATCAATGCCGCCGTATCTACCGTAGCCAAAGGCGTGGCAATCAACTGCAACGGGTCGGTCACCGCCAACCCCGTACGTTTCAGGCCATAATCAATTGCTACAATACGCGCCATACAAATATACACATTTATTCCAGAACGTCTAACACATCGTCCGACCTGAATTGGAAACCAACCCGCTTACCGGTTTGTATTTTGGCGTTCTCAATTTTCGCATTCATCTGCTCTACCGTGGCCAGTTTCACCAACTCATAGGGCGGCGCCAACAAGTCAAATTCAATCGCATACAGAACGGCCGCTTCTATAATTAACACCAAATCGGACGGCGTGATGACCTTCTCGCCGAAACGGCGGTAACCAAACGCTTCCTGACGTTTTCCCTCCACGAAAAAAGACTTGTCCCTGTTTATGAAAAGGCGACCGATCAGGTAACCCAGGTCGTCGTTACGGTTATATTTAAAAGAATCCGACAGGAAGTTATACACGCTGATAATGCCGCAATAGGAATGATACGGCCCTTTTTGCACATACGCCGTTTTCCAGACCGGATGATTACGGTCAAACTGGAAAACATTAGAGTGCATGCTGAAAATAAGGACGTCGCCGGCTACTTTAATTTCGGCCTCGAATTTCCCCCGGTCGCGGTATTCCAAGCGAACACGGCGGTTTTGATTTTCAGGCAATACCTCGTTGACGTCATTACACAGTTCGTGTAAAATTTCTTTAATTTGATTGAAGACGTCGAGTGTGGCGTCATACACTTGCTCTTTCACCACCGATTTTCCGGTGAGGTGTTTAAGCATCGCCTCTCGGGGAGGCACTTCGGTTGTTGTTGGCATAATATTTTAAAATTTATAAAGGTTAGTAAGCCCGGGCAAACACCACACGCTGCGCCGAGGGTTTCCCGGTAACCATACACGTTCCTGGTTCCGGCGGCACGCCGGCAGGGATGCAACGAATTGTCGCTTTCGTTTCTTCCTTGATTTTCGCTTCGGTCTCGGGCGTTCCGTCCCAATGGCAAAGGAAAAAGCCGCCGTCCTCAATGCGTGTTTTAAATGCTGCGTAATCATCTATCGTAAATGTGTGCGCTTCCCTGAAATCGAGGGCTTTTTTGTAGATATTGTCCTGTATCGTTAGAAGCAACTGCGCGACATAGCCGGCTATTCCTTCCTTAGGCACACTTTGTTTTTCAAACGTATCACGGCGGGCTACTTCCAGCGTTTCCTGCTGCAGGTCGCGCGGGCCTGCCGCTATGCGCACCGGCACGCCCTTCATTTCCCATTCTGCGAATTTGAAGCCCGACCGTACATTGTCGCGGTCGTCTAACTTTACCGTGACGCCTTTTGCTTCCAACGCTTTCTTCACCGGTTGCAGATATTCCGCGAGCTGTTGCAACTCCTCACTACCTTTATAAATAGGCACCAGCGCCACTTGCAGCGGCGCCAACTTCGGAGGCAACACCAGTCCGTTGTTGTCGCTGTGCGCCATAATCAGCGCGCCTATCAAGCGCGTGGACACGCCCCATGAGGTAGCCCACACATACTCCAATTTACCCTCTTTGCCGGCGAATTGCACATCGAAAGCCTTCGCAAAATTCTGTCCCAGGAAATGCGAGGTGCCCGCCTGCAACGCCTTCCCGTCTTGCATCAACGCCTCGATACACAACGTATCCAAAGCGCCGGCAAAACGTTCGCCCGGCGTTTTGCTGCCCACAAGCACCGGCATGGCCATCCAATCACGCGCAAACGAGGCATACACGTTCACCATACGTTCCGTCTCTTCTATGGCCTCCTGCCGCGTGGCGTGCGCCGTATGCCCTTCCTGCCACAGGAATTCTGCCGTGCGCAGGAACAGCCGCGTGCGCATCTCCCAGCGCACCACATTGGCCCACTGGTTACACAGCACCGGCAAATCGCGATACGACTTAATCCAATTCTTGTACGTATTCCAGATAATCGTCTCCGACGTGGGCCGGATAATCAATTCTTCTTCCAATTTCGCCGCCGGATCAACCACCACGCCCTTTCCGCCGGGGTCGTTCATCAGCCGGTGATGCGTAACCACCGCACATTCCTTGGCAAAGCCCTCCACGTGCTCCGCTTCCTTGCTCAAAAACGATTTCGGGATAAAAAGCGGGAAATAGGCATTGACGTGCCCTGTTTCCTTAAACATTTCATCCAGCGTTCTTTGTATCTTTTCCCAAATCGCATAGCCATAAGGTTTAATCACCATACAACCCCTAACTGACGAATTTTCAGCTAAATCGGCCTTCACCACCAAATTATTATACCATAAAGCGTAGTTTTCTTCCCGATTTGTTATCTCTTTTGCCATATTTTTAGTACCTTTGCAATATATATTAACGTTTTTTATCACTACGAATAGCTGATAATTTCCATAAACTTCGTATCTTTGACGTTGCAAAAATAAGAAATATTAACCAAATAAAAAAAGGAGGAACTCATGAAACCTTTAAATTATATCTTGATTTCCGCGGCTTTTATGCTTAGCGCGTGTGCCTCCAGCCAGTATTCATCGTCGGAAGACGGTATTTACTTTAATCCCGACAGGCGGTACACTTATCCGGCAGCGGAGTCTTCGCCCGCCATGGCCAAAACCAAATACTTAAACGAAAAAACACAGGTCGTGATGGCTACCCGTATGGAAGCTCCGGCCGACAAAAAACAACAGGCAGATACACTTTATGTGACTAACGAAAACCGTACGGTAGAGATTGATGCGGAGCCCGACAAGACTTATCTTATCGTGGATGAGAGCGACTCTTACGCCCGCCGTTTGCGTATGTTCGAAGAGGACGAATATACGCCGCCAACCGTGAATGTCAATATTGGCGCGGGCTACGGATTTGGTTACGGATGGCCCTATTACTCCTCATGGTACAGCCCGTGGTGGAATTATGGCTCCTATTACTCCCCATGGTCGTGGAGGGCTTCGTGGGGATGGTATGGCTATTGGGATCCGTGGTACTATCCGGGATATTATCGTCCATGGTATTACGGCGGATATTATGGACACTATTACCCGCATCACTACTATCATCGCGACTATTACCACCATTACAACAGTAATGTGAATTATGGACGCCGCCTGGCCAATGCCGGCACGGCAAGACGCACTTCGTCGGTGGGCAATAGCCGCAGTAGCGCCGCCAGCGCAGCAAGCGCTACACGATACAGCGCTACTACCCGCACCCGGCCTCAAATTCAACGTGTGGCCGGCAGCGCCAGCCCACAAAATAGCGGGAACACCGGCAGCAATGTGGAAACCCGCCGCCGGAGCGCTTCGGCAACGAACAGCAACAACACAAGTACATCACTGCAACAAGACAACCGGCAAGCGGGAACAACCGGCAACAGCACTACCGTAACTTCGCGACGCAGAAGCGACACCAGTACAGGTACACAAAAGACCACCTATACCCGCAGTAATACTTCAACAAGAACAACAAATTCTACTTACAATAGCAGCAGCAGTTCTCGCCGCAGTACTACTACTTACAGTAATAACCGGAGCAGCCAACCGTCTACAAACTACAATAATTCCAGAAGCAACTATTCAAATTCGTCAAGCCAGGTTAACAGTAGTAGAAGCAGCGGGAGCAGTAGCAATAGCAGTGGCGGAACATCAAGGAGAAGATAATGAACAGGATATTTTTATTTTTGATATTTATCATTGGCATTGTAAACTTTGCAAAGGCCCAAGGTGCGTGGGACGGATTAATTCTTTCCCAAACCCAATATGAGGGCACAGCCCGGTTTACTGCCATGGGTGGCGCATTCGCCGCATTAGGCGGCGATTTCATGACATTAAGCATAAACCCCGCCGGTATTGGCGTGTACCGCAATTCGGAATTTACTTTCTCCCTGGCGCTCAACCACGGCAACACCAATGCCGATTATCTCGGCAACACCGTGAACGACGCTTATTCCAAATTAAGTGTCAACAATTTGGGTATTGTTTTTGGAGGCATACGCGCCAATGAGGGTTTGGTGAGCTTTAACTGGGGCGTGGGATACAACAAGCTCCATACGGTGACCAACCGCCGCACCGCGGCGCAGGGAATCTCGCAAGGCTCATCCAGGCTGGCAGCCCTGGCCAACGAATTAACCGATGCTTCTATTACCTACCAACAACTTGACGCGAATAATGCTTTTGACAATTTAAACTCAAGGTACTGGACACACATCTTGGCATGGCAAACCATGTTGCTCGACCACAATCCTTCAGGTTCCGATTCAGAATATCTTACCACTGTCGAGAATGCTTCAGACCTTAGCCAGAGCGGCCCGCTGCAACAGGCCTACTATGCCGAACAGGCCGGCTATACCGGCGAATATGTGCTGAGCATGGGCGGTAATGTGTCTAACAAGTTTTATTTCGGCGCCACTTTCGGGATTCAGTCTATCCGGAACGAGTATTTTAATAAATATGCTGAAACGGCGGTAAATCCGTCTGACTTCAATACTGCCGAAAACCCCACATTATTCAACTCCTTTACCCATCTTTCATGGTTAAACACTTCGGGTACAGGGTATAACGTTAAGCTGGGTGTGATTTTAAGACCGGTAGCAGGCCTGCGCTGGGGCGCTTATTTCCATTCACCGACATGGATCCATTTTTCCGATAAATTTTCAGAACAAATAAATTCGTCCTTTTCGGACGGCGCCCAATACAATAGCAGTATTTCCCATAATACATCTGAGTACAAGGTAGTTACTCCCGTAAAATGGGGCATGGGCCTTGCTTATACTTTCGGTAATTACGGGTTGCTCAGCGTGGAATACGAGGGCGCAGATTACTCTACCCTCAAAATGTATGGCCTCGAAAATGATTATTATGTGCAATGGATGGATGTGGATAAAGACGCCCAAGAACTTTTCAAGGTAGCCACCAATATCCGGGCGGGTGCGGAGTATCGCATCAACCAGTGTTCACTCCGGGCAGGGTACTCCTATTACGGCAGCCCGGTGAAAGACAATGATGATTTTGCCCGCCACATTATTGCGGCAGGGGCCGGATATCAATGGGACGGTGGGTTTATTGATGCGGTTTACTCATTTTCTCCCGGGAATAAAGAAACTTTTTCACTCTATACGAACAGTAATGAATTAAAAAATACTAACTTTGCCGGGAAATTTATTATAACTTTAGGCTTTCGATTTTAAATATGATTATGAAAAAACCTTTTTTAATTGCCAGTATTCTATGCTTTATGAATACGGTCTTTGCACAACAAGCAGTTGACGCCCTGTCATTCTCGCAGGCTTATTATCATCTTACCGCACGGTCGGCCGCTATGGGCGGGGCTTCCGGAGCATTGAAGTCTGATTTTGGAGCTGTTGCCGTAAATCCGGCAGCTATTGCCACTTACAAAACCAATGAATTGATTTTTACGCCGGAGTTTTACTCGGTGCTGTCAAAAACCAATTACGTGGAACAAGTCAATTCCCAATACAGGAATGACGTCAATGTTAATCAGTTGGGGATTGTATACAGTTTCCAAAAAAGAAGATCGCCTACACGGTATAATGTCGGGTTTTCCTACAACAAATTGAATGCGTTCAACACCAATGAATTCATCCAAAACGTGGCAGTACCCATCAATGATTCCTATTGGGGGCAAATAGCTAAATTCGGAAATAAGAATAATCCCGATTTTATTCCACGTGATACAACTTTTGTGGGATTTACTAAAAGATATCCGGGTACTGAGATCAACCAAAAATATTTATTTGATGAAAACGGCTCGCTGCCTAACAGCTTGCTGGGCACCAATGTTGGCCAGCGCACCCTTTATTCCACCACGGGTTTTTTAGGTGAATATGCACTTTCTTTCGGGGTAAACATTTCTGAAAAAGTATATATAGGTGTGAGCGCCGTGGTACGGGACGCCACAAAATCTTCAGTTTATAAATTGTCTGAAGATAGTGAGGAAGATAAAGAATACCGTTATTCTTACACCCGTAAATATGAGACATTGGGTTTAGGATTCGGAGGAAAGTTAGGGGTATTCATCCTGCCTGTTCCCGAATTTTCTATTGGGATATCGCTACAAAGTCCCATATTCTATTCTTTCACCCAACGTACAGCGGGATCCATAA
>JAITIL010000117.1 GCA_031279475.1 Prevotellaceae bacterium | reverse complement strand
GAACAGAGAAGTTAAGCCCGTTAGCGCCGATGGTACTGCTATACCAAGTGGGAGAGTAGGTCGCCGCCTAATCTTACAACACGCCTTGCAACCACATGCAGGGCGTGTTTCTTTTTATTGTGCTTCATTGACCTGCTCCATCAGCAGTTCCCACTCGTACATCTTGCGTTCAAGCGCCGTTTTTTCTTTTTGGTATCCGGTGAAAAAAATATCGTCGATGGGTTGTGTGCCGGGATTGGCCAATACCGCATCCATCTCGGCTATTTTACGCTCATGCGCCGCTATGGTTTGTTCCACCTGCTCAATCTCCTTTTTTATTTTCCGCGAGCGCCGTTCCTGCTCCTTCTTAGCTTGACGATCTTCGGCCGCATTGGTGTTTGCAGCAGCCTTCTTTATTTCATCCACCGGCATATTTTTCCGCTCAAGCTCCTGTAACGTTTCGAGTTTCCGGCGCCGCAGGAAATCATTGATACCGCCCAGGTGCTCTTTCACATTGCCGTCGCGAAACTCATACACTTTATCCACCAGGCCGTCTAAAAACTCACGGTCGTGCGACACCACCAGCAGCGTGCCGTCGTAGGCCATCAAAGCATGCTTCAGGATGTCTTTCGAGCGCATGTCCATGTGGTTGGTGGGCTCGTCGAGTGCCATGAAATTGTAGGGTTGCAGCATGAGCTTAGCCATGGCTAAGCGCGAGCGCTCGCCGCCGCTGAGCACCGCCACTTTCTTGGTCACGTCGTCGCCGCGAAAGAGGAACGCGCCCAAAATGTCGCGCAACTTGGCGCGGATGTCGCCTACGGCCACCTGGTCGAGCGTGTCGAACACCGTAATGTGGGGGTTCATAATCTCGTCCTGGTTTTGTGCGAAGTAGCCCAGCGACACGTTGTAGCCAAGTTGCACCGTACCGGCTTCGTAGCCCAGGTCGCCGGCGGCAATGCGGAGCATCGTGGTTTTCCCCTCGCCGTTGCGACCCACGAATGCTACCTTTTCGCCCCGCTCAATATGGATATTCGCCCCCGAAAAAACCGTGTGGGCGCCGTAGCGCTTCGTCACGTCCTTAGCCGACAGCACCACCTGCCCCGAGCGTGGAGCCGGCGGAAACTTGATGTGCAGCGCCGCCGTGTCCTCGTCGTCTATCTCAATCCGCTCAATCTTTTCGAGCTGTTTGATACGCGATTGCACCTGGTTTGATTTCGTCGCCTTATAGCGGAAGCGTTCAATAAACTCCTCCGTTTTCTCAATCATCCGCTGCTGGTTCTCGTAAGCGGCCATCTGTTGCTCGCGGCGCTCGCGGCGCAACACCACATATTTTGAGTACGACACTTTGTAGTCATACGCCTTGCCCAGCAACAGTTCCACCGTGCGATTGGTAACAGAGTCGAGCAGCGCGCGGTCGTGTGAAATGAGCAGCACTGCGCCATTGTAGTCTTTCAGGTAATCTTCCAGCCACTGTATGGATTCGATGTCGAGGTGATTGGTGGGCTCGTCGAGCAGCAGCAACTGCGGCCGCTGCAGCAGAATTTTAGCAAGTTCGATGCGCATGCGCCATCCGCCGCTAAATTCCGACGTGGGACGCTGGAAGTCGCTACGCTTGAAACCTAATCCCAGCAGGTTTTTCTCGGCTTCGCCCTCTTGGTTGTCGCCGCCCAACAGGTGATAGTGGTCGTTGGCGTCATTCAGTTGCACGATAAGTTTATGGTAGGCCTCCGACTCGTAGTCGGTGCGCTCGGCCAGTTGTTGCGTGACGTGCGCAATGGTTTTCTGCAGGTTTTGCAGCGGCGCGAAGGCGGTCAGGGTTTCCTCGAGCACCGTTTTCCCGTCGGTTACGGCCATTTGTTGTGGAAGGTAGCCCAGCGTGTAGTCGGGTGGCATGGCCACCTGTCCGGCGGTGGGCGTTTGTTTCCCGGTTAAAATTTTCAGCAGGGTGGACTTTCCGGCGCCGTTCTTGCCCACCAGCCCAATGCGGTCGCGCGCACCAATAGCGAACGACACGCCGTCGAACAGCGTGAAGCCGCCAAATTCCACCGTAAGATTATTGATTGAAACCATTCCTTATTATTCGCCGCAACCGCTACAGCCGCCGCAACCGCTGCTGCACGAGGCAGCCCGTTCGCCGAATAAACCGTTGGTTAACTCTTCGCCGGTGGCTTCGCGCACTTCCACCACAGCGCCCTTGAAGTGAAGCGTGGCGCCGGCCAGCGGATGGTTAAAGTCCATCACCACCACATCGTCGCGCACTTCCTCTACGGTGCCGTCCATGCGGTTTCCGTTAGCGTCGGCCATGGGCAGCGTGTTTCCCACGGTGAGCAGGCCGTCTTCGATTTTACCGTCCACTTCAAAGAGGTGTTTCGACAGTTCCACAATCGCACCGGGGTCTTCTTCGCCGTAGGCGTCGGCGGCCGCAAGCGTAAACTCGAAAGTATCGCCGGCGGTTTTGCCCTCGATGTGGCTTTCGAACTTCGGCAGCAGGTAGCCCGTGCTGAAGATGAACTGCATCGGCTTGTCGGCTTTTACGGTTTCTATGATGTCGCCATCAACGGTTAATTCGTAGCTCAGGGACACGACTTTATTTGCTTCTATTTTCATGATATTTTTAATTTAATTCCGGCAAAGATACGCATTTAATTCCGGTTTTCTTTACTATTACTCCTTAACTTCAGGGCAAACGCATGAAAAAAATCAGGAAAGGGTCAATACCCAACATGTCAATTAGACAATCGTCCAGCCAACCGCCCATTTTGCGTTTTGTTTTGATACTGTGATTTTTATGTGTTTATTTCTGTTTTCATTATAAAATGCTTACCTTTGCAAAAGGTGTCAATTGAATATTGTATTATTATGGGAAGAATAGTATGACATGGGATTGGTGATACACGATATCGAAATGATAAAAGGCTTTTACCGGCAACTTGCCGGAAAAGTGAACGCCATACGCGAAAAAATTAATCGCCCGGTAACACTTGCCGAAAAAATCCTGTACGCCCACCTGTATGATGCGCAGCACGTGCAAAGCTACCGGCGGGGAGAAGACTACGTAAACTTTCGTCCGGACAGGGTGGCCATGCAGGACGCCACAGCGCAGATGGCGCTGCTGCAACTCATGACTGCCGGCAGGAAGAAATCCGCTGTTCCCGCCACCGTGCACTGCGACCACCTGATACAGGCCGACCGGGGGGCGGAGCGCGACCTGGAGGCTGCCCTGAACGCCAACCGCGAGGTGTACGACTTTCTGAAAGCGGCGTCGAGCAAGTACGGCATTGGGTTTTGGAGCGCGGGCGCTGGCATTATCCATCAGGTGGTGTTGGAAAACTACGCTTTCCCCGGCGGAATGATGGTGGGCACGGACTCGCATACGCCCAATGCAGGCGGGCTGGGGATGATTGCCGTGGGGGTAGGCGGCGCCGACGCCGTAGATGTGATGAGCGGCATGGCGTGGGAGCTGAAAATGCCGCAACTGATTGGCGTCCGCCTGACGGGAAAGCTGAGCGGCTGGACTTCTCCCAAGGATGTTATCCTGAAGCTGGCGGGGATGCTCACCGTGAAAGGCGGCACCAACGCCATTATCGAATACTTTGGCGAAGGTGCGGCAACGCTCTCCGCCACCGGCAAAGCCACCATCTGCAACATGGGCGCCGAGGTGGGCGCAACGTCCTCTGTTTTCCCCTTCGACGACAAGATGGCCGAATACCTGTGCGCCACGGGGCGAAAGGAGGTCGCGGAGCTTGCGCAGGCCATTGCGCCCTGCCTGCAGGCAGACCGCGGGGTGGTGGAAAATCCCCACGCCCACTACGACAGGGTGCTTGAGGTTGACCTCTCGGCGCTGGAGCCGTACGTCAACGGCCCCTTCACGCCCGACGCAGCCACACCCATATCCGGGCTTGCCGGAAAGGTACGCGCCGGCGGATACCCCCAGCGCGTGGAAGTGGGGCTGACAGGCTCGTGCACCAACTCGTCGTATGAGGATTTGAGCAGGGCGGCGGAGGTTGCCCGTCAGGCGGCGGCGGAGAAGCTGAAGGTGACCGCGCAGCTCATCATCAACCCGGGGTCGGAACAAATTCGCCGCACCGCCGAGCGCGACGGGCTGATAGCCGACTTCCAGCGCATTGGCGCTGTTGTCATGGCAAACGCCTGCGGCCCCTGCATCGGGCAATGGAAGCGTCATACGGACGACAACACCCGCAAAAACACAATCGTCACTTCCTTCAACCGCAACTTTGCCAAGCGCGCCGACGGCAACCCCAACACCCACGCCTTTGTGGCCTCGCCCGAGCTCACGGTGGCGCTCGCCGTTGCCGGCAGCCTCTGCTTCAATCCGCTGACGGACGAAATAGCAACGGAAGACGGACGCAGGGTAAAGCTGAAAGAGCCGCAGGGCGCCGCTTTCCCGCCCAATGGTTTTGAGGCTGCCGGCAGCGGATACGTCGCTCCCCGCAGCGACGCCGGCGAGGTACACATCGACCCGAAGTCCGACCGCCTGCAGCGGCTGAGCCCCTTTCCCGCCCCACGGGAGAACGATTTGGCGAACATGCCCCTGCTGATTAAGGTTGCGGGAAAGTGCACCACCGACCATATCTCCATGGCGGGCGCGTGGCTCCGCTTTCGCGGACACCTGGAGAACATCTCCGGCAACCTGCTGATGGGCGCCGTGAACGCTTTCAACGGAAAAGCCAACGCCGTGCTGAACCGTCTCAACGGAAAGTACGAAGAAGTATCGGCGGTTGCCCGGCAGTACAGGGCGCAGGGAATTTCGTCGATTGTAGTAGCGGAAGAAAACTACGGCGAGGGCTCCTCCCGCGAGCACGCCGCCATGGAGCCGCGATACCTCAACGTGAGGGTGATTTTAGCAAAGAGCTTTGCACGTATCCACGAAACCAACCTCAAGAAACAGGGAATGCTGGCGCTCACTTTCGACGATAAGCGCGACTACGACAAGATACGGGAAGACGACCGTATTTCTATTGCCGGCGTCCAAAACTTTCGCGCGGACGAGCCGCTTACCGTTGTCCTCCGGCACGCCGACGGTACGCAGGAATCTTTCCTCGCCAGTCACACGTTCAACGAGCTGCAAATTAAATGGTATTTTGCCGGCAGTGCGCTGAACCAGTTAAGAACTAAGCGTTGAGGGAACTTCATTAACTTCTAAGAAAGACAATGAAAATAGTAAAACAAAATAACAAACTCGCAGTACCAAACAAGGTCACTATCCCCTTTATAGAAGGCGACGGCATAGGTAAAGAAATTACTCCTGTGTGCCGGGCGGTGGTAGATAGCGCCGTGGCAAAGGCGTATGGCGGCAGCCGTTCAATCGACTGGAAAGAGGTGCTTGCCGGCGAAAAAGCGTTTAACGAAACCGGCAACTGGCTGCCGGATGAAACGCCGGAAGCTTTTCGCGACTGTCTGGTCGGCATTAAGGGGCCGCTCACCACGCCCGTTGGCGAGGGCGTCCGCTCGCTCAACGTGGCGCTGCGCCAAACCCTCGACTTGTATGTGTGCCTGCGGCCGGTGCGCTGGATTAAAGGCCTGGCCTCACCCCTCAAGGAGCCGCAGAAGGTAAACATGGTTGTTTTCCGCGAAAACACGGAGGATATTTACGCCGGCATTGAGTGGCGGCAGGGAACGCCCGAAGCCGGCAAGTTCCTGAAGTTTTTGACCGAAGAAATGGGCGTAACAAAAATACGCTTCCCCAAAACTTCGGCTTTTGGGGTAAAGCCCGTTTCGGTGGAAGGCACGGAGCGGCTGGTGCGGGCTGCTATTGCATACGCGCTGGAAAACCGCCTGCCAAGCGTAACGCTGGTGCACAAGGGCAACATCATGAAGTACACCGAAGGCGGCTTCAAGCGCTGGGGGTACGAGTTGGCGCAGCGGGAGTTCGCCAGGGAGCTCGCCGAAGGAAAGCTCGTTATCCAGGATGTTATTGCCGACGCTTTCCTGCAAAACACGCTGCTGACGCCGGAGAAGTACTCGGTCATTGCTACCCTGAACCTCAACGGCGATTATATCTCCGACCAACTGGCGGCGATGGTGGGCGGAATTGGCATAGCGCCCGGCGCTAACATCTGTTACGAAAGCGGACACGCCCTGTTTGAGGCAACGCACGGAACAGCCCCCGACATTGCCGGGAAAAATGTGGCAAACCCCTCTTCGCTGCTGCTATCGTCGGTAATGATGCTTGAGTACATCGGCTGGACAGAGGCTGCCGGCCTGATAGCCGCAGCAATAGACAAATCTTTTGCCGGCGGGAGAGCGACGCACGACCTTGCGCGCTTTATGCCCAACGGCGAAACGCTCGGCACTATGGAATTTGGAGCCCACCTCGTCACCCTGATAAACGAAATATATGGCGTATGAAAAAAGAATATCTCATTTACAAACTGTCGGAATCGGTGAAAACCACCTGTAAGATTGACAACAATTTGTTTGTCCAGTACAACGTCAAGCGCGGGCTGCGCAACGAAGACGGCACGGGCGTGCTGGTGGGGCTTACCCAAATAGGCAACGTGGTGGGCTACGAGCGTATGCCGGACGGCGCCCTGAGGGCTATTCCCGGAAAGTTGTACTATCGCGGCTACGACTTGGACGACATTGTCCACGACCTGGTAGAAAGCAGGCGTTTCGGGTTCGAGGAAGTCGCCTTCCTGATGCTTTCCGGTAAACTGCCGGATAAGGATGAGCTTGGTAATTTCCGGAAACTGATATGCAGCAATATGCCGCTGGAGCAAAAAATCAAAATGAGCATCATTGAGCTGGAGGGGCAAAACATCATGAACATCCTTGCCCGCAGCGTGCTCGAAATGTACAACTACGACCTCAGTCCCGACGACACCTCGCCCGACAACCTGATGCGCCAATCCATCGACCTCATCTCCAAATTCCCGACCATTATTGCGTATGCCTACAACATTTTGCGGCACAGCTCGCGTGGGCGTTCGCTGCACATCCGGCATCCGATTGAGGACATTTCCATAGCAGAAAATTTCCTCTATATGCTGAAAAGAGACTACACGCCCTTAGATGCGCGAACCCTGGACTTGCTCCTGGTGCTGCAAGCCGAGCATGGAGGCGGTAACAACTCCACGTTCACTGTGCGCGTTACCAGCTCGTCGGGCACCGACACCTACTCGTCCATTGCGGCGGGGATAGGCTCGCTGAAAGGCCCCCTGCATGGCGGCGCAAACATCCAGGTGGTGGATATGTTCAATCACCTGAAGAAAAATATTGCCGACTGGAAAAATAAGGAGGAGATAGACCGTTACTTCACGCGCATGCTCAACAAGGAGGTGTACAACAAATCGGGGCTGATTTACGGCATAGGCCACGCCGTATACACCATCTCCGACCCGCGCGCCATTCTCCTCAAGGCGCTGGCACGGGATTTGGCGCGGGAGAAAAAGCGCGAGTCCGAATTTGCTTTCCTTGAGCTGCTGGAGGAGCGCGCCATAGAATCTTTCTACAACTTCAAGGGTGAAAAAAAGCGCGTATCTTCCAACATCGACTTTTATTCGGGGTTTGTGTACGAAATGATTGGGTTGCCGCAGGAAATTTACACGCCGCTGTTCGCCATGGCGCGTATCGTCGGGTGGACGGCTCACCGCATCGAAGAACTGAACTTCAAGAGCAAGCGCATCATCCGCCCTGCCTACAAAAATATACTGGAGGCGCAGCCCTACGTGTCTGTCGACGACAGGTGATTTTATTGGCGCTATCTGCTGTCTTTACATAATTAGACCGATAGTTTTCCGCATAACAAAGATTTAAAGATTTAAAGATTTCATGATTTAAAGATTTCATGATTTAAAGATGTGGAGATGTGGAGATAAAGTAGCTGCTTCGCAGCGATAAAATAGTTTTATCGGCCGAAGGCCATTTATCGCGCGAAGCGCATTCACCGCCCGCAGGGCATTTATCGGCCGGAGGCCATTTTCGGGTTCGTTTTATGCTTTCGTATATATAGTTGTACTCGTATTTGCTCATTTCCCACACGGCGGTGGCGGTAAAGTGATGATCGCCGATTTTTTTGGAATAAGTCAGGTTATTGACATTTTGCCAGTTGAGTTGACGATTCATGGAATTATACATGGTACTTTGCGCACCGTCAAACCTTCGTTCCGAAGCAAAGCCGTAGCTTCCGGAAGCGAAAGTGAGATCGCCTGCCGGTTGCGGGCGCAGGATGATTTTACGGAAAGCCGGCGCGCCGGACTGTCTTTGTAGAAATCTTTTTCGTCCTAAATCAAAATTCAAAGTAATGTTTAAGTTAATTACCATACATTTGCCGTAAACATTAAGGTATAGTAAATATAACATCAACCGAACTTTAATAAACATAAAATAAAATAGGTTAAAAACATTGGGACATTTTGCATGGTACGGATAAATGTTTTGGCAACTATATACGATTTTACTCCAAAATTCATGATAAATAAAAATCCCATAGGGATTTCAACCCGGTAAAAAAATGCGGGAAATTAGACCGCGCATGCCGTCAGGTATGCGTAGTAAAATTGCTTGTGTAAACATATAGTTGCTTTCCATTAAAAATACCACAATGATGGTGTTGCGGGTGGATGACAAAATAATTTTTTTTTTGGTAGTTTCAAAAAAATATTGCAACTTTGTGTACCAAAGTGGTATATAAATAAAAATTAGAATATGCAAGTAGTTGAAGTAAAAGGCAGGGATTTCAGGACACATCAGAAAACATATTTGGATCTGTCCGACAAAGGCACACAAATCGTTATACGAAGAGGAATAAACAAAAGGTATGCAATAACCCCTCTGCCTCCGGTTAATGACTATGACCGCTACTTTACGCCGGAAATGCGCACTCGCTTGGATCAATCCTTGAAACAGGCCGCAGAAGGAAAAGTAACGGAACCAATGAACAAAGAAGAACT
>JAITIL010000077.1 GCA_031279475.1 Prevotellaceae bacterium | reverse complement strand
CGGTATTAAGAATAGTGCCGTCGGTAGCAACATCTCCATAACTTGGACTGTGAATACCTTTTGTTTGCAATGAAATAACCGTAGAATCGGTTGTAGCGGTAATCGTCCATTTTTTTGTTATGACATCATATAAGCCGGGACTTTTCCAATTTGATACAGTACTGCCTATAGGAGTGAGTCGAATGTCGGTTCGCATATCTACGCCGGGCGTGCGGTACCACTCTGTGCCGCCATTTATTTGTGCGGAGGGAATTAACTTGTCGGCACGGGGATCAATAATGCCTTTCCCGTCAAAGTCGGTCAGCAAATCGGCATACCATTTGGTAACATAATAAGTACGGCTCCAGTTCAGCAACCAAATATAGGTGTAATTGGTTTTAATATCATCGCCCCACAAGTTGTCACTCACTGCGCTGCTTGCATATTCGTGGTGAATAATTGTATTATCAGCATTGCTTTGCGGTGCGGAGCTGAGCGCTTCCAAAATGGCAGTCGGGTTATACAGGTCTGATTTTTTCGACAGGTTGTTAAGGTAGCGGGCTTTCATTCCGTAGCACAATTTAATCCATTTGTTCACATCGCCGCCATTCCATGCGTCGCCTTCTTTCAATGCTTTGGCGCCGGAGGACTGTGATTGCTTAAACAATGCTATCGCTTCATCCAGTTCGGCTAAAGCGCCATTGAAGATAGTTTTTCCATCGTCATAGGTGGGATTGATTTCTGCTCCTAATGCAGTAGTATAAGGCATTTCGCCATATACATCGCACAGCACCATAAAGCCCATGGCGCGGAACAGTTTTATTACCCCCATATAATGATAGGCTCCTTCCTTTTCAGCCATGGCATATACATCGGCGAATGTACCGGCAGCGCCTACAAAAAACGCCTGGTAAGGATAGGTACTTGCTGTATTGTTTGCTGCTGTCCATTCAGCCAAAGAGCCGTACCGGTCACCACGGTTTGACAGGGTAATTTGCTGGTTTATCAAGGCTGCAAAAAAGCCAGTGGTTTGGTGCGTATGCCCCATCCAAAATTGCATGCCCGGCAAACGGGTAGCCAAATTTCCCGACGAACTGGAAAGGCTGTCAGGGTCTGTATTGATGTCTAAATCCATACAGGATGCGAACATCAAGGTCATCAATAATATTCCTAATTTATGTATTTTTTTCATAATCATTCCTTATTTTACTTGTTATTATTTAAAATTTAAGGTTAATACCGAACGACATACCTGCTGTAGCCGGCACATTGCAATATTCAATACCTACCGAACTCGAACCGCCTACACCCGAACCGGCAGCAGACGCTTCCGGATCCATGCCCTTATAATTGGTAATAAGGAACAGGTTGGTACCGGTAACTGAAATAGAGCAATCTTTGATAAATTTAATTTTGTCCAAAAGCGTTTTTGGTAAACTGTAAGACAGGGATACAGAACGCAAGCGCAACCAGTTTGTTTCGGTCATAAAGTTTGCTGATTCCTTCAAATATTCACTTGCCCAATATTGCTGGATAATGTATTTGCCGCTTTGTACGCCAGTGGTCATCGTATAAGTTTGGTCTGCATGGAAAGTAAATTCACGGTCTTCGTAAACAGGGTTAGCTGTTGTACCTGTATTTACAACGCCTTTCACAGTCAGCGATTCCCTGTTCTCTGTCAGTTTCGACATACCATTTTCCGTCAGCCAAAGTTCCGTACCGTTGTAAACATTGCCGCCTACGCGGAAATCAAGCAGGAAAGAAAGGTTCCATCCTTTATATTGCAGACTGTTATTGAAACCGCCTGTAAACTTGGGTTCACGGTCGCCAATATAATGGGTTGTAAGGTTATCTGATACTGGCATACCATCTTCCCGCAATATCAGTTTACCATCGTCCGTACGGCTCCATTTGGAACCTGAAATACCCATAAATACGCCATCTTCAAATGATGCCGCTTTAGCATTTCCCACCTGTACGCTGGTTACATACAAAATCGGGAGGCTGGTGTGGATAGTGCCTACTCTGCTTCTGTTACCTGCAATATTCAGCGCCATATCCCATGCAAAATCTTTCGTCCTTACGGGCTGTCCGGAAATAGAAAGTTCCATCCCCTTGTTGTAAACTTCCCCGATATTGGAATAGTTGAAAATATAGCCGGTGGATTGGGATGTACGCGGATTAAGGATTTGGTTTTTGGAAACATTAGAATAATAAGTATAGTCAAATCCTATACGTCCGTTGAGGAAACGCATTTCCAGCCCCAATTCAATAGAGGTTGTCATTTCCGGCTTCAAATAAGGATTGCCGCGATACCAATAGTTGGTGGTGCCTGTAAGGCCTCCTATAAAATCCTGAAAAGCCCACAATGACGTGCTGGTAGCATACGCATCGGTGCCTTTACCTACTTTTGCCCACGAGGTGCGCACCTTGCCGAAAGAAATAATATCTTTCAGACTTTCGGGTAATAATTCGGAGAATACTACGCTACCGCCTACCGAAGGATAGAAATAGGAAGCGTTTTCATCGCCTGTAAGCGGGGAATAGAGCGTAGAATTTTTGTCACTACGCCCGGTAACCGTCAGGTAAGCTAAATTTTTATACGACGCGCGAAATTCGCCGTAGAAACTGCGCATGCGTGTTACTGTATGCGATTGGGATAATTTTTTGTTTTCATCGGTGCTGACGCCGAAACTCGGAAAATCTTCCACGCTGGGATGGATTGCCATACGGTAATTCCGTTCGGTTTTGGTTTCTTCTTCGCTCAAGCCTAAAAGCAGCCCGACATTGAAGTCGCCAAAAGTCTTGTCCATATTACTCATGATGTTGTACGACAAATATTGATAATCCAAGAAATTTTCACTGAACATCCCGTCCTGATAGTCCGATTTGATTTCCGCACCGGGCGCAAGAATATTCCTGTTGCCGGTAGTATACCGGTCGATACCGGCACGGTAGGTCAGGTTCCACCAGTCGAACACTTTGAAGTCAAGCGTCGCATTTCCCGTGAAACGGTTGGTCTGGTCGGTCATCTCATTTTTATTGATCAGCCAATAGGGATTTTCCACAAGCTTGCCTAATGGATATTTGTTCAAATCGCGCTGACCGTTGGCGTCCAAATATTGGGGAAAAATATACTTTGAGCCGTCGGAGTTCACATATTTGGTCATATCCTCATTTCTTGCCCAACGGTAAACCTGATTCATGGTTCCCGTACCGCCGGAACTGTAAAGTCCGGAACTGGTTAATGTTTTATCGGTATTTGCCTGCGAATAGGCTGCGCCTACATTCAGGGTGAACTTGCCGTATTTTTGTTCCCCGTTGAACCGGAAAGTATTTTTAACATAGCCTGTACCGGGAACAATCCCTTTCTGGTCATAATTGGAAGCCGAAAAATAGAACGAACCGTTTTTATTTCCGCCTGACACGCTCAGCGTGTTGTCAAATATGGTAGAGGTTTGGAAAAAGTCTTCCATATTATTATACCTTTTTGTGCCGGCGCTAAGTTTTTCTCCCCATGAAGAATAAACAATCTCATCATCAGGGTTTAATACTCCACTTGTCTGGTAAGAACCGCGCCCATAGGTGGACTGCTGTTCCGGTAAACGGTTTGCCCATGCTGTGCTGAATTTGGTACTGAAATCTACCGAGATGCTTCCTTCTTCGCCTTTTTTCGTCGTAATAATAATGACGCCGTTGGCAGCGCGCGAGCCATACAAAGCCGCAGCCGCAGGACCTTTCAATATCGACATGTTTTCGATATCTTCGGGGTTAATGTCCATCACACGGTTGCTGTTGGTTGTGGCGGTACCCGTCATTCCGTCAAAACCGGAATTACCTACCACCGACGTTGAGTTGTCGTAAATAATACCATCCACCACAAACAGCGGCTGGTTATCACGGGACTCATCCAGCGACGTGCCGCCGCGCAAAATAATCTGCGCGCCCGAGCCGGCTGCGCCTGAACTTTGCGTTACATTGACGCCCGCTATTTTACCGGCTAACGAGTTAATGGGATTAGCCGTTTTGTTCTTCAGCAATTCTTCGCTCTTGAT
>JAITIL010000135.1 GCA_031279475.1 Prevotellaceae bacterium | reverse complement strand
TCCTCTTCAAAGGCCGCGATAACCTCTACCGCTACCAATACGAAGAACTGAAAGAAAAGTACATCACCAATGCCTGGTCGTTCATCAACGCACTTATTAATGCCATGGATGCCGAAGGATCGGAAAATTGGCAAAACAGCGACTGCTACCGCTCCCGGCAGAACCTGCTCTTCCAAAACCAAAACGACTTCGACCAATACTATGCAATCGACAAGTCTGCCTACTTCTTCTCAAAAATAGTCTTTCTCGTCAGGGAAGAATCGCTAAGATATATCCCCAAGCGCATCACCCTTGAGAAACTGACTGAAAAACCCAATCTCGCCGACAAACTCAAGTACCGCGTGGCCTACCGCGTCATGGCGCGCGCCGTCATGCAATTTGAAATATCCGAATTGCCAAAATCCATCCGCAACGATATCAACCATGAGTTTACCAAGTATCCCAACGCCGGCGACAACAAGAAACAATTGTCCGACTATCTGTCCGGTACCGCCGACGGATACGGCGACGAACTGGAAATCGAACTCCAAAAGGCGCTGAATCCCATTACCGAGAACGATATTGACAACCCGAACACCGAAAACAAAAAATACTACTTCATGCGATGATCACAATCAACAAAAAATACCAATATCCCAATCAATGGGAAGAACTCTCGTCCGAACAATACCTGATGCTCGTCCTGCTCATGCTCGAATTTATGCAAGGCAACATCAGCGCCCAGGAAGTGCGCCTGGCCTATTTCCTTAATGTGTCAAACATCAACCCCAAAGCCATCACAAAGCGCAATCGTGAACGCTTTAACGAAAACATGTTCCGCATCACCCGCACCCTGAACTTCATGTTCCGGTATGAGTACCCCGACGGCGCCCTCGACGAAATTGATCCGAAACTTCGCAAAGCGCTGGCCAAATCACTGCCCAGCGACCTGTTCGACCACGTAGAACTGCAATACGTCAAAAAACTAAAGCGCCAAACGCTGCCCGACTTCGTCTTTGCTAAAAACCTGCTCCCGGAAATAGAAATCGCCGGCAAAAAATATCCCGGATACATTTTCGAACTGCACGATGAAATTATCCACACCACCCTCACTGCCGAACAGTACGTCAATGCTAATTTACTATATGGAAAATATATTGACGTGCGCAATCCATCTTACCTCGACATGATGGTCGCTACCCTCTATTGCCCGAAAGAAACCGACACCATTTCATTTACCGAAACCGCCGAAAAGTTAGACCATGTCGCGAAGCAGGCTGTCTTTATCTGCTTTCAAGCCATTCAAACATTTTTAGCAACCCGCACGAAATATGCCATACTCTGGAACCGAAAACCTACCGGCAAAGAGGATAAATTCTCTCTCGGTTTATCCGACAGCATCTACTCCTTATCATCGGCCGGCTATGGTTCATTGACTGAAGTGTCACAAATGCCGCTCACCGCCTTTTTTGACCTCCTGCTAAAAAACATCATTGACGCCGTAAAGACACTGCGCGACATGGAAGTGAAAAAAGATGAAATCGCAGAAAAAACAGGCCTCTCGTTAGCACAAATCAACAAAATAATTTAACCATGGACGCCCAAAACATCCTTATTGATATTTTTCGCTACTTTGCACAATTCGTCGGGCGCGATGGCGTGCTGCGCAACTTCACCGCCGGACGGGGCGACGCTTACACGCATCTAAAAAACGGCTGCCAGGCCCTTCCGGAAGCCGGCATATTCCCCGACATCACCGACTACGTGTTTGGAGTCAACGAAACCAGTGTCGAAAAACGCATCAGCAACATCAAAGGAATATACCTGTTCATCGACTACGGCAATTTCCAAACATCTCAAAATGCCAACAAGGTAAAAACCGACGAACTACATCTGGCCATAACTGTCGCCAAACCGCTCAATATCGAAACCGTCGACCTGGCCGCCGAAGTGCTCCTCGCCGATCAACTCCTGAACATCATCCGCGACATCCGCCGCCAACTCATCGCCGACAAAGACGACAACTTCGTCCGCCGGCTCACCTTCCCTTCCGAAATAACGCCATGGTATTCTCGAGAACTCAATAACTCCACAGGCTGGACGATGCTCTTCAAGCTAACCGGCATTGATTTATTATAAAAATTCGTACCTTTGCACTAACCTACATTTGATAACCAGTGCCCATAGGCATATATGCCCCTGGTGTCGCCTGCATGGCAACATGCAGGCTGCGCTGGTTATCCACGTGTAGGTCAAAAACCCTGGGGGTATATTTATGAAAAAGCAGGATAAAAAGCAACTTGACGAAACATCCGAACAGCAAGCCGAGCGCAAAGAACAAGAACGCATACAAAAAGAGCGGCACGAGCAAAATGTAGCCTTTGTCGCCGAAGCCTTGAACGCCTTTGTAAAACACTATCCCCCGGCACACACCATTGACGAAGCCACCCGCTTTCTCACCGCCGCCGAAATCATCCAAGCCATCAAAGAAATCTACCCCACCGCCACCATCGACGACTACGCCCTGAGCGTTTTTCTCAAACACGCCGGCTACCGGTTCGCCCCCATGCGCGACCAGTTCAACCCATCGTTCAAATGGATGACGAAATAAATTTTGTTGTTTTCAAAAATACCTGTATCTTTGCGCCATGGTTGTATTAATTACCATATTTCTTATTGTAATGTATTACGTGTACATTAAGCCGGCACGCGACGAACGCCGCGAACGGCGGCGTTGGGCAAAAATCCACGATGATTTTATACATGGCAAACCTGTCAATTTTTGACACTCTTTACTTTTTTGCTCATTCCAAAATGAATAATTTAAGGGATTGCAACTATGAACAACTATGAACAACAAAAACTGATAGAAGTGGTCTTGTATATCTTAAACAAGACGGGTGGAATAGACTTCTATCACCTGTTCAAAATCCTGTATTTTGCAGAAAGAGAACATTTGGCTGTCTGGGGAGATAGGATAACAACGGATGATTTCTTTGCCCTCAAATATGGACCGGTACCCACCCGGTTATATAATGCCGTAAAACGCGAAAACACTCTTAGTGATTTACTCTGGAATGTCGTCGAAATTGCCGGTATTGATGCCCCCAACGTCCTTTTGCCAAAAAGAACGCAGGATGTAAACTATCTTTCTACATCAGAAATAGAAGCGCTGGATAAATCCATCGCAGAAAATTCAAAGAAACTGTTTCAGGATCTCAAAAACTTATCACACGATATAGCATGGGAAAATGCCAGCAAAAAAAACCACAAAGTGATATCCTTGCTTGATATGGCAAAAGCATCCGGCGCTACCGATGCCACAATCGAATACATTCAGGAACAATTGGCATTGGATGCTGTTTTAGCATGAACACCTTATCAGACTTTTTGAAACAGTCAGACAATGAGAAACTTGCTAAGTCAATAATAAAAATTGGCAATGTATTTCGCATTAACATGGACGAAACTGACGGCATTACGCCCAAGCCAGGGAATGATAGCCGTAATAAATACTTTATAGTATTAGGATTTGATACGGATGGTAACGTGTATGGAGGTGTCATCTTCAACTCGCATATCAACCAAAACCTTGCGCAAAACATCAAAGATTACCACATGCCTGTCGAACATACCAAGTACTCTTTTCTTACACACAAATGCTTCGTAGATTGTTCACGGTTGAAAACGGCAAAGCCCGACAAGATCATGGTGGGACAATACCTTGGCGACATCAATGAAGAAGATTTGACGCTAATCAAAGAAACGGTCAAATCAAGCCCAAGAGAAACAAAAGCACATCTTGCCCTGTTTGGATTATAACTTTTCTCTTTTCACTACCTTTGCCCTACATTTTAAAACCTTTATATTATGAAAAATTTGTTTCTATTCCTACTCTTAGCGTGCTCTTCAATAGCATTTGGGCAAACTGCTGTTGAAGAGCGAAAAAACGATAAAAATTATATTTTTAGAGATTCCCTAATAATTGACACTTACATTATCTGCAAAGTTAATATTAAAGATAACTCTATGGAAGTGATAGATTTAAATCATTGTGTATTCACAATAATGGGAAATAAAATATTATTAATAGGCTTTGTTAAAAGTAGCATAGTATTAAACATAAAAGAAAAACACAAAAATATTTCTGAAAATGGCGAAAAAACAGTATTTTATATATGTAGCTTATTGAGTGATGAAACGGAAACTGTAACTGTTATGACAGGTAATACTGAAAAATCAGGATTTAATGTATTCTTAGGAATATTTGATAAGCATTATTTTTTTGCCGAAAAATAAATTTTTCC
>JAITIL010000108.1 GCA_031279475.1 Prevotellaceae bacterium | reverse complement strand
AATAGTATGGACAAAAAACAGGCACCAATAGATAATAGTGCAATAACGATGAAGATGGTTATCCTGCCGCAGACTGTGTGGCAAGAAACAACTGAAAAAATAGACAGGTTGCTGCAATTAATAGACGAAGATCAAAGGGTAAACTCAACCGCACGACAGGAACGCATTCCACTGATTCAATTTAAAGATGACGTAGAACTACAGCGTCATTACGGGCTTACTTATACTGTTGTGAGAAAAATCACTAATAATAATCTCTTGCGTTCATATTGCGACCCTGACCGGCAGCGATATAGATGGACAACACATGAAGATATAATGGATTATTTCAATCGAATAAAAACCGCAGGTATCAAGCAATAATTATGGAGCAGTCTCTAATCCGGATAGATAAGAATATTGCACATAATATCGACCTTTTTATAAGTATAGATAGTATAAGTAATGAGGACAAGGCTTTAATTAAAAGTTTAATATATTACTTTTGTTTCTCTCGTCAGACGGATTTGTTTGGTTTTGGGATATTGGATCCAAAACAGTTTGCGGCAGCATTGAATTACAAGGAGGGGTATTTGCGGAAAAAGCACCCCAACCCTTTACAGCTACAAAAATTGACAACAGAAGAAAAGAATCTTTTGTACGAACAGGAAAAAAGGAATCCGGCGGTAAAAATTTTTGACTCCTGTCTTGAAAATGCGTTGTATATTTTGCACACTACTGCATTAAGGTTTTCTAGAACTGCTAAAGAAGTCGTATTTGAGAAAAATACAACGAAATATACAAACATTTCAAAGGCTTATATTTTGCTGCCGGAGTTAATTACAACGACTGTCAAAGGGAAAGGATCTCCTAAAATATTCTTCAATTATGATATTAACAAAAATTTCATTACAAACCTTTCGCTCTACTTCTTAAAATTCAACAAAGAAGCGTTAATTACACTACGTCGGGCCGGACTGGATGACTTGTATTTGTATCTAAAAAATTTCAAGGAGACCTTACAAGAAAAACTGAAGACATCGACAGAAATAGACCGGTCGCTGAATTTTAATCACTTATGTAAAATAGCACGGATACCGCTTCAAAAAAAGGACGGCTCAGAATTTGAAAACCCTCGTGATATAAAGCAAAAACTTATACATGCTTTTAACGTTATAAATAAACAAACAGACCTAAAATTTAGCGTAACCTGGGCCAAAACAACCCCAAACACGAGATGGAAATATTTACCGTTATTTTTCTTTGAAATTGGAAGTGAAGCGATGGCGTCGGGAATGTACAAGGACATAGTTCGCCGGCAAGAACGAATGGTTATTTTTGAGGAGAATCTTAAATACGAGCTTTTAAATTGTTTTAAACAACACAATTACAGTGATAAATGGACGGAGCAATCCATGTTGGAATGGTTAAAAAGCGACAGGGATATTGCCGAGAAAGAATTGGCGTTTCGCACAGCTCAATATGAAACTTTCGGCAAAATTCATAATCATATTGATAAAATGACCAAAGCGTGGTATACATCATTGTCTAAGATAAATAGTTTTCAAGACTGCTTGAAGTCAAAAAATCCACACTCTGTTTACGATTGGCATAAAGAGATGTATTCTATGTGATAGTTTTAAAAAAATCAGTAATTTTGTGCGGTAAAAAAAACTTTAAATCATGGCTGCGCAAAAAAAATACAATACAACTGATGCCATCCTGGAACGGCTAGAAGAATTTCTACAAACCACCGGAGATACATTGATAAGTATTACCGGAATAATAGGTGTTTCCCGCGGATATTTTTCTACAATTCGGAACAAAAAAGCAGAAATAGGTGTAGATAAAATTGTTAGGATATTGTTATTGTATCCACAGATATCCGCAGACTGGCTACTAGCTGGATCCGGGCTTATGCTCAAAGCGGCCACTTCCTTAAAAGATCAGTCGGAAATACTTGTCAGGGAAGAAGCTTTAAAGATTGCTGTATCTAAAATAGACGATATTCAAGACCAGCTACGAGAATTGCACAAGCAAATATCCAAGTCCAAAATAAAGATAAGGAAATAAGCCTTAGTTCCAAAGGCGGCTATAATTCCGGCTGCCCGATGCAGTGCGCCGCATACAGTGGCACCGACAGGATGTTGTCCATGAAGCCGAAATTGCGGGCAGAAAGGCGAATCGCATACCGCGGACGATAGCGTTCCATGCGCGGCAAAATTATAATTGCCAAATCAAAATTACTGCTTCTTTTACAACAGCCTTTTTTTGGCCACCTTCGCATACTCGGGATTGAGCTCTATACCCACATAGTTCCGGCCCGTGTTCCGCAATGCACATTTTGTTTTTTCGTGCTTTTTACAACCCCAATCGCTCAATTTTCCCCTTTCTTTTTTTAAGTGCACCTAATTAGCGACATTGTCCCTTTCTAAGTGCACCTAATTAGCGACATTGCCTTTCTAAGTGCACCTAATTAGCGACATTGACCTTTCTAAGTGCACCTAATTAGCGACATTGACCTTTCTAAGTGCACCTAATTAGCGACATTGACCTTAAGTGCACCTAATCAGCGACGTTTTCTATTTATTCTAAAAAATGAGAATATTAAAAATCAGACGATTATAAATTCTAAGTGCACCTAATTAGCTACTCAAATAGAAATATGGAAATATTGCAAATAGGAAAAAAATATTTATTTTTGTGCTTTAAAGCGAAATTTAATTTTTATTATTTACGATACTGATGCGATCCTGTCATTTTTTAATAAATTGATATATAGATTATTGCATATGTGTGGCAACTCCCGTCACCTCCACCAGAATAAAGTCGGGCAATTTTGAATAAAGTTGCCTGGTTTTTTATTTGATTTCTATAAATTAAAATTCTTAACTCTTGGCTAATTTGCTACTGTACTCTTCTAATTGCTGGCACAGCACCTCGTATTCATTCCATTTCTCCTCCAGTAAACTGCTATTGTGTGCAATGCTGTCAATTAGGAAGAGAATTCGGACATGGTGTGTCTCCACCGTCTTGTTGTTGCCATACAACGCAAGATAGGCACAGCGGGCGTGTTCGAGATACTGCAGCAATTGTTGGCTGTTATATTCCGAAAATTCGCACAAGATTTTATACAATTCGCGCAAACGAATACACTCAAGAATAAAGGATTCAAGCGCAAAGTCTGCCTGTTGCGTCAATTTATCCACTTGTCTGTTCCTGAAATCGGAAACCAAATGAGCGAGATGCTCATGCCGTGAGTTTGCTACAGGATTTACCATAGTGTTGTTTTTCTTAAAGGTTTTTTATTTGTCACAAATATAAAAAAGATAATTGAAAGTTGAAATTTTAAACTCTTAAATTATTATTATTTTTTTTGCCAAATCACTTTTTTTGTGTATTTTTGGATATTGAAAACAGATATGCTCATGAAAGGAATTATACTTGCCGGAGGGAGCGCAACCCGATTATTCCCCTTATCGAAAGCCATTTCAAAGCAAATTATGCCGGTATACGACAAGCCGATGATTTATTACCCCCTGTCGACCCTTATGCTGGCGGGCATCCGCGAGGCGCTCATCATATCCACGCCCCGCGACCTGCCGATGTTCCGGGATTTGTTGGGCGACGGCCGGCAACTCGGCATGGCCTTTGAATATATCATCCAGGAAAAGCCCAATGGCCTGGCCGAAGCGTTCATCCTGGGCGAGAAATTCCTCAACGGCGAAGGCGGCGCGCTGGTGCTGGGCGACAACATCTTTTACGGACAGGGCTTTTCGGGGATGTTGCACCGCGCGGCTGGGAGTGTGAGCCCGAAAGGAGCCTGTATCTTCGGCTACTGCGTGAAAGACCCGCGCGCCTACGGCGTCGTGGAGTTCGACCCCTCAGGGAAAGTCATCTCCCTGCAGGAAAAGCCGGAACAGCCAAAATCAAATTACGCGGTGCCGGGCTTGTACTTCTACGACCATACCGTGTCGCAGAAGGCCCGCAGCCTGCGCCCATCGCCGCGCGGCGAGCTGGAGATTACCGACCTCAACCGCCTCTACCTCGAAGAGCAAACGCTCACCGTAGAGCTCTTCGGACGCGGCTTCGCCTGGCTCGACACGGGCAATGCCGACAGTATGCTCGAAGCGTCGAATTTCGTGGAAACCATCCAGAAACGGCAGGGCTTCTACATCTCCTGTATCGAAGAAATCGCATGGCGCAACGGCTGGATCACCAAACAGCAACTGCTCGACATTGGCGAAACCCTCAACAAAACGGCGTACGGCGCCTATATCCTTGATTTAGCAAAATAATATGACGTTCACGGAAACAACTATAAAAGGTGTTTGGATTATCGAGCCTAAGGTATTCGCCGATACGCGGGGATACTTTATGGAGACTTTTAAACAAAGCGAATTTGAAAAACACATTGGGAAAATAAATTTTATCCAGGACAACGAGTCGAAATCGGGTTTTGGGGTGCTGCGCGGCCTGCACTACCAGTTGCCGCCTTTCGAGCAGAGTAAGTTGGTGCGCGTAATCCAGGGAAAGGTGTTGGATGTGGCCGTGGATATTCGCCGCAATTCACCCACGTTCGGAAAGTATGTGGCGGTGGAACTGAGTGCGGAAAACAAACGGCAGTTGTTCGTCCCGCGCGGTATGGCGCACGGCTTCTTAGTGCTGGAAGACCACACGGTATTTACCTACAAGGTGGATAATATTTACGCTCCTCAAGCCGAACGCGGCATCCGGTATGACGACCCCGGCATAGGCGTCGCCTGGCCGCTGCCCGCTGGGCAACTGGTGCTGTCGGACAAGGACAGGGATTACACGAATTTATGCGAATTAAAGGCAGTAGCAGTAGTGAGAAATGAGAGGTAAAATATATATATATGGATACAGGTTTTAAGTCGTTGTTAGCCTATCAAAAATCTTACGACTTGGCAATGAAAATATTTGAACTGACTAAGGATTTCCCAAAAGAAGAAAAGTATTCTCTAACGGATCAAATCCGGCGATCCTCCAGATCTGTTTGTGCAAATATTGCTGAAGCTTATCGCAAACGCTTATACTGTAAACACTATGTAATGAAATTGACAGATGCCGACGGAGAGCAGCGAAACAAATGTATGGATAAATTTTGCAAAAGATTGTTGTTATATCACGAAAGAAATAGCCATTGAATTGGAAAAAGGATATAATGAAGTGGGCATGCTTATTGGATATATGATAAACCAACCGGAGAAATTTGGAGTTAAAATAAAAACATAAATATAAACCAGACAGTGCAGCGCTATTTACTGCCAACTGCCACTGCCAACTGCTACATAATTATGAAACGAATACTGATCACCGGCGGCGCCGGATTTATTGGCTCCCACGTGGTGCGCCTCCTGGTGCAGAAATACGCCGACGTTAATTTCGTCAACCTCGACAACCTCACCTACGCAGGCAACCTGGCCAACCTCGAAGATATTGCGCACGAGCCGAACTATCGCTTTGTGAAAGCCGATATCTGCGACTATGCCCGCATACAGCAGGTTTTCGCCGAGCACCAAATTACCGGCGTCATTCACCTGGCGGCCGAGTCGCACGTAGACCGTTCCATCACCGACCCTTTCATTTTCGCCAAGACCAACGTGCTGGGCACGCTCACGCTTCTGCAGGCGGCAAAAGAATACTGGAAGGACGACATGCAGGGAAAGCTGTTCTACCACGTGTCGACCGACGAGGTGTACGGCTCCTTAGACCACGGCGGCTTCTTCACGGAAACCACGCCCTACGACCCCAAATCGCCCTACTCGGCGTCGAAAGCCGGCTCCGACCACTTTGTGCGGGCGTTCCACAATACCTACAAACTGCCGGTGGTGATCAGCAACTGTTCCAACAACTACGGGCCGTACCAGTTTCCGGAGAAACTCATTCCGCTGTTTATTAACAACATCAGGCACAACAAGCCGCTGCCCGTATACGGCAAGGGCGAAAACGTGCGCGACTGGCTGTATGTAGAAGACCACGCCCGCGCCATCGACCTCATTTTCCACAAAGGGAAAATCGGCGAAACGTACAACATCGGCGGGTTCAACGAGTGGAAAAACATTGACCTGATTAAGCTGCTCATCAAAGTAGCCGACCGCCTGCTCGGACGCAAAGAGGGCGCTTCGGACAAGTTGATCACATACATCACCGACCGCGCAGGACACGACCTGCGCTATGCCATCGACGCCACCAAACTGCACCGCGAGCTGGGCTGGAAGCCCTCGCTGCAATTTGAAGAAGGCGTCGAAAAAACTATCCAATGGTATTTGGATAACCAGGCGTGGATGGACAGGCTTACGCAGAATAATTCGCTAAAATCAGTGTAATCTTAAAAAATATGGAAATAACAATTGTAGGAACCGGATATGTAGGCCTTGTTACAGGCGCTTGTTTTGCCGAAATGGGCGTACACGTGAACTGCGTCGATATCGACAAACAGAAAATTGAAAACCTGAATAAAGGCGTCATTCCCATTTACGAACCGGATTTGGACAACCTCGTGCACAAAAACGTGACAGCCGGCCGCCTGCGCTTCTACACCGACATCACGGAAGTGATTGACCGCACCGATATCCTGTTCAGCGCCGTGGGCACGCCCCCCGACGAAAACGGCCATGCCGATATGAAATATGTGCTCGACGTGGCGCATACTGTTGGGCGACACATCAAGAAATACATCCTGTTCGTCACCAAGAGCACCGTGCCGGTGGGCTCTTCCGAGCTGGTGCGGCAGGCCATTCAACAGGAGTTGCAGCAACGCGGCGAAACCATTCCTTTCGACGTGGCCTCAAACCCCGAATTTTTGAAAGAGGGCGCGGCCATCAACGACTTTATGCGTCCCGACCGTATCGTGATCGGCGTCAATAGCGACAAGGCAAAAGCCTTGATGGAACAGCTCTACAAGCCTTTTACCCTCAACGGGCATCCGGTGATTTTTATGGACATTGCCTCGGCCGAAATGACCAAGTATGCCGCTAACGCCATGCTGGCCACGCGCATCAGCTTTATGAACGACATGGCCAACCTCTGCGAACGGCTGGGCGCAAACGTGCACGAAGTGCGCAAAGGCATCGGCAGCGACCCGCGTATCGGCTCCAAGTTCCTCTATCCGGGTATCGGGTACGGCGGCTCATGCTTCCCGAAAGACGTAAAGGCGCTCATCAAAACAGCCGCCGACAATGGCTACGACATGCGGGTGTTGCAGGCTGTGGAAGAAGTGAACGAGGATCAAAAAACACTTTTATACCGGAAGCTATACAAATATTTTGACGGCAACCTGCATGGCAAACGCATGGCGCTGTGGGGGCTGTCGTTTAAACCGCAAACCGACGACATGCGCGAAGCGCCCTCGCTGGCGCTGATTGAAAGGCTACAGGCCGCCGGTTGCGACATACGCGCCTACGACCCCATAGCCATGCACGAGGCACAACGCATCCTCGGCAATACCATTCACTGCGCCAAAGATATTTACGACGCAGCGCAACAGGCCGACGCCATTTTACTGATTACGGAATGGAAAGAATTCCGGATCCCCGACTGGGCGGCTATTAAGGAAATTATGCGAAACCCTGTTGTTTTCGACGGAAGAAATATATACGACGGCGAGGAGTTGCGCCAACTCGGATTTGAGTATTTTGGTCTTGGTATACAGTAACAGTTGGCAGTAGCAGTAGCAGTAGCAGTAGCAGTTGGGAGTGGCAGTTGGCAGTAGGCAGTAAAAATACATAATTATGAATACGAATTCAATTGGAGTTAAAACATAAACCGGACAGCATTTAACGGCACACTGCTACTGCATACTGCTATTAGATACTGTCCAACAAAATTAATTATGAAAAAAACACTGATCACCGGCGGCGCCGGATTTATCGGCTCCCATTTGTGCGAGCGATTGCTTAACGATGGGCACGAAGTAATTTGCCTCGACAATTATTTTACCGGAAGCCGCAACAACATTGTCCACCTGTTGGCCAATCCACGCTTTGAGTTGGTGCGTCACGACGTTATCACGCCCTTTATGGCCGAAGTGGATGAAATATACAACCTGGCGTGTCCCGCCTCGCCGGTGCACTACCAGTTCAACGCTATCAAGACCATCAAAACGTCTGTGATGGGCGCCATCAACATGCTGGGATTGGCCAAACGCACCAGGGCAACCATCCTGCAAGCCTCCACCAGCGAAGTGTATGGCGACCCGCATGTTCATCCGCAACCCGAAAGCTACTGGGGAAATGTCAATCCCATAGGCGTCCGCTCCTGCTACGACGAGGGCAAACGCTGCGCCGAAACACTGTTTATGGATTACCACCGGCAAAATCACGTAAAGATAAAAATCATCCGCATATTTAACACCTACGGCCCCCGCATGCACCCGCAAGACGGGCGTGTAGTGTCGAACTTTATTATCCAAGCCCTGAAAGGCAATGACATCACCATTTACGGCGACGGCAGTCAAACGCGCAGTTTCCAATACGTAGACGATTTGGTGGAAGCCATGCTTCGCATGATGGCTACGCCGGAATCGTTTACAGGCCCTGTGAATACAGGCAACCCCAACGAATTTACCATACTGCAACTGGCGCAAACAGTGATTAAACTCACCGGATCCACCTCGAAAATCGTATACCTTCCTTTGCCCTCCGACGATCCAAAGCAACGGCAGCCCGACGTCAGGCTGGCCAAAGAAGCGCTTGGAGGCTGGGAACCGAAAGTGCAATTAGAGGAAGGTCTAAAAGAAACAATTAATTATTTCAAAAAAATAGTATGAGTCATTCATCTCCTAACACAGCCATTTTAGTAACCGGCGGCACCGGCTACATCGGCTCGCACACCGTAGTGGAACTGCAACAAGCCGGCTTCGAAGCCGTCATCGTGGACAATTTATCAAATTCCGACAAGAATGTGGTCGACGGCATTACCCGCATCACCGGCGTCCGCCCGCATTTCGAGCAGGTGGATTGCCTTGACGACAAAAAACTGTTGGATGTATTTAAAAAGTATCCCAATATAAAAGCAGTGATCCACTTCGCCGCGAGCAAAGCCGTGGGCGAGAGTGTGCAGAAGCCGCTGTTGTACTATCGCAACAACCTGCAATCGTTATTGAACGTCATTGAAAGCATGACGGCGCAAGGCGTGCAGTCGCTTGTGTTCTCGTCGTCGTGCACCGTGTATGGGCAGCCCGACGTACTGCCGGTGACGGAAGACGCGCCGGTGAAAGCGGCCATGTCGCCTTACGGCAACACCAAACAAATCAGCGAAGAAATTATTCGCGACGCCGTTTATTCCGGCGCACCGTTGAAAAGTATTTTGCTTCGTTATTTCAATCCCATAGGCGCCCACCCCAGCGCCGAGATTGGCGAATTGCCCAACGGCGTGCCGCAAAACCTTGTACCTTTCATCACCCAAACGGCCATCGGCCTGCGCCCCGCGCTCCAAGTGTTCGGCAACGACTATCACACCCCCGACGGCAGTTGCATACGCGACTACATCAACGTGGTTGACCTGGCCAAAGCGCATGTGGTGGCCATTCAACGGCTGCTGCAAGAAAAAAACGATATGCCTGTGGAAACGTTCAATATCGGCACCGGGCGCGGACTTTCAGTCCTCGAAATGGTGGATGCGTTTCAAAAAGTTACCGGCGTTACACTTCCTTACCTCATCGCCGCGCGGCGCGAAGGCGACATTGAGCAAGTGTGGGCCGACCCGCACAAAGCCAATACCGTGTTGGGATGGACAGCCAAAGAAACGATAGAAGACACGCTTCTTTCAGCCTGGCGGTGGGAGCAACGCATAAGAGTTAAAACGCTTACTTCTTAACTGTTTTTCGGATTTGTGCTTCGGCCAAGCCTTCAATCGGCTTCTCCGCGTGCTCGATGACAATAATCAAGCGGTGATTAAATGTTCATTATTAGGACACGTAAGGTAATAAAAAATATTAACGTGCTAATGTGATTACTTTTTTAACGCAAGTGCGAAAGCATACGATGCACATATTGGTTTATAATTATCAGGAATACCACTATGGAAGAAAGCAATGCCCAATCGGGTAGCCAATTTTGCCAACTCACCAATAAGATGACGCCGGCAGTCAGGATGTAGGCGCCGGCAATTAACCGGCAAGCCCTGGCATGCGTATTTACTTTGCGTATCACCGCATGGTGCAGGTGTTGCTTGTCGGGCAAAAAAGGTGATTGTTTCTTGAATAACCGAAGCAAAAACACGCGCGTGGTGTCAAATACCGGCAGTAATATAATGGCCGTGCCTGCGCTCAATACCGCGTGAAATTTATAGCTGCTGTCCATCGGCAATGTGCCGTTAAACGATATGAATTTTAAGGTAAATACGGCAATTATAAAGCCCAATACCAGCGATCCGGTATCGCCCATAAACAGTGAAGCAGGTTGCCAGTTATAATATAAAAATCCCAAGATAGCGCCCACAAAACAGATTAAGAAAATAGCGCTTTCTATATCTCCTGTACAATAAAACCACAAACTCAAGAACAAAAGGCAAGCGAAAGATATTGTTCCTGCCAGTCCATCTATGCCGTCAATCAAATTAAATGCGTTGGTCACAAACAGAATAAACAACAGGCTTAGCATGTAACTTAGCCATGTGGGCAATTCATGAATGCCGAATAGTCCATAGAACGATGCAAGGCGCACGTTGGTTAATACCACCACGGCTATGCTGGCCGTCACCACTTGAACCAATAATTTAAAAAAAGGGGGGAGGGGCACAATGTCATCACGGATACCGGTTACAGCCATTAAAATTATGGCTGCCAGCAGAAAGCGATTATCATCAAACAACATGTTCGGTTGCCACAATAGAATAGAAAACAAAAAGCTCACAAAAATAATCAATCCCCCCATGGATGGGATTTTCCCCTTATGTATTTTACGCCGCCCCCCTTTGTCCAATATCTGGATACGGATCAGGAATTTTACAAACAAAGGCGTCAGCAGGAAGGCGAGCACAAGCGCGGTAATAGCACTATAAAGTAGTAAATTCATAGCATTACAAAATATATGTCAAATATATTAAGTTCTTACCATATATCAAAATAAACAATAGGCCAACATTATTTCAACAGGTTTTCAATAGGTATTAAAAATTGTAGTATACTGATATTTAACCATGTTATGTGGGTTATGAACAAAATGGAAATTATTAATTATTCGGGGGATTAAATTCGTATCTTTGGTTTTCAAAAAATAAATATGGCGAAAGCGGATACCTATACACATAGAAAAAACACGGCAAACGTTCACCTCACAGGATTGGAATTTGGGAAAAAACCACCGCAAGCAATAGATCTTGAGGAAGCGATATTAGGCGCTGCCATGCTGGAAAAGGACGCCATATTCAATGTGCAGGGGCTTTTAAAACCGGAGAGTTTTTACAAAGAAACGCATCAGAGAATTTACCGGGCGATTGAGGAGTTGGCGGTAGGCCATAATCCTATTGACATTTATACTGTATCGGAAGAACTGAAGAAGAAAGGCGAGTTGGATGAGATCGGCGGGGCTTATTACCTTTCGCAACTCACGCTCAAGGTGGGCTCGGCGGCGCACATAGAATATCACGCTAAAATAGTTGCCCAGAAATATATTCAGCGTGAGTTAATCCGTATTTCTTCCGAAGTGCAACACGACGCTTTTGATGACGCTATCGTAGTGGATGAATTACTCGACGGCGCGCAACAAAAAATATTCGATCTTGTGGAAGGCAACATGCGTTCCGAAACGCGGCATGTCAGCAACATCCTAAAGGAAACCATCGAAGAACTTACCGCCATACAAAAGAACGACGACGGGCTAAGCGGGCTTCCTTCCGGGTTTTCTGCACTCGACCATATCACCCTTGGCTGGCAACCATCCGACTTTTCTATCGTTGCCGCGCGCCCTTCGATGGGTAAAACCGCTTTTGTGCTCACTATGGCGCGGAATATGGCGGTAGAACATAAAATCCCCGTGGCATTCTTTTCTTTGGAAATGTCGTCCATGCAACTTGTAAAACGGCTGCTCACCAGCGAAACCGGCATTGCATCCACCAAAATACGCGGCGGCAAAAAGATGATCCCGGAGGATTGGAAAATCCTTGAACAGAAAATAGGTGATCTGATTAACGCACCACTCTATATTGACGACACGGCGGCGCTTTCTATTTTTGAATTTCGCGCCAAGGCGCGGCGCCTGGTTTCATCACATCAAATCAAGATCATTTTTATTGACTATCTGCAATTGATGACAGGGCCGCCCAACACACACGGTTTCCGTGAACAGGAGGTATCGGCCATTTCACGTTCGTTAAAAGCCATCGCCAAAGAATTAAACATACCCATTATTGCGCTGTCGCAGCTCAATCGTATGGTGGAAACACGTAGCGGATCCAACAAACGGCCGCAACTAAGTGATTTGCGCGAATCGGGCGCTATAGAACAAGACGCCGACCTCGTGCTTTTCATTCACCGTCCCGAATATTATGGCATGACCGAGGATGAAAATGGAAATTCCACACGAGGCACTGCTGAGATTATTATTGCCAAACACCGCAACGGCGCTACTGCCGACGTACAGCTACGGTTCCTTAGCGAACAGGCAAAATTTGTAGATGACACAGGCGATCCCGTCACTCAGCACAGGGTTGAGCCTCTGCCAAGCACCTACCAGTCGAAAATGAATAACGGGTATAAAAACCAAATAGAAACAAGTAAACAAATAGAAATAAGTAAAGAGTTTGAAGTTCAAAGCCCGTTTTAAATAGTTGCAAAAAAATACCGCCAATACCCATAAATTTTGAAGTTGTATTTCTGTTGAAGTGATTGGCAGTATAGGGATCCGGCAGGGGAGGACCATCCTGCCGGATCTTGTTTTTTTAACGGTAGTCAATCAACGCAGGCTTGTCGGGCCTGAACCCTTCCAATCCAATTCGTTGTTCTCCCCCAAGCTCAATCCATTGGTTAGCGCCATGTCCGGGATTAATCACTGCATAACCAAATTGAAGTTGAACGGAAGTAAATATCAGCCGGTCATTCAGAATACGGATGCCAAGCCCTACCGTGGTATAGAGGTCATTGGAAAACATTTTATAACTGTCGCCCAGCCAACCAAAGTCGCAAAAACTGTAAAAAGCGAATTTGAAATTATAAAAATACAATGGGGAAAAATATATGGATTCCAGGTGAAACAACAGCCTGTTCAGCCCGTAGGTGTATGGCAGTTTTAATATCCGCAATCTGTTCTCGCCGTAAAAAGTAATCCGTTCACGTTCTCCTTCCAAACGATGAAACCCCGCCGTGTAATCGACATTGATAAAATGACGCATATACCCTTTTCCTACTTTGAACAAATGTGTGAAGTAGTGGACGTCGGCCAGCAATACCGACTGCTGTGGCGTATAGTCGTCGCGGAAGTATGACCCATAAGCGCCCGACGCTTTCAAATATCCGGTAGGGACTGTGCGGCCGATACTCCATTTCATCGAAAAATAATTACGGATGGCATACTCGTCCCACGTGCGTCCGCCTGAGAGTTCCAATTTGAAACCGTAAGGAATATCTTCACTTACACCGAAACTGTAGATATGTGAACCACGGTAAAAACTTTCACGATATATCCCCAATGACAACAACAACGTGGTGGGGCTGCGATAGTAAGGATTCCATTCACCGGTAACCTGTCCGCCGTAATTAAAAGTTTTGGTATTGGTAATCTTGCCAAGGAGAAAGATATTGTTTTTGGTGTTTTTCAGTTTGAGGGAAAAGCCGCCCCACAGCTCGATTGTTTGTCGTTTCACCGGCAAAATGGTATCCGTCAGCAATTGTCCTTCCCCGACTTCATGCAGGCTGTATGCCATACCCGTCGCGTAATCGGCAGGTTTAATCAGGGCTTTTTGAAACTGCGCCTGGTAAATGGTTTCTTCGTAACTCTTGTCGATGAGTAGCTCTGCGTCGAAGAATGACCCCCACATATTATTGACGTCATAGCCTATGACATAACCTGCCATTACAGGGTTTTGTGTCATGACATAAGTGCCTAAGGTCAATCTGTGCCCGATACCCAAAAAGTTATTGTCATACACCCACGCCCGGAATTCCTTCGGGCTTTTTTGCTTGAATTCGATATTGATGCTCCATTTGTCGCGTGTATGCACATACAGATCTACCTTGCTGCTGTCATGCTCCTGGGGGTGGATGTAGATGTACGCATCAGCGATATAGCGCAACCTCCGCAAAATATCTTCATTGAGAATCATCGTGGTGGCATTGACTTTATCACCTTCTTTAAACAGCAGGTTCTGGCGTATTTCCTTCTCGTGGGTTTTAACGTGTACGGTATTAACCAAATTCGGGACAAAGTGGGTGGTTGAGTCCCCATAGATATTGCGCGACATAACATGAATATGCGCTATTTCCCTGCCTTCAAATAAAGAAAAATAGGCCGTTTCATCTAATAATTTTTTCGTGGTTTCGCGCGCGCCTTCACCGGTCCAATCGCTATCCACAATCACTGAGTTTACAATAAATTTTGTAAATTCCGAACTTCTGGAACGCTTTTGCAAGCCGTCATAAAATTCATTTGATTTTATATACTTCTTCTGAAAGGCAATGCTGTCGGCAGAAGCCGCCTGTTGGTCTATCTCCTGTGCAAGAGCCGTCGCCACAGCGAGCGACAAACATAATACTATGCCGATGCCTTTCTTCATTTATTCTCCGGCCTTTACGGAGCCAGGAACGGGTAGCGATAATCATTTGCCGGCACAAACGACTCCTTAATGGTCTGCGGCGACGCCCAACGAATCAAATTTAATAATGAGCCCGCTTTGTCATTTGTCCCCGAGGCCCTTGAGCCGCCAAAAGGTTGTTGCCCCACTACTGCTCCCGTAGGCTTGTCGTTAATGTAAAAGTTCCCTGCCGCGTGTATCAGTCTTGCGCTCGCCTCGGCAATGGCTGCGCGGCTTTGCGCAAACACACACCCTGTCAGCGCATAAGATGAAGTGGTGTTCACCAAATCGAGCGTAGCGCTCCATTCCGTATCATTGTACACATAAACAGTAATCACCGGCCCGAAAATTTCTTCTTCCATCGTTTTGAAATGAGGATTGGTGGTCACCACCACCGTAGGGGTGATAAAATACCCTTTACTGTCGTCATATTGGCCGCCGGCAATAATTTCCGCATCCTTTGCCTGCTTGCAGTAATCAATATAGCCGGCAATGTTTTGGAACGCCGCCCGGTCAATCACCGCATTCACGAAATTTGAAGGATCTTCGGGACTGCCTGTTTTTATTGTTTTTATTTCATCGATCAACAGTTGTTTTATCGCAGGCCACAACGATTTTGGAATGTACGCCCGCGAGGCTGCCGAGCATTTTTGTCCCTGGTATTCGAATGACCCCCTGATGAGGTTGGCCACTACCGGTTTCACGGCTGCCGAAGGGTGCACCACGAAAAAATCTTTACCGCCCGTCTCACCTACAATGCGCGGATAGGCGCGGTAGCGGTGAATATTATTCCCGATGGTTTTCCAAATCTCCTGAAACACGGCGGTGGAGCCCGTGAAATGAATACCCGCAAAATCGGGATGCGCGAAAATCACTTCGCCGGCATCCTTTCCGCTCACGAATACAAGATTGATGACGCCATCTGGCAAGCCCGCTTCCTGCAATATCTTCATGAGGAAGTGGGCAGAATATACCTGCGTGTTCGACACTTTCCACACCACCGTATTCCCCATCATGGCTGGCGCCGTGGGCAAATTGCCGGCAATAGCGGTGAAGTTAAAAGGCGTAAGTGCGAACACGAAACCTTCGAGCGGACGGTAGTTCGTGCGGTTCCACACTGTGGCCGACGACGCGGGCTGGTCGGTGTATAGCTGCGACATGAAGTAGGTGTTGAAGCGGAAGAAATCGGCGAGTTCGCAGGCGGAGTCGATTTCGGCCTGGAACACGTTCTTCGACTGCGCCAGCATGGTGGCGGCGTTCAGCACGTAGCGGTAATTACAGGCCAGCAGGTCGGCGGCTTTCATGAACACGGCCGCCCGGTCGTGCCAGGCCATGGCTTCCCATGCGGGTTTGGCCTTCAAAGCCGCGTCAATGGCCGCGTTTATTTCTGCCTTGCCGCCCAAATGGTACTTGCCGATTACATGTTTATGGTCATGCGGCGGCGTAATGTCTTTCAGCTGTCCGGTATGCACATCCTTGCCCCCGATCACCATCGGAATTTCAATTTGTTCGTTATACATCTTTTTGTAAGTATCCAATAACGCTTTACGTTCTGGGTTGCCTGGCGCATACGATTTCACCGGTTCATTGGCCGGCATCACAAGTTGAAAAGTTCCATTCTGTATCATAACTCTAATTTTATTTAAAATTTAACAAAAATAATATTTTTTGGAGAAAGTGCAAAATACTTGAATTTTTAAATCTTGGAATGATGAACCTGAAGACTTCCTGTTGGGAGCAGAATACCCGTCACACGCTGGCCAACTACCGCTATTGTGTTGGAAATCCGAATAATTTCGTAACTTGCAGCAATTTTTAATCAACATTACGGCTTATGAAACGATCTGTTTTAGTATTCCTCTTTTTGCTGGCGCCGCCGCTGTTGCGGGGACAGGAGCCGGCTTATTCCACCATTTCTGATATCCCTTACTATCCGGAAGAAGTGCGGGCAACCGACCCCTACATTGCCCAACGGTGCGTACTGGATGTTTATTATCCCAACAATGTAAAGGACTTCCTGACGGTGGTGTGGTTTCACGGCGGCGGGCTCGCCGCCGGCCACAAACATATTTACGAAGCCTTGAAAGAACAGGGTTTTGGCGTGGTGGCGGTGAACTACCGGCTGCACCCGCAGGTTACCTGTCCCACTTACATCGAAGATGCGGCGGCGGCGGTGGCGTGGGTCTTCAACCACATTGCGGAATACGGCGGCAACCCCAACGCTATTGTGCTTTCCGGACATTCGGCAGGCGCCTACCTGTCGGGGATGCTCGGATTAGACAGGCGCTGGCTGCAAGCCCACCGCATTGACGCCAACCGGATAGCCGCACTGTTCCTGTTGAGTGCGCAAACCATCACCCATTTCACCATCCGCAGCGAAAGGAATATCCCCGACAAGCAACCGGTAGTGGACGAATACGCGCTCCTCTACCACGTGCGCCCCGACACGCCGCCCATCTACCTGATGACCGGCGACCGCGAACTGGAACTGCTCGGCCGCTACGAAGAAAACGCCTACCTTTGGCGGATGCTGCGGCTCACCGGCAACCAACAAGCCTTCCTGTACGAATTCGACGGATACGGGCACAGCATGCTTGAGCCCGCCTTCCCGCTGATGGTAGCCGCCCTTCGGGAGACAATGAAGAATGTCAAGCCTTAAAAGTGCTACCCTGGAATGATGAAATTATGCTTTGCGGGATTGACTTTTTCGCTTCCGTATAAATACCGTCAGCAGGAGGAAAGTGACGCAACCGCTTATACTGTATGAAAGCGTGTGCGGTAATGAAAGCCCTTCTTTGGCAATAAGGATATAGGTTGTGCACACAGCCGTCATGAACAGCGCCGGGACAAGGGTGATCCAGTAATTTTTCTTCGACCGGGAAAGGTACACGGTAATTGCCCACAGCGTGACCATGGCCAGCGTTTGGTTGCTCCACGCGAAATACCGCCAGATTACATCGAAATTTACCTGTAACAAAACAAAACATGTCAAGAAGAGTGGCGCAGAGACCGCAAGGCGTTTCCAAAGACTTTTCTGGGAGAAATTAAACATGTCGGCGATGATTAGGCGGGCGGAACGAAACGCGGTATCGGCGGAAGTAATGGGCGCGGCAATAACGCCTAACAATGCCAGCACACTGCCTGCAGCGCCGAGCCATTGGCCGGAAATAGCATTAACCACCACAGCGGCATTATCTTTGTTTTCCGCCATAAAATTTTGCAAGCCGGGCACTCCCTTGAAGAAAGCCATGGCCGCCGCCGCCCATATTAAGGCCACAATGCCTTCGGCCACCATAGCGCCGAAAAATACTTTCCGTCCGGCGTGTTCTGTTTTTATGCAGCGCGCCATGAGCGGCGATTGTGTGGCATGGAAGCCTGAAATAGCGCCGCAGGCCACCGTCACAAAAAGCATGGGGAAAAGGGGTAAAGCGGCCGCCCTGGGGTGCATGTTGCGCATATTAGCCAAGCTCAATTCCGTCATGTCGGCCGGATGAAGCGCCAAAGCAATGAGTAGGCCAAATGCCATAAAGAGCAGGGCCAATCCGAAAACAGGATATATTTTTCCGATAATTTTGTCGATGGGAAATAAAGTGGCCACTACATAATAACAAAAAATAACCGCCGTCCAAATACGGAAGTCAATAACATGATGCGTCAATTCCGTGAGCAAACCCGCCGGCCCCGATACGAAAACAGTCCCCACCAATACCATGAGCAAAACAGTGAAAACCCGCATCACTTGCTTGGCTGTAAGTCCTAACGCGTTGCCTGTAATCTCGGGAAGGCTTTTACCTCCGCTGCGGATGGATATCATGCCCGAAAAATAATCGTGCACCGCACCGCCGAAAACCGTTCCCAGCGCAATCCAGAGGAACACCACCGGGCCATACATGGCGCCCATGATAGCGCCGAAGATAGGCCCTAATCCGGCAATATTCAGAAACTGGATAAGGAAAATTTTCCAGGTGGGCAACGGCACATAATCTACGCCGTCGGCGTGTGTCACACAGGGCATGGGCATGTTTTTATCGGGCTTAAAAACCCTGTCCACATATTTTCCATAAAGAAAATACATGCCCGCCAAAAATATTATGGCTACCACAAAGGTTATCATAAAGCAAATATAACGTTTTTCCGGGATTAGGGAAAATTATATGTACCTTTGTGTGCAAAATATGCGTATAAAAAATCAATAATGATGGAGTTTATTACCGCCTATAATTTAACGGGAGTTTTACTTGGCTTATGTACTTTTTTGATTATCGGTATTTTTCACCCTCTTGTGATAAAAAGCGAGTATTACTTCGGGACACGTTGTTGGTGGGTGTTTTTAATATTCGGTGTAGTTGGCGTTGCAGCGGCCTTAGTGGTACGTGAAATATTTTGGTCATCGTTGCTTAGCGTCTTTGCTTTTAGCTCATTTTGGGGTATATTGGAACTTTTTCACCAGCGTGAACGTGTGCGCAAGGGCTGGTTTCCCAAAAGGCAAAAATAAGCCTCTTCCAATGTCTGAAAGAGGCTACCGGCTTATAACATACTTAGTATACTTTATGGGCGCTTGCCTTATTCGTTAAGCAGGTTTTTCAATATGAACGGTTCATCCGTCGTGATGAAATCGACGCCCATATCGATAAAATACTGCATATCCGAACGGGTATTGACCGTCCAGACGTTGGTGGTCAAACCCTCTGTTATTGCCCGATTGACCCAATCGGTATTGTTTTTCAGGATGTTCATTTGATAATCGAGCCCCCAGTATCCTAACGCTTTTAGCGTTTCCGGCCGCATATCGCCGTTTAGATAGGCCACCCGGTGTTGCGGGTTGATTTTAAGCAGTTCTTCGCAGACGTAGGAACTGAAAGCAATATAATCTACCAGGTCGCCTGCCTGGCTATTGTTGACCGCCTGTACCACCGCATCTACACATTTTTTGTTGTTGGCGTTGCTGCTGTGCGTTTTTATTTCGATGATCAACTTTGTTTTGTCCGGCCCCGTCTGCCGCTTGACAATATCGATACATTGCTGAAGGGTAGGTAGCGGCTCGCCGTTAGACAAGCGTAGCGGCGCTATTGTTGCGGATGTAGCACTTTCAATATTCACACCAGCATACGTGGCGTCGTGGTTTAGTACCAGTATATTATCTACTGTAATCCACACATCCAATTCGGAGCCGTAGGCGCCCAATTCGATGGCGTTGTTTAGTGAAGCAAGCGAATTTTCCGCGGCGCCCACCTTGTTCCAATATCCGCGGTGTGCAATGATCCGGGGTTGTTGTTGTGTCACATGTACCGATATGGGGAGTATGCCGTCAAATGTTCCGACCGTATTAATCACAATATTCCCCTCGCGGATCGATACGCCTGTGGGCAGGGGCGCTGCCGTAAAAGTGTATGTTTCGGCACCGTTTTTCCATGTATTTCCTCCCTTTTCGGTAATCCATGCAGGTTTATCGAAGACTATGGGCACATTTGACGTTACTTCCAGCGCAAAATTAAATTCGTTGCTGCGAAGCGTTATGTCGGCTTCGTTGACTGAAACAACAGGCTTAGCGCCCTCCTGATTGACCCTAATGCTGATGATTTGCTTTACCTCTTCGCTTGAAACGGTTACAACGGCTGCCCGCGCTTCCGTTGAAACGTTGGATGTAACGGAAATCTTGAGATTGTTAGCGGTATAATCCGGCACAGGGGTACACCATTCCTGGCTGCTGCTCGTTTCAATGGCACAGTTGGTTGTAACAGTAAGAGACAGGTGGCCGGCTTCTGCGCCAAAATTTTGGATTCGCTGTGAGTCGTCTATTCTCAGAAAAAACTGTTCGGAATCGTTTTCTTTGGAACAACTCAACAGAAGAATGATACATGGAATTAAGAATTTATGCATTGTAATTAACATTTTATGGATTTTGTATTTCTTTATACAGCGCTGCTGCATCGTCAGCAGTAAGTGGAATATCATAAATGCGAGCTATCACCATCTCGCCATCGAACAGGTTGCTGCCCCCACCGGTACCGGCGTCGCCTCCGATACAAACCCAGTAACATGCTGCTGTGTTGGGTTTACGATAGAAACCCGCCGCACTTATCTCTTTCTTTAATTCACCATCTACATAAATGTATGCTTTTCCTTCCGTTTTATTCCATACACCCACGAGATGATAATATTTCGTGCCATCTGGTTTTATTTGTGAGTTTGCCCAAATCCAATTACTTCCGCCACCATCTGCAGTAGAAATATTCGGCAGGAATGTAATTCCATTAGGACCACCAGTTCCATTTTGATTAGCAATCATAAATCCGGTTCCTCCACCTTCGTGCGTAGTGAAAAACTTGGTTTCGTAATTTTGAGGAGTCGAGTAATCCGTATCGAACTTCACCAGACATTCAAAGGAGTGACCATCGGTAAGTTTATTATCAAACTCATTATTGTTAGCATAATCAATACGATAATAACTCCCGTCATTAGATCCATTCTCCCTGGGATTAAAGGTAACGGCGTTTCTTCCGTATGTGGCATTGGTTGCTACCGATAAAGGATAGGATGCATTGGTTACCAAATTTACGGCATGTTGCATTGGCGAAACATCGGTTGCCGAACCGTCTGGATTAAAGATAACGTCCAACATATCGGCGGCACCCGACTGTCCCACGGAGAATGAATCAATATATTGCGGGTAATCGGTTAAACTGATGGTCACAATCGTTTTTCTCCCACTCCACAACGTATTGTTGGCAGCTGTTAAGGTAAGCGATGTGGTATTTTTTGCGCCTTCCGTTAGCCATGTGGCATTGTCGATACTGTATTGCCAGTTGGCGTTGGCATTGATGGTAAATGTGATATTGCCGCCTGTTTTTGCCACAGGGGTTGCAGGAGGCGTTATGTTCAGTACCGGCTGGAATATCTCCTGGGAAACAGTAACTGTTTGGGACACGCTGGGGTAGTTGGCCAGGAAAAAGGTCACCATAGCGTCTCTGGGCGCCTCATCGGGATTTGCTGACACCGTCAAGGTAAGCGCCGCATCTGTTTTTGCATTTTCCCTCAGCCATGTGACGCTTTCGGGAATACTGTAAGTCCAGGCAGAACTTGCTGTGACGGTAAAGGCGATATTGCCGCCATTCTCTGCTATGGGTTCAGGTTGGAGCGGGGTTACGTCAAGTGAGACCTGTACGCCGTCTTGCGTTACCGTAATGGAAATGCTGCTGAAATTTTCGCATGCAACCGTCACCGTAGCGGTACGCGGATTGACGTCATCTGACGCCACCACGCTGATTTTAAGGTTTTCCTCTACTTTGTTATCCAATATTTCAGGAATACACCATGCTTCGGAAGAAGTCGCCGTAAATGCCTGATTGGTTCTTACGGTAACATAGTTGTCGCCGGCGGCAGATCCGAAGTTTTGGGTTAAAAATTCTGCTTTTATGCCAAAATAGGGCGCTTCTTCATTATTCTTGTCATCGCAGGCAAAAAACAAACCTGCAAGACAGACCATCATTGAAAATGTTACAAATTTTTTCATATTCGATTTATTTTAGGTTTATATTGTTTCCAGTTTGCCGATTTTATGCCTCCGGCATTTGTTATTGTACCCATCTGCAATCTCCTATTAACTTGGCGGAGAATTTTCCGGTAAGATCTTTTATATCGCTGTCGTCCGACACTGTTTTGCTTAAATCCCAACCGCAAACCATGTCTGATTCTGTACCTGTAACAGTTTCGGGGTTGTTCATTATATTTTGTATTTCCGACTGTGTTTTTGCTTTATTCCAAATATGGAAATGCTTCAGGCAACCATTCGTCGATTTACTTCCCTCTACGGTACTTTCTACCGACATTCCCGTAAATGCTACCATGGGCACGTTCAGGTCGTTTGACCTGTACGGTTTCGAAGCGTCTTGATTCGATGTTTCTGATAGTTTCAGGTTGCCATTTACATACATCTTCATCATTACAGGTTTGTTCCCGTTAGTCTCTCCATCTACCCCTTTCTCGTTAGTGACTAAGGCAATATGTACCCACTGATCCACAATGTTGAACCCCGCTCCGGGTTCGAGCAAATCTTGTATCCCCATGGCATAGGTGGCGCGTAAATTACCCATGTGCAGATTTATATTCCATCCCTTACGGTCGTGCTCACCATCACCAAAATCTTTATCGGTAAAGGTTGAAATAAGGAATACAAAACTACTCAATACATGATCCACATCAGTCAGTTTTACCCAGAAATCGACTGTAAATTCTTGTTCTCCGGAGTTTCCAAAGTTCGAGTATTCGTTATGAATCCCAAAATCAATATACCCTCCATTTTTCCCATATATATTCAACTCGGCAGGAATGGGGGCAAAATCCTCAGACCTCACTGAGCTTCTAAACCTGGCTTCAATCTTTTTAGTCTCAAGAATGACATTGTCCATATCACTATTAGAAAGTTTTTTGGTTCCTTCCCTCACTTTTGCAAGGGTTTCGCTAAGTGATGTAATATGATCTTCTAAAAGTTTCTTGCTGCTTACCGGATATTCTCCTTTTCTCTCACCAAAAGTAGCTCCATCAAACAATGTAGTCATATCGTTGAGTAAGACAGTCAATCTCTCCACGAAAATTTCAGTTTTATCTATCGGTTCGGTAGCGGGCATAGTATCATCGTCGTTGCATGATACTAACAACATAAGCAATGCCGTCTGTCCCACCAGGAGGGCTATTGCCATACATCTGAGAAGGTGTCTCTTTTTCATGTTTTTATTATTTATTGAATTGCGCTTTTATTTTGTTTATGAACAGGATTGCAGGCTTAATTATTTTACTTTATTTCCTTCCATTCGTAATCTCCAGCCAGTTTGGCTGAATATTTCCCGGTAAGGTCTTTTATATTGGCGTTATCGTAAGGTATTTCCGCAAATCTCCAACCACAAACCAAATCTGTTTCTCCTCCTGTTATTGCATCTGGATTTTCCATTATTGCCCGAATGTCTGCTCGACTTTTTACGGTGTTCCATATATGCATGTGTTTCATGTAACCGTTAGTGCCTTTTCCATCTGTGGCAATGGAGCCGTCATATTTAGTATGGTTGAACCCTATCATGGCTGAACGTGTATTAGGCGTATAATTAGTGGAGCTATATCCTTCTTCTTTTAGCAAGTCCCCATCCACGTACATTTTAAAAGTTTTTGGACTGCCGGAGCCGTCATCTGCATTCGCCGGATTCCAAACAAAGGCAAGGTGTATCCATTTGTTCTTTTCTTCAAACCTTACCCATGGTTCAAATAGACCTTCTTTTCCTAATACATAGGTCATGCGAAGATTTTTTTCTCCATTTTCGCCATAATAATTTACAGCCCATCCTTGACGGTAGCGGTCATTTTCTTCGTTATCAATAAATGTAGATAGCATGTAATCGAAGGCGCCTATGTCTTCAAATTTGAACCAAAGATCTACAGTAAAACCCTGAGGGAAGGCCGAGTATTCAGGATGTGTTCCAAAATCCACATAGCCGCCATTTTTCCCATTAACGTGAAGTTCACCCGGAATTACTACATCTTGGGTACGGACTGTTGCCAAAAATTCTTCGATTTTTTGATCTGCATTACTTATCCTTTTGGCAGTTTCCTCAGGTATCTGTGCCTCCGCTAAGGCTTTCCCCTTTATAGCTTCAAGCAGATCTTTCAAGTCGTCAATCGCACCTTCCAAAATTAATTTGCTCTCTTCGGGATACATGCCTTCGCGTACTCCAAACGTTGAGGATGCTTGCAAGTCTGTTAGTTCTTTTATTTTTTTACCTATTTGTTCCCTATACTCATATACTTTTATGGCGTCCTCGTTATCACTTGAGCAAGCAACAAAAGAACACAATACACTGCTGACCGAAAGCAGTATTGCGAATATTTTCATTTTCTGTAAATTTTTCATATTTATCCAAATGTTACGTTATTATTCAATAGTATATTAATAAATACCGCCTTCATCAATATATTTCTTGATTGTTGCGGCCAAATCCATAGGAAGCATGTATTCGAAAGTGTTTGGAGAATCTTCTTCTACCCGTTGTAATTCTTTTATCAATCGGTCGTACACAACGACATTGTTCCCGTCAAAACCATAATAATTGGTCAGCAGGTAGATATGCCTGAAAAGAGGACGGCGGGTACTTGGAGATATAGACATGAGGTCCCTATATACATCTCCCTCATTCCAGCAATGGGTTCCCTGATCAATGCGTACTACATTATTCAAATATTTGTAAGATGAACCGGTAGTATGCGTCCTGTCCGAACCATCCATAACCAAATCAACCTTACTGCCTTCCATGTATTGCCTGAAGTACATCTGTTCTACTGTATTCCATAGGTGAGCCGTGTGGAAGCCTGCTGTTGCCAACCATTTACTGTTCATTTCAATCCATTCTGCGTATTTTCCGCTTTGGGCGTATTCGTCTCCATATATGAACTGAAAGCCTGATGGGCCTGCGGTCAATTCGTCATTTTGTGTCAGATTTTTGTAATAGAATTCCAATAGTTTTGGATTGAGATCCTGTAGTCCGGCTGCCATTGTAATACCCACCGGCACTTCGCCTCGACGCTTGCCTTCTTTGAATATTTGATAAAGGGCATTCTGGCCAAATTGCACATTGTCGCCATCACTTAAACTGATAGCCACATATATTTTTCCCGGTTCTACGGTTCCGGCTACACCCTT
>JAITIL010000074.1 GCA_031279475.1 Prevotellaceae bacterium | reverse complement strand
TACCGCCCATACTAGATTCAACTGGGTGACAGGAGTTGTGTCGTGTGATCGTCCGTTCTATTAATTTGTTCTCATACCTTACGGCATGCGCGGGTTAATTTCCCGCATTTTTCTACCGGGCGGAAATCCCGATGGGATTTTTTCACCTGATGTTATTAATGTTAATTCTTAATTGTAAAAATATGAAAACCAAAATCTTTAGAAACATCAATGTGACGAGATTAATCGCGTCTCTACGTCCAACGGGGAACGGGCAAACACGCAGGTTTGCCCCTACGGCATGCGCGGGTTAATTTTCCGCGTTTTTCTACCGGGCGCGGAAATCCCGATGGGAAATTGTTTCCCGCCGCCGCGCACAACGGCCCTATAAAATTTTTGAATTTCCGTTAACCGTTCGCCGGCCACCGGTGGGTGGCGGTTTTGTGTGGGTGGCGTCCCGTGAGGGATGCAGGCCCGGTAGAAATGGCAATCCCACCAAGCAAACTGCAACCCGTAGGGATGCGACCTTGTGACATTAGGCATTAATTGGTACGCATACCTGACGGCATGCGCGGATTAATTTCCTGCATCTTTCTACCGGTCGGACATCCCTATGGGATTTTTTCACCTCACGTTATTAATGTTAATTCTTAATTGTAAAAATATGAAAATCAAATTTTTAGAAACATCAATATGGCGCGATTAACCGCATCCCTGTGTCCAACGGGGAAAACCCGCGCGGAGAACAAACGGTGTGAATGCAGATGACAGTGTTCCGCGCGGAACAAAAAGGCAGACAGTAGCACATAAATTTTCAGACGATAGACAAAAACAATGTGCCTAATTAATGTGATTAATTATTTAATGTGCTAATGTGACTAATTAATGTGATTAATTACCGGGGAACGGAAAGGAGCAGTGGGCAGTCGGCAGTACTGTCGCCCGGCGAGGAGAGGAGGAAGAAGTAAGTGCGATGCTGAGGGTTGCCCTACTGCAAATCCTGTGTCTTCCTCACGGAAAGGCAATCTTGCAGGGCTGGAACGGGAAAGCGGCTGTTCAAATTTTTGAATAGTCGCTTTTTTATGTGCTGTTTTTTGTTTAATGTCTTTATTTTAATAGTATTATTATAAGTGTTTTAATGTGAAATTTTAGAAATTGCATTTTTAAAACGGCGTTTTTTAATAAAAATGCACTTTTTATCCGGCAAAAATCATTATATTGTAAATTGAAACAGTATTGTTGAAATATACCGGAAAATTTATGTCTACTAAAATAGCCCCGGAGCAAGCCTTGTCGCGGTTGCAGCGTCTTTGCAGCCGGGCGGAAAAATGTGTTGCCGATATACGCCGGAAGTTGTTGGAATGGGAATTTGCGCCCGGAGAGGCCTCAAAAATCATTGCCCGCTTGCAGGCCGACGGCTTTGTGAATGAACGGCGTTATGCCAAGGCGTTTGTGCACGACAAAATTACACTGTCCCTCTGGGGGGTGTTGAAAATCCATAAAGCGTTAAAATACAAGAAAATTGATGATGAAATTATACATGAAGCCTTGAGCGGTATTGACAAATTGACGCAAGAGCAAGCTTTGGCATATTTATTGTCGCACAAGAATAAGTGTTTAAAGCCCGCTTCGCTCGCCGGCCGTAAAATTAAACTGTTGCGGTTTGCCATGGGGCGCGGGTTTGAATACGAAATGGCCAAGCGCGCTGTGGATGAATTGTTGAAGTGAAAATTTTAAATAATATTTTATGGAACCCATGATGCAATCGAATCCTTACCTTATGTCATACATCATTTTTGGTGTATTTGCCTTGTTGAGTTATGCCGTCAGTGCACGGTTAAAGTATAAATTTAAGAAATACGCCAAAGTGCCGGTAAATAACCAAATGACCGGTTGCGAAGTGGCGGAAAAGATGCTGCGCGACCACGGCATCAACGATGTGCGTGTAGTGATGTCTGAAGGCGTACTTTCCGACCATTACAATCCGGCGACGAAGACCGTAGCGCTCAGTCGCGCCGTGTATGGGGGAAGCAACGTGTCGGCAGCGGCTGTGGCGGCCCATGAGTGCGGCCATGCGGTGCAACATGCCACGCTCTACAGCATGTTGCAGTTGCGTTCAAGCCTTGTGCCGGTGGTTAATTTTGCATCCACGTGGTTGCAATGGGTGTTGCTGGCCGGCATCATTTTTATTCACTCGTTCCCGGGTTTGTTGTTGGCGGGCATTCTTTTGTTTGCTGTCACTACTTTATTCAGCTTTGTGACGTTGCCGGTGGAAATCAACGCGAGTTACCGTGCGGTGAAATGGCTCGACCATGCCGGCATTGTTACGTATGACGTGAAGCCTTACGCCGTAGATGCGCTGAAATGGGCGGCTTATACGTATGTGATTGCGGCGCTGGGGTCGCTGGCGCAGTTGGTGTATTACATCCTGCTTTTTTTAGGTAGCAGAAGGTAATTAAGAATTTTCGACGGGAACGCCTAACTTTCGAAGCGTTTGTTCAATGCCGTGTTCATCGTCGGAAATAAGTAGTAATTTATCTCCAACCTTGAGTTCGGTATTTCCTTTCGGAATAAAATAATTGTTGTTTCGTTTGGCCATTACCACTAATGTCCGTTCGGGCAGTTGCAAATCCATTAAACGCACGCCTTCGGCCAACATGGCGTCGGTAACCGTCACTTCCATGGTGGAGGATTTGATTTCTTCGGCAAATTCCACATCAAAATCAACCATTCTGCGGGGCAAAATATTGGCTTTGGCCAGTTCCAGCCATTTTGCCACGGGTGTGAGCGTGGTGCCCTGTACCAACAGGGATATAATGGTGCAGAAGAATACAATGTTGAACATCGTGTCGGCATGCGGGACGCCGGCAATCAACGGATAGGTGGCGAATACGATAGGCACCGCGCCGCGCAATCCCACCCACGACACGTAAATCCGGTCTTTAAACGTCATTTTCCGGAAGGGCAACAGGCTGATGAGTACGGCCGCCGGCCGGGCGAAAATAATCATGAATAACCCAATCACGATACTGATGCCGGCCACTTGCGGTAAGGCTTTCGGGCTGACCAGCAGCCCCAGCGTGAGGAACATTACGATTTGAAATAACCAGGCCATCCCATCGAAAAATTTCCGCACGGTGCGCTTGTGCACGAAACGTTTGTTGCCAATAACCATGCCGCCGATGTACACCGCCAGGTACCCGTTCCCTTTCATAAAGTAGGTGGCGGAAAATATAAATAGCATGGCCGACAACAGGAGCACGGGATACAGGGCGTCGTTGTGAATGTTGATGCGGTTGATGACGCGCAGTGTGATTTTTCCGAGGAGGTATCCGGCCACTGCGCCGATAATCAACTGCACAAAAAACATGATGGAGATGGTCGTCCAGTCGTGCGCCTGTGTTTGGATAAGCTGAATGAGCGAAATGGTGAGCATGTAAGCCATGGGGTCGTTACTGCCGCTTTCGAGTTCCAGCATGGGGCGCAGGCGGTGGCGCAGCGACAGGCCGCTGGAACGCAGCAGCGCAAACACCGAAGCCGAGTCGGTGGATGACATGACGGAGGCCAGCAACAGCGACTCGAGCAATGTAAGCCCTAATGCAGGAAAGAAAAACAGTGTGGCATAATAAATGAAAAACCCGGTGAACACGGCGGTGAGCAATACGCCGAGGGTGGATAATACCACGCCTTGCCCCATCACCGGTTTAATTTCGTCGTATTTGGTGTCCATGCCCCCCGAAAAGAGGATGCAGGTGAGCGCCACTACGCCGATGTTTTGTGCAGAAAGGGCATTGTCGAATGCAATAAAGTTCAGGCCGTCGTTTCCGGCTAACATCCCTATGCCGAGGAACAGTAACAACATGGGCACGCCAAACCGGTAGCCGGTTTTTCCGGCTATGATGCTCATGAAAAGTAACAGGGAGCCTATCAGTAAAAAATGTTCGATGCCGTTGTGCATGGTTTATTCTATCAGTTTATATTGTTTGCGGGCTTCTTCCAGCGTGCAGGCGTTGAAGTGCCACCATTCGCTTTTCACGGTGCGGAATCCTGCGCCGGTCATCACCTTTCGCAGCAACAGGCGGTTTTCCAGTTCGCGCGGGGTAATGCGTCCGGTTTTTACCAGTTCATCTTCTTTATCCGTGTTCGCTTCGTAGCCGAAGTAGTCGTAGGGCGTGCCCATGGGCAAGGCTTGCCCGGCGCCGTCTATCAGGCTCAAATCCACCGCCGCGCCGAAGTTGTGCATGCCGCCGCCCTTTGTGGGATTGGCCACGTAGTAATCCCACGCAGTGCCTTTCACCATGTTCCACATTTCATGTTGAATACTCACAGGGCGCGCGGCGTCGTACACCACTAAAGTGAGGTCGGGGCGTATTTTTTTCAGCGCCTTGTAGGCGTTCAGTAGTTTTTGCGCCACATCGGGTTGCAGGTAAGCGCGGGTGAGGTCTTTGTACAGTACTTTCCCAAGGAAATTATAGGGGGTGCCGTACACCAATTGTACAATAATGCCGTCGTCGAGGGTGGCCACGTCAACCAGCCCGAG
>JAITIL010000026.1 GCA_031279475.1 Prevotellaceae bacterium | reverse complement strand
AAACCCGCGCGGAGAACAAACGGTGTGAATGCAGATGACAGTGTTCCGCGCGGAACAAAAAGGCAGACAGTAGCACATAAATTTTCAGACGATAGACAAAAACAATGTGACTAATTAATGTGATTAATTATTTAATGTGCTAATGTTACTAATTAATGTGATTAATTGTTTAATGTGCTAATGTTGATTAATGAAATTCTTAACGCTTAACTAAAATGAACGTTCTTTGTGTGATTGTGGGAAAACCTCGTCGCTGACACTTCTTTGCGGCAGACATCCCGTGAGGGATACACGCCCGGCAGAAATGGCATTTCCACCCCGCAAACAGCATCCCGTAGGGATGCGACCTTGTGACATTGGGCATTAATTGGTACGCATACCTGACGGCATGCGCGGGTTAATTCCTTGCATTTTTCTACCGGGCAGAAATCCCGATGGGATTTTTTCACCTCACGTTATTAATGTTAATTCTTAATTGTAAAAATGTGAAAACCAAATTTTTACAGTGAATATGGTGCAAGTATAAACACTATTTTTTAAAATGCAACGACAAAGATGTTAAATTATGTTATACACCGCTTTTTATTACAGCCACATTGTTATGTTTCGTAGACAAAAGCCCGCAGGCAGCCATAATGTCCTGCCCGCGCGACGCCCTCACGGTGGTCATGACCCCCTTGCGGAGAAGCAGGTTTTTGAACCGCTCCACCACGCTGTCGGGCGACGGGCGCAAAGCGCTGTGGGGAATGGCGTGGAAACGAATAAGATTCACGCGACATTCAAGGCCCTGCAATAAGGCTGCAAGTTCATCCACATGGCGTGGCGAGTCGTTCCAGCGGTCGAATAAAATATATTCGAAACTCACACGGCGCTGTCCCGAAAAATCATATTGCCTAATCACATTCATCACATCCTGCAGCGGACAGGCTTTCTGGATGGGCATAAGCTCCTGCCGCTCGCCGTCGAACGGATTATGCAAGCTCACCGCAAGATGACATTCGCTTTCTTCCAAAAACCGCTTCATGGCCGGCACAATCCCAATGGTTGACACCGTAATGCGGCGCGGGCTCCAGGCGAAGCCCCAGGGCGCGGTAAGAATTTGTAAACTTTTCAATAATTCATCCACATTATCCATCGGCTCGCCCATGCCCATGAATACCGCATTGGTCAAGGCGTCGCGCTCCTCTACCGACCGGAATTGGTTAATCATTTCGCCGGCAGCAAGATTAGCGTGAAACCCCTGCCGGGCCGTCATGCAAAAACGGCATCCCATACGGCATCCCACTTGCGACGATACACAAAGGGTGGCGCGGTTGGCTTCGGGAATCATAACGGTTTCCACAGCTTGTCCGCCACAGGTGGGAAAGAGGTATTTACGGGCGCCGTCTTTAGAAGTTTGCGCCGCCGCCGGCGTTTTATTCCCCACCTCAAACTTCTCACAGAGTTGCGTGCGGACGATTTTTGAAAGATTGGTCATTTCATTGACGTCGGTGGCGTGTTTCTTGTATAGCCAGTCGGCAATTTGACTGCCGGCGAAGGCAGGCCATCCAAAATCTTTCGCAAGGGCAACAAGTTCGGCAAGTGTTTTACCAAGTAAGGGTTCGCGTATCGTCATTTATTTTTTTAAAATAATGTAAAATATAAAATATTCCGGTTAGAAAGTGAAAGCTATTGTAATATTAACTAAGGGTTTAAAAAAATTCATCCTAAAATTGGGTGGATGAAAATTTGTTTTTACCTTTGCAAAAATACTTGTTATACCACCACTTAATAAAAAAAGACCTATTCTTATTTTTATAGTACGGCAAATGATCGTTTTAAAAAGGTTTAAAATTTTATTATAAACTGTCATTTTTATGTGTTTTCATAAAAATGGTATTTGTTTGAATATAAGCCATCAAAGAGGTTTTTACGAAGATTGACAATGTTGTGGAAGGTCTACAAATACCATTTTTAATTGTTGTTCTTTGTTATAATACCCAAAACTACCACCGCTTCAAGAAGTCGTGGTGGTGGCAATGGGTATCGGGTTGAACAAATCTATACGTTTCATGCGTCGTTGGCGGTTATTTGAGCGGCAGTAATTCAACCGTTTTATAAAAAATTTCAGCGCCTTCCAGTTGCAACAGGATTTTTCCTTCGGATACCGAAAGGTTGGACGCCTCATTGACCTTCTGTCCGTTTACATAATGTTCGGATGCGTTATCCGTGCAAATAATTTCGATGGTGTTCCATGCCGGCGCCGGATTTTCGAAGTTCGCGGTACGCACTACCCGGTGGGTTTGTCCGTCGGGACGGGTATTCGGGGAGTCAAGGGTTGTTCCCCCGATTAAATAATAGTCGCCACAGTCGTTTTCCTGCACCTGGCATTCCACCGACGCCGGCCAGAGGTTGTCTCCTGCCGTTTCGGAGAAATGATAAAGTATGCCGCTGTCGCGGGGGGCGTTTTCGCGGGGGGCATATTTCTTTTCGCCCCAGCGGAAAACAACACGCAGGTAGTAGTTCTTGTACGCTTCGTTTGTAGAGAGGTATCCCATACTTTCGCCGGCAAAGTGCAGTATACCGGCATCTACCGTAAACGCTTTTTCCACATCGTTGTTTTTCCCATAAGCTTGGGTGTAGGTGTACCACCCCGTTAAGTCGCTTCCGTTGAATAGCGCGATGGGTTGTACGGCGCCGCTGCTTATTTTCGTAAACGAGGCTTTGTCCCGGTGTTCTTTCAACACACTGGGAAGTTCTTGCGTGCTTCCGCACGAGGCCGACAGGATACCCAGAAGTACCGCAGCCACAAAAATACGTGTTTGTTTCATAGTTATTTGTTTAATATAATAAAGCGTTTCACAAATATTGGGTCAATACGGCGTTCTTCAATATAGCGTTATTCTCTATATTTTTTTGCATTTCGGCAACCTGCGCCTCAATTTTTTCGATTTCGGAAACGATTTTTTGCTGGATTTCAAGCGGTGGTAATGGAATTTGAATGTCATTAATAACTGACGGTAAGTTGTTTATGTTTGAACCAGCGCCTAAATCTCTAATTGATTGGCGAAGAATGGAATTTAGGAGTTGAAAAAGATATTTTGGCAAAATATTTTCTTTGGCCCTAATTATTCCCGTAAAACCGCCTGCCAAATAATGAGTGTCATTTTCAATAAAAGCAACTTTGCCTAAATGCGCTTTGCTGCCACTTGAGAAGCACATAAAAATATCATTCCTTTTTAGCCTTTTTTCAGCTGAAACATTAAAATCGGCATAAAGAAAAACTTCTTTTTTTACCTCAAAATGCCCGTCTAATGTAATATTGTCAGCAGTGAGAACAATATTTTCGGTTGGTTCTAATTGTTGGTCGCTTTTAGAATAAGTCACGCCTCTTGTTATGGTCG
>JAITIL010000119.1 GCA_031279475.1 Prevotellaceae bacterium | reverse complement strand
TCATTACAGGGTGTCGGTCTACAATGCCAGCAGTTGCAATAACGTGATTACCTCAACGCCGGCCACAGTGACGGTGCGCGCGGCCTTTAGTGCGGGCGCTCTTAGCGCCCTGGGCGCTTCTATTTGTGCAGGCGGCACGCCGGCAGCTATTGTTGAGGCGACGCCGGCTTCGGGTGGCGACGGCAACTACGACTACCGTTGGTATAAAAACGGTGTGTTGATTGCAGGCGCTACGGCGAATAGTTACACGCCGAAACCGGAAGATGCACAAACGGCGGGAGATGTACTTTATACCCGTGAAGTGAAAGACGGCGCGTGCGCCGGTTGGACCCTGTCGGCGAATACCTATACCTTGACGGTAACGGCCGCGCCGGCGGTAACTTTGCAAACCCCTACGGTAACGGCATGTAATGCGGCAGGTTTCTCTGTAGCAGCAGCTTCAGGCAGCGCCAACAGTTATGCCTGGGAAGAATATGTAAATGGCGCATGGACAAATATGGGAGTAACGGCACAAACCTTGACGGTAACAGGCGGAAAGGCTGTGGCCGGCGAGTATTATTACCGTGCGAAGTTGAACGTAACCAATAATGGTGGTTGTACGGCCGACATTTATTCGGATGCAGCCACGGTGACGGTGCGCGAAGCCTTTAATGCAGGCTCATTCACGGTAAGCGAAGGCGCCGTATGTGTAGGCATGCAACCGCAAGCCATCACCGGCGTGAGTGCGCCGACGGGCGGCAGCGGCGATTACACGTACCAGTGGGATAAGGGTGGCTCGTCATTGGGTACAAGCGCTACGGCAGCCACCTATCAACCGCAGCTGGCCGATGCTGCAACGACCGGCGTGATTGTTTATACCCGCAGGGTAATTGATAAATTATGCGGTGAGAAATCTACCGCAGCCTCATTTACTTTGAATGTGGGCGGCGGAGCTGCGCCAACCATTGATATTGTGCCTGTAAATACAACAATATGCTATAATGAGCCGTCTACGCTTACCGCAGGAACGGTGGCTAACGCTCAAACATACAAATGGGAAAGCAGCGGCAACGGATTAAACTGGACGGATTTGCCAGACAATAGTAAAGACTTGACGGTAGCCGGAAAAACAACCCCGGGCGCCTACTATTACAGGGTGACCGTCACGACTTCTGAGGCTGCGCCATGTAATGTGGTAACCTCAACGCCTTCAACGGTAACGGTATATCCGGAACTGTGGGCAGGTGAATTTATCGTGAACACGGGATCAATCTGTGTAAACGCCCTTCCGGCTGCCATTAGCGGCAATGTGACAGATCCGACCGGCGGCGACGGTAACTACAGTTACCAGTGGTATCAAGGTAGCAACCCGATACCGGGCGCTACGGCAGCCAGCTATCAACCCGGAACGTTCCCAGGCGCTACAACGGCAGTTTATACGCGTGGCGTGAAAGACGGATCGTGCAGCACTGCTTCTTATACGCCCGCAACAGGTAGTTATACGCTCACCGTAGGTGCGGCCGGGACACAAACCACAAACCTCACGCCGGCGGCGCAAGGTGTATGTGGCGGTTTCGATATAACAGCCCTAGAACCTGCAGATGCGCTTGGCTACACTTGGAAACAAAGTGTTGATGGCGCCAATTGGGATGCGGTAAGCGGTCAAAATACGAATATATTAAATATAGCTTCAGGCATAGCGCCGGGTATATATTACTACAAAGTAGACGTACTGAGCGCTGGAACGTGCGCTCCGGTAATAACTTCAACGCCTGCAACAGTGACGGTATATAACGACTTTGATCCGGGTGCACTTGGCGGAACTACCTACACCGAAACGTGTATGCGTAACCTTCCGTCGGTCGTTGCTTCGGTTACAGCTCCTGCGGGCGGAAGCGGATCCTTTGCTTACCAGTGGTACAAGGATGGTACACCAATAGCGGGCGCTACCGACGCTGCTTATCAACCTGTAACCAGTGATGTGGCCGTGGCAGGCACTTACACCTATACCCGCCAAGTCATAGATGTGGCTTGCAGTGACAGTAAGTTTAGCGCCGGGTCATATATCCTTATGGTAAATAAGGCGGAAAACGTAAATGTAACGCCGAGCGCATCTATAATATGCTATAACGGATCATTTACCATCGGCGCGGCGCTTAGCGAACCTTCCGCTACGGCTACCGGTTATGCGTGGGAAAGCAGGGCTAACAGCGAAGCTTCCTGGACGTCGGTATCGGGCATGACCACAGCTACTTTAACGGTATCCCCAGCTACAGCCACTGCACAATACAGGGTATTAGTGAGTGTTCAAGGTGAAACTTGCCAAGGCATTTCGGATGCTGTTACGATTAATGTGGCTGCGCCATTTACGCCGGGAACCATTACTACAGCCGAACACAAGATTTGTGATGGAGGTACACCGGAAGAAATAACCAGTATAGCGAATGCTGACGGTGGATTAGGCGCCAACAGTTACCAGTGGTATGAAAATGGCTCACCGGTAGTATCGGGCGGCGATAAGGCCTCTTATACGCCGAAACCTATTACAACAGGGACGTTTGTCTATACTCGTAAGGTAACGAATAGCGCTTGTGCTAATGAGGCGTATTCGGAAGGTACTTATACCTTGCGTGTAATGACTATACCGACTGTCACGGTAGCTGATGTGAATGGTTGTGCGGGAGGCGCCACTTTGCTCACGGCAACAGTCACGGGTGAAAGCGATGCGACCTACAACTGGCAATATTCCGACGGTCTGACATGGCCGGATGTAAAGGACGGTGTGCCGGCTAATGCCACTTATACGAGCGCAGGACAAACCTTGACGGTTTCGGGCGTGGCTGCCGGTACTTACAACTACAGGGTAGAAATGAAGACCGGCTTGTCGGGTTGCGAAAATGTACTCAGCAACGGGGCGAAATTGATGATATCTCCGTTACCGGTGGGAGGAACCGTGGGTGTGGCCGCTGTGGGTTCAATCTGCGCCAGCTCAACAACCACGTTAACTTTATCGAACTATCAGGGGACAACTATCGCATGGCAAGAACATAATGGCAATGGCAATTGGGCGCTTATTAATGGCGCCACTACCCCGCAGATTCAGGTTTCTCCTGTTTCGGCAGGTACGTGGTATTACCGGGCTGTTGTTTCAAATATCGGATGCAGTGATGTTTATTCTACGCCAGTTGAAGTGTATGTGTTGAATTCGGGTAAAGGCGGCCAGATTACCTTAACCGGCGATCCTTACCTCTGCACCGGTCAATCGCGTAGCATGCAGGTAGCCGGTTGGGAAGGCGACTTGCAATGGCAACGCAGTGTGGACGGCGCAGCCTTTATAAATGTGCCGGGCGCTACAAGCAACTCCCATACGTCGGAAGCCGACCTCGCAGCAGGAAAGAAATACAGGTACAGGGTAAGAGCTACGACGCCTTCATGTACCGCTACGCCGTCTTATTCCGATACGGTAGAATTAAGAATGTATGCGAAGAGCCAGGGCGGCACGATAGTATCGCAAAACGGCGCATCATCTGTTACCATGTGTTATGGCAGTGGAGCCGATTTGAAACTGTTGAATTACATTGGGGAATCGTTCAAGTGGATCTATCAGGATGTACAGGGTTCTACTTATAATGATTTACCCAATAGTAGTAACGCTGATACTTATACGTTGTCTACACTCGGACAAGGTACTTATAATATCCGCGTGATTGTGAGCGGCGGCTGTCCTGAGGATACTTCATCGGCCATGAAGGTAGTGGTGAAAGCGCCGGTTAATATTACCCTTTCGGTAGATGGTAGCGCCGCTACAGCACTTCCGAACTTCTGCAAAGGTAACGAGCTTGTACTGAAGGTAGGAGGACTGCCTGACGCTTCGGCTACATGGACAGGAACCATTACCTCCGGAATGACTACGGATAGCTATACGGGTACCGGCGGCTATTGGCGTGTGAATACCGCCGTGCCGGCAACCGGAACATACACCTATGCGGTAACTTATACCAGTGACTTCTGTACGCCGAGCCAGGCAGGCCCGATAACGGTAGATTATCGCCCCGCACCCGACGCCGGTACGTTAACTCCGCCGGTAATGGAATTCTGTCATGGGGACACTGCGCCTCAAACCTTTACTTTGTCGGGATTTACTGGCGGTAATACCACAATCAAACGGTGGGAATACAAGGCTTTAAGTACGAATCCCGGCGCCGGTAGTTGGACTCCTTATCCTCCTGGAGGCTCTTCTACAACGGCAACTGTAACTCCATCATTGGAAAATGCTTATGTTTTCCGCGTAGCGGTTGAAAGCAGTGACGCCACCTTTGGGGCTTGCACAACCACGTATTCAAACGAAGCGCAGGTAATCATGTATGCCGTGCCGACGATAGACGGGCAGGATGAAAGCTACACAAACTGTGAGAAAGCTGACGTTCAACACTCGTTTACCGGCTCTGCAGGGGCAGCCTTCACATGGGAAAAGAAGGTTAATGGTGCGCCTTCAGAAACAGGTGTGGGTGATATTAAAGAGTCATTGGTTTATACCGGTCAGAATAATGCGCCGCAAACGATCACTTACACGGTTACCCCGGCAGTAGGGACAAAACAATGTAAAGGCACTTCAAGCAAGACCATCACCTATGTATTGTGGCCGAAATTCGATGTAACGTTCGATGTAACGAACAGTATTACCGAACTCTCGTGTCATGGCGCTACGGAAGGTAAGCTTATATATACCGCTGCATCTCCGGCAACATTTACTTTATTGAAGTCGGATGGCAGCCAGGCAGGACCTGATAGGACGGGAACTGCTGCGACCTTTACCGATCTTGGCATGGGCACCTACACGTTGAAGATTGATAATGGAGTATGTGTGACGACCGAAGACAATATTGAAATTAAAGGCCCGTCAAGCCCGTTAACCATTATTAATGAACAAGGCTCTAACCCATTGTGCTATGGCGAGTCTACGGGTGCGGTCACCTTTGAGATCACGGGCGGCACGACGCCGTATAAAGCGGCGATCAACAACGGCGCGTATGTAGACGGTGCAACCTCATTCTCAGGCCTTGTTGCAGGCGTCTATAGTGTGAAAGTACAGGACGCCAAGGGCTGTATAACGGAAAAAACAATTACCGTAGAATCAAGACCGCAACTGCTCCTGAACGTATTAAGCATTACGCCGGTATCGGCTGCAGGCGCGCATGACGCTACGGCTACCTTACAGGCTACAGGCGGCTCGGGCAGCGATTACCATTATTCGGCTACCGGTTTGGATAACGACTTCTCATCCGGCAACGTGGTGGGAGGCCTGTCGGAAGGCATGAATTATGTATATGCCAAAGATGGACATAACTGTATGGCTTCTGTGCCAATTGAAATCGGTAAATATCCCGATGACGGGTCAACCGTAACGATTAGCCTGACGGCTACAGTTACCAAACCATTGACTTGCGATGTGGCGGCAGATGCGGAAATTACGGTACAGGCGTTTGGTAGCAGCGGTTATATGTATTCGAAAAATGGTACAGCGTTTAACGGGTCAAATGTCCTGTCGGGCTTTGGCGCGGGCGTGCATACCATTACCGTGAAAGATGCTGCGGGCCATGTGGCCACCATTGACGTAACCGTGGATCAGGCCGCTCCGTTAACATTTACGGCTACCGTTACCAAACAACTGTCGGGCCTGGGCGTCGATGATGCGGAAGTGACCTTGAATATCATCGGGGATCCGGCGAAGTTCGAATACCGCAAGAATAGCGAGTCTTGGGCGTCGACGAATGTCTTCGGCGGTTTGGCTGCAGGAACGTATGCCTTTACCGTGCATTACAAGGGCGCTACAGGCTGCGAGGCTACGCCAATTGTGGTGGGTGTTCCGGGATTTGCACCGTCAACCATCACGCCGCACGTGGGCATTACGGCAAGTATCACCCGCGCTTTGGTATGCGAAGGTGACGTCAATGCCGAAATAACAGTAACAGCTTCGGGTGGTGATGGAACCTATAGCTTTACCAATAACAACGGTACAGCGTGGACAACCTCTTCTACGGCTACCGTGCATGTGTTTGTCGGATTGAGCGCCGGCACGTATGACCTGAAAGTACAAAGTGGAACAGATTATAGCAGTGTCATACAATTAGTCGTGGGAGCTGCAACGCCGCGTCCTGTAATCACTAAGGTGACCCCAACAGCCACTACTTGCGGCAATAACAATGGTAGCGTTGAAATTACGGCAACAGGCGGCGTGGGCGCCCTTGGATATTCACTCTCGGGTGTACAATGGAGTTCTGATAACAAGATAACAGGCTTGAGCGCTGGCAATTACGACGTATTAGTGAAAGACGGCCGCGGATGTACGAGCAATTTGGCTACTCCTGTTACGGTAGCGGCCATACAGCCGGTAACGTTTGATATTACTTCGGTAAAATCGGCTTCGGCGCCGGCAGCGGTAGACGGCCAGATAGCGCTTTCGATAGCAGGCGGTCAATCGCCTTATACCTTGAGCCTTAATAATGGCGCGTATTCGGGATATGCTACGTCAAACACCTATACTTTCAATGCTATAGAAGCCGGCCTTTACACGCTGACGGTAACCGATGCAAGTGGTTGCGTGGCGGCGAAGAGCGTGTTAGTGGGCGCCACAGGAGCGGATGATATAGAAAGGTTAAGTGTGACTTACACCACGCAAGACCCGACATGTCATAGCGCGACCGACGGTCGAATTATCGTAACGGCCTGGGGCGGTTCAGGCACTTATACCTACAGCCTCGACGACAAGACTTATGCGGCCTCAAGTACACTCACCGGCTTGCCGGCAGGTACGTATGTCGTATACGTGAAAGACAATGCGGCGCAGCCTCAGAAAGCATATGTGCCGAATGTCGTATTGAAAGGCAAGGAAGCCTTGAGCTTTACCGTTACTGTTGTACAAAACCTTTCTTCGCCAGGCGCTTCCGATGCTGCGATCTTGATTACGGCAAAAGGTGGTACTGCGCCGTATCAATATAACGTGAATGCAAGTGGTTGGAAAAATAGCGGCTATGTGGCTGGATTACCGGCCGGCGAATATGAAATTGTCGTGGCCGACGATAAGGGATGTAATGTGAGCGGTAAGATACAGATTACGGCGCCTGTTCCGGGTGAGGACCCGAGTCCGGCAATCAGCGTAAGCATAATCAATGAACCGGCTTGCTTCGGTGGAAACGACGGCGCTATTGCGGTAACAGCCAGCGGCGGACGCTCGCCGTATGCCTATTCCGTAGATTGGGTGAATTGGACTAACAACAACATCATTACGGGATTGGCGGCAGGCACCTATACGGTTTATGTGAAAGAACTGTCACTGGGTCGCATCACAACAGGTCCGGAAGTAATACTCAACAATCCTGCCCGTTTAACGGCTGCAGCGGTGATAACGGCTGTGGTTACGGCGCCGGGCGCTGCCGATGGAGCGGTACGCATAGATGCTGCCGGCGGATCGTTACCGTATCAGTACTCGGTAGATGCACAAAACACCTATCAGTATGGCAATACGTTTACCGGACTGCAGGCGCAATTCTATACCTTCTATGTGAAGGACGGTAAGGGCTGTGTGGTTACTGCAGATATTAAATTGGCCGAACAGGGCGGAATTAGTATGTCAGCGCAAGTAACAAAGCCTGTTAGCTGTTACGGTGGCGCCGACGGTGAAATTGTGATAACGGCCTCGGGCGGATCGTCGCCGTATCAATACCGGTGGGGTGATATGCCGGTATGGAACAGCAGCGCTACATTGACCGGAGTCGCTGCAGGCGTACATGATGTCTTTGTAAAAGATAATAGCGGAAATGAGGCGTCGTTGTCGATGTTTATTCCTCAACCGATGATGCTGGCCGTTACCGTACAGGTGACAGCCTTGCCCACCGGAAACAATGCCGACGGTGCAATCGCTATCGTGGCGTCGGGCGGATCGGGTAATTACACTTATAAGGTTGGCGCTCAAACTTATGCCGTAGCGGCCGTGAACGGTCTGGCGGCGGGTAACTATACGGTGGAAGTAACCGACGCCAATGGTTGCACGGCAAGTACGTCAATCCATCTTGCTATCGTTGACGTGATTGTGAGCAAGACTGTAATCAACCTGCAAAAAGGACACACGGCCGAAACATATACCGTACGGCTGGCTTCGGCGCCGCAAGGTAATGTGACGGTAGGAATAAGTGATCCTAATAGCCTTGTAGCGATTACGCCTTCAACGCTAATCTTTACACCCAACAATTGGGGCGAACAGCAAGTAGGCGTTGCGATAGCTCCGGGTGTCGGCTCGCTGGCGGGTGGTGTAACATACTTCACCACAAAGGTTCAAAACCGCGTAATGAATACGTCGGCTCAGGGTGATGCAGCCTACATGAACCTTGTTCGTGAGGTTATTGTGAATATAACGGACGATGGCGGCTTGAATTGTACCGAGTTTGAAAATGCAATTCCGGACATTGCCGTTAACGGGACGATTATGACCAGTCCGTTTGCAATATGTACATCCGATAAGGCTTCGTATGTGTTGACCACGTCTATACATGGCAGCGGCATAACCTACAGGTGGCTGAAAGATAACTTCCTGGAAGTATCTGCAACCGCTTCATACAAGTTGTCGGAAAGCGGTACGTATACGGTAACCGTCATGAATGACAGGGGTTGTAAGGTGGTATCCGATCCGTTTGTGGTGAATGTGGAAACAGCGCCTGATGTGCCGGTAATTCTGGGCGATCGGGTAGTAAGACAAGGCCAGGAAAGGAATTATAAGGTAAAAGACGCTCATGCTAAACATAATGTAAATTACAAGTGGATTATACCTTCTGGCTACAGCTTGGGTGTGGGCAGCTTTGATACCGATCCGGGCATTACGTTGAAAATTGGGTCTACTTCTTCCATCCTGCGGGTAGTGGCTACCAACCAGGGCAACAATAGCGGCGCCTGCGCCAGTGTGGAAGGCCGGTTGGATATCGAGGTAAGGACCACGTATGACGTAGACGTCTTCCCGACGGTGGCAAGCAACAGCACGCCATTGAGGATTGTACCGAAGAATATGCTTGTAAACAGTATCGCGGTAATAAACACGGTAGGTGAATCATACGCTTACAGGATACTGTCGGGTAAATTAGCGCTCGTCAGTGGAGAGGAAATGCAGATTATGGTGAATGGATTGTCGAGCGGACACTACTTCATCATATTCTATGGACGGGAGCAAAGCGAAGACGGCAACTTTAATGGCAGGAGTGTGGTGCACACCGAACACATTGTGATTAAGAACTAACCGTCGTGCCGGAAATAAGAAAAACCGCTCCCTGGAAAGGGGGCGGTTTTTTTTTATGCAAATTTGTATATGTGCAAAAAAGTATATATCTTGTACCTCCTTTTTCAACAACAAGATAATCGAATAGCTGCAATGGAAACTTTAAATGTAGAATATAAAAGCCTTCAAAAAATCAGAAGTGGAGACAAAGGTTTTCGCGACCTTGCCGTTACTTGTGTGAGTTTGGCAAATGCGCAAGGTGGAAAAATCTTCATAGGTTTCGATGATAAGAAAAAATTACCACATGAAAATCAAATTGTTGAGCAGGAAGAAATCAATAATGCCGTTACGAGACTTCGTAGTTTATGTTTCAACGTAACTCTTGTTGGTTCGGAAAATTTGACTTATAATAATGGTGGTCAATATTTTACAATCGTAGTGTCACCTTCTATGAAATCCATTGCCACAACGTCCGATGGCAAAATTTATTTAAGAATTGCTGATAAATGCGAACCGGTACGAAACGAGGATATTCACCGTCTGGCTTATGAAAAGCAAGCATATCAGTGGGAGTTGGTTTGTCCGAAATCAGTAAAAATCAGTGATGTTGACATAAGTAGTGTCCGTGATTTTGCCAATGATATTCGTAAATCCGACCGCGTAAGTGAGCATATCAAACAAATGAACGATGAAGAAATTATTGAAAATTACAACTTTGTTAGTGGTGAATTTTTAACATATCTCGGTATTTTGTGGCTTGGAAATGCAGCGCAACGAAGCCGCATTGCTTACCCGATAACCGTTCAATACATTGTGTACGACCATTTAGAGCGCAAGATCCGCAAAGAAGACTGGCATGATAATCTGCTTAACCCGGCTCAGTTGCTATTGGATATTGAACATAAGGCAATAGAACTAACCTATTTTCATGAATTTCCTAATGGTTTATTTCGCAAACAAATTCGCCATTACCACCCAAAAGTAATTCGGGAGCTTCTGCTTAACGCTTTTGCCCATAAGAGTTTCACCATCTCCGGTGACATTGTGATAGCGGTTTATCCTGGTCGTCTTGAAATTTCAAACCCTGGCGGACTGCCGATTGGTGTTACCGCCAATAACATTTTACACGCTCGCCAACGTCGTAACCCCCATTTTATTCGCGTAATGCACGACCTCAAGCTAATGGAAGGCGAAGGTAGCGGTTATGATTTGATTTATGAATTAAATACTTTGGACACCAAAGAATTGCCACAAATCATTTCTGACTTCAATTCTACTACTGTCATTCAAACGTCTAAAATTGTAAATGAAGAAGTTTTGCCTGTATTGGATTATGTCACACAAAATTACGACATCTCACAAAAAAATTTCATTGCGTTGGGCCTGATTGCACAGCACAAGAAGTTACTGTCTATCGAATTGGATAATTTACTACAGCTTGTTGACAACAAAAGGCAAAGAAGTTACACCGATAAATTGGTAGAATTGGGAATTGTGGTTACACGAGGTATAAAAAAAGGTAATTCTTTTTTGATAAATCCAAAAATTATTGCTAATTCGAAAGTCAATATCAAAACTTCACTCAAAACAATTGAGCCTCACAGGTTAATTGCTTTGATTGAAGAAGATTTGCGTTTGCATCCCAGTTCTACGCGTCGGGAAATTTACAATAGGCTACCTGATGTAGATGAAAAAGACTTGAAAAAGCATTTGTATCACATGGTAAGATTGGGTAGGATAGATTTTAAAGGAGGAAGAACATATCGTTCTTACAGTTTGAATACAGACGTCTAAAAAAATAAAGAAAGAAAAAGAAAATAAAAGAAAAAACTCTTATATCGCTTATATTCAAAAAGGTAATTCTTTTTCCTGTCTTCGCCAGTTGACCTACGGAATAAATATCAGGTACGATGATATATTAAAGATTTATGCCCTGGGTAAACGCCCGGTATTCTAAAGGGGAGAGGCCGGTTTTTTTCTTAAATATAGTACAGAAGTAGTCGGGGTTGTCAAAACCTGTTTCAAAAGAAATTTCTTTGCTTGACATGTCTGTATTTGTTAGCAGTTCTTTGCTTTTCTGAAGTTTAATCTCTACAATATATTGCGCCGGTGAAATGCCCATATATTGCTTGAATATGCGCCTGAACCACGAATAACTCATATTCAGGCTTCCGGCAATTATTTGAGGATTTATTTTAGTGTGCAGGTTCTCCCTGATGATAATTTTGGCCTTATTGATATTCTTCACGATCCGCATCTCTTCGAATTTGGATTGCCGGCCGTAGGAATAGGCATAACCTATCAGCAAATTTACATACCCCGCAAGCATCTGTTGGAAGCCGGCTTTTTGCTCTTTTGCCGTAGCTATGGCCCATTCATATAATTGTACAATTTGCTCGCTGATTCCCACAGAAAAGACCGGATACTGGCGGTTGAAAAATTCACTATTAATTAAGCTGTCCATATTACTTCCGTCAAAACCGATCCAATATTCATCCCATCCTGTAGATTTATCGGGGTAATAAGTATGCCATTCCCCCGGAAATAGGAGGAACATACAGCCCTCTTCTATTTTAAGTTTTTTGCAGCTTTTAGACCTGAATTCCCCCTTGCCGCGGGTAATGTAGAGCAGTTGGTATTCGTCCAGGATGCGCCCTTTGTCTGTGGAAAACAGATAGCGCGTAGGATGGTTGGATGGGGGATAGGGTTGAAGATGATCAATATGCTGAAAACCAACGGTGTTCACCGTTATTCCCCATCTCAAATCCTGTTCTGTAGTGAGCAGGTATTTGATATGAATAGCATTTTCCATTATAAATAACAAAAATACTAAATGTTTTACAAAAATATAACAAAATTTAAAATAGTGTCAAAATTCAAAGTAGTTAAATCAAAACTCAAAGTAACATGTGATATATAATTAATACGTTTGTCGCATGAAAAATACTTCCGGGATAAACCTGTTTGCGCTCGACGTTGGCGCTACAAGTGGGCGCAGCATAATCGGCACGCTCGCAAATAACAAATTGGAGATAAGGGAACTCACGCGTTTCCCTAATAAGATAATACGTATCCACAACAAATATTATTGGGATATCTTCGCTTTATTCGAAGCCTTGAAAGAGGGGCTAAAAACAGCGGCAGCCCAAAATATAAGGATCGACGCCATTGGTATTGATACCTGGGGCGTCGATTTCGTATACCTGGGCGAAGACGGCTCTATCCTGGGGACGGCAAGGTCTTATCGCGACCCGTATACCACAGGCGCGCCGGAAGCGTATTTCGAGAAAATCCTTCCCCGTAAGGACGTTTATGCGCTGACGGGCGTCCAAATTATGAACTTTAACAGCTTATTCCAGCTTTATGCGGCAAAGGAGGAAAACGCCTCCGCCCTTCAACATGCGGCAAAGATACTCTTCATGCCGGATGCTTTGTCTTACCTGCTGACAGGAGAAAAAGTTTGCGAATATACCATCCTGTCCACCTCCCAGTTGCTGAACCCGCGCACAAAACAAATAGAAAAATCACTGCTGGAAGGCATGGGCGTGAACGCTTCGCTCATTCCGCCGATGGTGATGCCGGGACAAGCCACAGGGCGCCTCACCGGAAGCGTTGCCCGCGAATGCGGCGCCGCTCAAATCCCGGTGATTGCCGTCGCCGGGCACGATACGGCCTCGGCTGTTGTGGCGACGCCGGCAGAGAACAGGAACTTTGCATACCTCAGCCTGGGCACATGGTCGCTGATGGGTATCGAAGTCAACGACCCTGTCATCAATGACGAATCGTTCCGCCTTAATTTCACCAATGAGGGAGGCGTGGACGGTACGGTGCGCTTCCTGAAAAATATCGCGGGGATGTGGCTGCTCGAACAGTGCCGCAAGGAATGGGAAGTTGCGGGGAAAACGTTCACATACCCTGAAATAGTGGCCCTGTCGGATTCGGTAGAGGGCTTCCGCACATTCATTGACCCCGACGACCCGTCGTTTGCCAATCCGGAAAGCATGACGGGGGCCATTGCCGCTTTCTGTGAAAGGACAGGGCAAAAGGCGCCTGAATCGGAAGCCTGTTTTATCCGCTGTATTTTCGACAGCCTCGCCATGAAATATAAGTATGTGCTGAATTGCCTTCAGGGAGTAGCCCCGTTCCCGCTCGAAAGGCTGCACGTTATTGGCGGCGGGTCGCGGAATAAACTGCTAAACCAAATGACGGCCAACGCTACCGGCATTCCGGTGGTGGCAGGGCCCGGCGAAGCTACCGCCATGGGGAATATCATGATGCAGGCAAAAGCCTTAGGGCACGTAAATTCGTTGCAGGAGATAAGGGATGTAATACGCCGCAGTGTCAGTCCGGAAATATTCTATCCGCAGCACACCGGCCGGTGGGACGAGAAATACCGGTACTTTCTAACGTTGATAAAATAACTTTAAAACATAAATCTTGAATGGAAAAAAGTAAATTAGTAGAAAAGGCGTATGAAATAGCGAAAGAACGCTATTCCGCCATTGGTGTGGACGTGGACGCCACCATGGAAAAACTGCAAAAGTTGCAAATTTCTATCCAGTGCTGGCAGGCCGATGATGTAACGGGATTTGAAAGTCTTGGTAACCTCGGCGGCGGCGGGATACAGGCCACCGGGAATTATCCGGGCAAGGCCCGTAATATCGACGAATTGCGCGCCGATATTGAAAAAGTCCAGACGCTGGTTGCCGGGAACCACCGGTTAAGCCTGCACGAAATATATGGGGACTTCCAGGGTAAGGCGGTAGACCGCGACCAGGTGGAGCCCTCGCATTTTACAAGCTGGATGCAATGGGCAAAGGACAAGAATTTGAAATTGGATTTCAACTCTACTTCTTTCGGACACGCTAAAAGCGGCGAGCTTACACTGGCCAACCCCGACAAGGCTATCCGCGACTTTTGGCTGGAGCACACAAAGCGCTGCCGCGCCATTTCGGAAGAAATGGGTAACTTCCAAAACGACCCCTGCATCATGAACCTGTGGATACACGACGGGTCTAAGGACTTAACCGTAAATCGGTACCTGTACCGTTCGATTCTGGAAAAATCGCTGGATGAGATTTTCGCTACGGATTACAGGCACATGAAAGACTGTGTGGAGTCTAAATTGTTCGGCATTGCGCTGGAGAGCTACACCGTGGGCTCGCACGACTTCTATCTTGGATATGGCGCTAAAAAGCAAAAAATGGTAACCCTCGACGTGGGCCACTTCCATTTGTCGGAAAGCGTGGCCGACAAGATTTCTTCCCTGTTGCTGTTTACGCCCGAAATCATGCTTCACGTGAGCCGCCCCGTCCGTTGGGATTCCGACCATGTGGTTATCCTTAATGATGAAATAACAGAACTGGCGAAAGAAATTATCCGCGCCGGCGCATTAGGCAAAGTGCATACAGGCCTCGACTTCTTCGACGCTTCTATCAACCGTATCGGCGCCTACGTGATTGGTATCCGCGCTACACAAAAGGCATTTCTGCAAGGGCTTCTTGAGCCGGTAGCCAAACTTCGCGAATACGAGGCCAACGGCCAATATTTCGAACGCCTTGCGCTATTGGAGGAAGCCAAAGGTTTACCCTGGAATGCGGTGTGGGATTACTTCTGCCTGAAAAACAACATAGCCGTTGGCGAGGACTATATTGCCGAAGTGCAGCAGTACGAAAGAGAGGTAACGGGGAAGAGAGTTAAGAACTAAGAACTAAGAGTTAAGAGTTATTATGTTAATCACTAACCACTAAATATTATCTTTATGAGTTATGAATTATTAATTGGGTTGCTCGTCATTGCTGTCGGCAGTTTCGGGCAGTCGAGCTCCTATGTCCCGATCAATAAAGTGAAAAACTGGTCGTGGGAATGTTTTTGGCTGACACAGGGCGTTTTTGCCTGGCTGCTGTTCCCCTTTGTGGGCGCATGGCTCGCGCTTCCGCCGGAAGTTTCGCTGCCGGATGTTTGGTCGGCGGCAGGCGGCGGCGCGTGGAAAGCCACAGGCTTTGGCGCCCTTTGGGGAATTGGCGGCTTGACCTTCGGGCTCAGCATGCGCTATCTGGGGATTGCCCTTGGGCAGTCGTTAGCCTTAGGCACCTGTTCGGCCTTTGGAACGTTGATACCGGCCATACTGAAAGGCGACAGCCTTTTCTCCGGCAACGGGCTTGTCCTCCTCGCCGGCGTGAGCATTGCCATTGCCGGCATTGCCGTTATTGGCTACGCCGGGGCGTTGAAATCGCAGCATCTGCCGGAAGCGGAAAAGCGGAAAGCGGTTAAAGATTTTGCCTTGAAAAAAGGCATTCTTATCGCCCTGTTGGCGGGGGTCATGAGCGCCTGCTTTAACCTGGGGTTAGAGGCCGGCGCACCCATTAAAGCGCATTTGGCCAACTTGGGAGCCAACGAACTGTTGATGCTGTGCCCCGTCATACTGTTGGTCACCATCGGAGGATTTATAACCAATGCCGGTTATTGCCTGTACCAAAATTATAAAAACAGGACGTTCAAGGATTACACCTCCATATCGGGCGCAAACTGGGTGAATAACCTGCTTTTTTGCGCCTTGGCGGGCCTTTTGTGGTATTCGCAGTTTTTCGGGCTGGGTATCGGGCAAAGCTTCTTCGAGCCGGGCAGTGTAATGATGGCTTTCTCGTGGAGCATACTGATGTCCCTAAATGTAATATTCAGTAACCTGTGGGGAATTATACTGAAAGAATGGAAAGCCTCGGGGCGGAGAACAATTGCCGTACTGGTCGCCGGATTAGCCATCCTTATTATTTCTATGGTGTTACCTCAATTATTTAAGTAAAAAAAACATGAAATCAATATTAGAAAGTCGCCCCGAGCTGACAAAACGCATCAACGACGTGGCCGAAGTGGCCGGCTACCTTTGGCAGAAAGGCTGGGCGGAGCGCAATGGCGGCAATATTACGATTAATATTACGGATATCGCCGACGAGGGAATAAAAGCCATGGAGCCCATTAGCGATGCCATACCTGTGGGCAGGACGCTGCCGCACCTGAAAGGCGGCTACTTCTTTTGCAAGGGGACAAACAGGCGCATGCGCGACCTCGCGCGCTGGCCTATGGAAAACGGGGCGGTGATCCGCATGCTGGACGATTGCGCCGGCTACGTAATTATAGCAGATAATCCGGTGAAGCCAACATCCGAATTGACTTCCCACCTGTCGATACACGACTATCAAACAGGTATTGGCTCCGGACGTAAGGCCGTGCTGCATACACATCCTGTGGAGTTGGTTGCCATGACGCATCACCGGCCTTTTCTCGAAAAGGATAAACTGACGTATCTGCTGTGGAGCATGATTCCCGAAACACGGGCGTTCTGCCCCAAGGGGCTTGGCGTCATCCCCTACAGGATGCCGGGCTCTGTTGAACTGGCCGGCGCCACCGTGGAAACGCTGAAAGAATATGATGTGGTGATGTGGGAAAAACATGGCGTGTGCGCCGTTGATACGGATGTGATGGCGGCGTTCGACCAGGTTGACGTCCTGTCGAAGTCGGCGCAGATATACCTTGCCGCCAAAGCCATGGGCTTCGAGCCCGACGGCACCACCAGGGAGGATATGGAGGCGCTGAAAATAGCGTTTAACCTGCCCGGGTAATAATAAGGGCTGTCTCGATTTTGGGACAGCCCCTGGTTTTAGGAATGTTTTTCTTTGTGTCCTTTGTGGCTTTGCGGATCACTGGCGTTTTCGTCCAACATTGCCCGGGGTGGACTACAACTTCGACGAAAAGAAATACTCGCCCGACCCGACTTCATATACGGCATAGCCGCCGGCCTGTTCAATGAACTTCACCCCTTCGGCCGAAGCCGCTTTTACGCCGTTTTCGTATACTTCTTCCTCGCTGGCGGCGGGAACGTAAACCCGCGCCACGGTATTGGCGGGCAGCGTTATGTTCCACGTAAATTTATCTTCGCGTTTTTGCCAGTGGCTTGCAATCTTGCCGCGCACCGACCGGTAAGAAGCCTTGACGCAGTCCAACCCGTCGACGGGATGGGGGCGCATGGCGATTTTCTCAAAGCCGCTGCCGCCCGCCGCGTTTTGAATGCCGGCCAGGTATTCGTAGTACCACACCAGCAGGTCGCCGAGCAACATCACGTGGTTGTGCGAATTCATGGCCGGGTCGGCGGTATTGCCGTTCCAGAGTTCCCAAATGGTGGTTGCGTCATTTTCTATCATATAGCCCCAGCTCGGGTAGTCGCGGTTGGTGGCGATACGGTAGGCAAGGTCGGCGCGGCCGTAGTCAGACAGCCCGCGCATCAACCACTGGATGCCCACCAGGCCGGTGCTGACATGCCCGTTGAATTCGGTAAGGGTTTTTTCCTCAATGTTGGCAAACACCCTGCTTTCGTAGCCCTCGGGAACGAGGCCGTAGCACAGCGACAGCAGGTTGGCGGTAACGGTATTGTTGCCGTATTGCGCCGTCTCCGCATGGAAGAATTTACGGTTGTAAGCCGTTTTGACGGCCACTGCTTCTTCGGCAAAGGCTTTGGCATCGTCCGTTTTGCCCTGTAATTCGGCAAAGCGCTGCAAAAGGTGCAGCATCCGGTAATAAAACGAGGTGCCGAGTATGGCGCCGTCGGTTTTGCGGGCGGGGTCTTCCGAGTGAATCAGTTCCGGGCGCTCGGGCGGCATGCACCAGTCGCCGTAAGTGTCTTTCGTCATGATATCCGCCACCATGTACTTGCCGCGCATGTATGACAGCCATTTTTTCATGGACGCATAATGCTTCGTCAGCGGCGCCCTGTCGCCATACTGCTCATACAGCATATTCGCGATAATGAGGTACGCGCCCGGCCAGGTCATATTGTCGTTGTAGAGCACCCAATAGTTCGGCGCCACGTCGGGGATGCTGCCGTCTTCGCGCTGCGACTGTTCAATATCGTCCAGCCACTTGGCATACAGGCTGTGGTTGTTGAAGACGAAGCTTTCCCCCTGCGAGCCCACGGCGCGGTCGCCCAGCCAGCCCAGGCGCTCGTCGCGCTGCGGGCAATCGGTAGGCATGCCGCGGTAATTCCCCCGGACGCCCCAATACGCATTCCTGTATATTTGGTTGATGGTTTCGTTGGATGTTTCGAACGCGCCGGTGGTTTCCATTTCGTCGTAGAGCACGCAGCCGGCGAAATCGTTCACCGTCGGTGTTCCGGGAAAGCCGGTCACTTCCACATAACGGAAGCCGTGATAGATAAACGAGGGCTCAAAGGTTTCCACGCCACCTCCTTTCAACGTGTAGGTATCTGTGACCTCGGCGCCGCGAATGTTGGCCAAGTAAATAGAGCCGTCGGGGTTTATGGTTTCGGAAAAGCGAAGTTTTACCCGGTCGCCCCTGTTCCCCTTTACTTTCATGCGCAGCCAGCCCACCATGTTCTGTCCCATGTCGAGCACATACACGCCGTTGTCCAGCGCTTTTACGGCCACCGGCTTCAAGGTTTCCATCACTTTGATGTTCGGGTTGGTCTGCGCCTCTAACCGGCCTTCGGGCGCGGCCACCACTTCGGCAGGAAGCCAGCCGGCGTCGTTAAAGCCTGCGGCGTTCCAGCCCGGCATTTCTTTCGTGGCGTCATATTCTTCGCCGTCATACTCGTTGTTGGCGCGGATGGGACCCTCGGCGGTGACTTTCCAGGCGCCGTCGCTTACCACCGTTTGGCGGCTGCCGTCGGCATATTCCAGTTCTAATTGCAGCAACATTTTGGGAAATCCGAAATGCCGGACAGCCGGAATATTATCCACTTGGCCGATGCGTACGGAGAAGAAGCGTCCATTGCCTAAGGTGGTGGCCAGGGCGTTTTTGCCTCTAACGATACTGCCCGTAACGTCAAACGTGTTATATTTTACCGCCTTGGTGTAATCCGTGGGCGTGGGCGATAATTCCTGGTCGCCGATTTTTTGGCCATTGACATACAACTTGTAAAGCCCCAGCCCGGAGAGGTAGAGCGTGGCTTTTACCGGCTTCTGCGGTGTTTCAAACTCCTTGCGGAAATACCGCGCCGCCAGGCGGGTCTTTTTTTCCAGCACATCGCCGGCAAACGCGCGGTCGAGCCCTGTCCATTGGGCTTGCCAGTCGGCCGCTTTCAGCAGCCCCATGGTCCACACGGCCGGCTCGCTCCACACCGAAACGCCCTGGTTGGTGGTTATCCCCACTTTCCAGTAGCAAACGGTACGGCTTTCGAGCGGTTTTCCCGCGTATGGCACAAAAACCGAGCAGTCGGAATGTACGGTTTGCGAATCCCACAAGTCGCCCTCGCCGGCGCGAAGTTTTTCCAGCGACGAGGCCACCAGTATGTGACAGGCCGTTTGTTTAACGCCGCGCGCACGGCCGGCGATTTCCCAGCTCAGGCGCGGCGACGGGCTGTCGAGCCCCTGCGGGTTGGTTAGTAATTCGCAACGCAAATTGTTTACCGTAACGCGCTCGCTTTGGCACGCAACCAGCAATATGACGCCAAAAAAGATAAAAATTTTTCTCATATTGTAAATTCTTTTAGGTATTTATATACAAAGTTAACAATTATTTTCTGAAGACGCCCAAGGTTATTTGTCGTACGGTTTATAAATGGTCTGCATCACATTCATCGGTTCGGGAATCCATACCCGGTAACGGAGCGCATCGTCCCAGGTGTTGCCGGCGGAAGCAAAGTCGCAGAAATGGATCTGCTTCGGATGAGCGCCTTCCGCATCGAAGGTGCCCGGGGCCAGCGGCGCCGTGAATGCCAGCCATACCCCATCCGGTTTACGGACGGCGGGCGTCAGTTCCACGTAACCGTCTTTATCCAGGATACGGGCAGCCTCGTCCACAAAGCCGTCCCCGAAGCGGTTGTCGCGCGCCAGCACCACCGGCCCCCTGACAATGGCCGCCGAGCCGTCCTGCCGTACCACACGGGCGCGAACGTCAAACTGCACGCGGACGACGTCGCCTTTTTTCCACGTGCGGTCGATCCGGTAATATTCGCCGGGCGTCACGCCGCCCAATGTTTCCCCGTTGACCGAGACGCTGTTTTCCTTGCTCCATGCCGGGATGCGCAGGGCTATCACGAAAGCCTCCGGCCGGCCGGCGTCCACCCGGATGGTCACCGCCCCGTCCTCCGGATAGCGGGTCTGCTGACTTAGGGAAACTTTGTTCTTCCTGTCCCAAACGATTTCCGCCGAGAGGTCGGTGTACAGGTTTACGATGACTTCCCTGTCCGACCGCATCACGGCCACTTGCGGCAGCAGCGCGAAACCCCGCGGCCCGTTGGCGTTGCAGCAGTTGATGTGCATGCCGCACTGGCCGTGCCCCGGGTCGCGCAGCCCGTCGAGCGGGCTGTACATTACGATTTGGGAGGCGTCGTCTTTCATGGCGGCCGGCAAGGCATTGCAGGCCGTGAGTTCTATCTGGTCGGCATATATGGGATTGCCGGTGAGTGCAAGCAATGAACGGCAAAGTTTCAGCCAGGTCACCGTTACGCAGGTTTCCATCGTATGGTAAGTGGGGCGCGTCTGCTGCTCCTGCCCGTGATACCAGCACTCAAAGGCGCTGCCCGACCCGGCGATGTTGATCTCCGTGTCCATGATGCTGCGGGCCGTCTTTTCCACAGCCGAAAGGTATTCGCTCCGGCCGGTTATTTTGTACAGTTCGAGCAGTCCCTCGTAGCAGGACATCATCTCGTAGGCCTTTTGGCCGTTGAACGGGCTGAACCACTCCCTGTCCATGGAAGCGGGATGCGGGAAACGCTCCGCCACGGGAACGCCGGCCAGCGCCTTGCTGATCAGGTGCGCCCCCTGTTCCGTCTCCCATTGGGCGACGATGTATTCGGCAAAATCGAGGTAACGCTTGTCGGCGGTGCGGCGGTAGAGCAGCACCATCGGTTCCAGGATGCTGCTGCTGGCCATTCCGAAATAGTTGCCTGT
>JAITIL010000123.1 GCA_031279475.1 Prevotellaceae bacterium | reverse complement strand
ATGGCGCTCGCCGACGCGAAGTCGCGCGCCGGCTGTAGCAGGGCGCTCTTTTGTCCGTTATACAGGGAAACCGCCTCCATATTATCCAGTGAAAACCGCCCCATATCCACCTGTCCGTTTTGGGCGTTCCCGATGGCGATACCGTCATAAAACACCCCCACATGATTGGTGCCCAGACTGCGGATATTCACGGTTTTCAACCCTCCTATCCCGCCGTAATCCTTCAGTTGCACGCCGGAAAAATACCGGAGCGCATCGGCCACAGAGTGGGCGGAGAGCCGCTGCAACGCCTCACCCGACAAGATTTGCACAGGAATAATTTCAGTGGGCGCCTGTTGTCCAACCACCACCACTTCGTGAAGGGTATAAACCCTGGAGGTATCCAAAGACATTTGCGCAAACAACATTGTCATTGTAGCTAACTTTACTGCTACAAAGCACAATACATTCTTCATTCTTAAACAGGTACGGCTACCCGAACACATACATTCACCATTTGAGGTTATCAAATAGCTTCAGGAAAATAATAAAGCGCATGGAAAACTATGCAAGTTCGCCGGTTACTTCAAAGCCTTTTTCCTCGAAAGCTTTAAAACTATTTTTGCGCTGGCAGGTCTCCTGACTTGTCCCCATTTTGAACAGCCTTCCCATTCCGCGAACGGAACAGTGGCAAAGCATCGCCAAAATGTTGCATAGGACTTACAGTAGCGGGTCTGTTCAGGATTTGCACCTGATTCCCTTTTCATCGGACAATGGAAACATTGTGCCGAACCAATGCAGGGGCAAAAGTAGTTTTTTTTCCCTTATTGTGCAAATAATTTTTTTTATTTTTTGGATTTTCAAAAAAAATTGTACATTTGTCCGTTATTTTAACCTATTATCTAATAATATTATGACAACTCAACAAAACAAAAATTATGCATTACCCATCGTAATGATGATTATCCTATTTGGGATGATTTCGTTTGTAACGGGGCTTGGCGGCCCATTTGCAAAAGTATTGAAAGAACAATTCGACGCGCCGAACTGGATGTCGCAATTAGGGACTTTCTGCAACTTCCTGGCCTATGCCTTTATGGGTATTCCTGCTGGAATATTACTCAAGAAAATAGGTTATAAGAAGACTGCGCTTGCAGCTATTGTAGTCGGCTTTGTGGGGGTTGGCATCCAGTTCTTCGCCGGTCAGGTAGAGGAATTTTTCGTTTACCTCATCGGCGCATTCGTTGCCGGATTCTCCATGTGCATGCTAAACACCGTGGTAAACCCCATGCTGAACACACTGGGCGGCGGCGGAAATAAAGGCAACCAGCTTATCCAGATAGGCGGTTCGTTCAACTCTTTGAATGCGACTATCGTCCCCGTGTTGGTAGGTTACCTTGTCGGGGCCAATGCCACTATCGACAATGCCTCCCCGGCGCTGTTCATCGCCATGGGGCTGTTTGCACTGGTGTTCTTCGTTCTGCTGGCCGTGAATATTCCCGAACCGGGTATTGAAGCAGAGGCCAAGGTTGAAAAAACCGACAAATACAGCGCTGTATCATTCCGTCATTTTATTCTCGGCGCCATCGGTATTTTCATTTACGTAGGCGTAGAAGTCGGCATCCCGAATTTCCTGATTTTACTCGGCACCGAAAGTTTGAAGATTAACGCCACAGTGGCCGGATCTATTGCGGGCACATACTGGTTCCTGATGCTCATCGGACGCCTGGTGGGTGGCGTTATAGGCGGCAAAGTGTCAAGTAAAACCATGTTGACAACTGTTTCTTCAGCCGGCATGCTCCTGGTATTGCTTGCCATTTCATTACCTGCCGGAATTAAAGTAAATATGCCGGTATTCTTAAGCGATATCTCATTCGGATTTGCAGAAGTTCCTATCGGCGTATTGCTGCTTGTGCTTTGCGGCTTATGCACCTCTATCATGTGGGGCGGCATCTTCAATTTAGCAGTGGAAGGACTGGGAAAATACACGAAAATGGCTTCCGGAATATTCATGGCGCTGGTTGTTGGCGGTGGCATTCTCCCGCTATTGCAGGGAGTAGTTGCCGATATGGGCGGCAGTTATATTGCAAGTTACTGGGTGGTTTTTGCAGGCCTGGCTTACCTGTTGTTCTACGCCCTGATAGGCTCAAAGAATGTAAACAAAGACATTCCGGTATAATCACTTCCCCACGCCCACAACCATATTAATGGTATAAGCGTAAACTTCAACAGGTTTATCCGCTTCTTTCTCTATTTCCAATAGGGAAAGAAGCGCATGGGCGGTATTTACAATTACTTTCATCAGAAAACCGTTAGCCGAATAACAAAGGTTATACTTTTGATTATCAGACGCCACCGCAACGGTATAAAGCGGCTCTTTCCCCTTGCGTTCCACAAGGCTTACCTCGTCCACAGTCCACGACACGTATTCACCTGAGGAAAATGTCACTTTTATATCCTCCGGAAGCTGCTCATACGGCATGTTCGTCATGCTCATATAATGCACGCCAAGCTGGTCATACCAGGCCGTAACCTCAATATCCTCAATCTGAAACTCCGCCACATAATAATTTTTCTGCTTGGCCCAAACTACCTCCGAAGCCATGGGATACATCGTACGGAACGCACGGTCAACAAAGCGATCGACCTTCACCGAAGCAGGGTCCGGTTTGTCATTATCATTTGCCAATAATCCTAATGGGAAAAAAAACATCATTGAGACGGAAAATATTCCCCTCATAGTTGAAAAAATCATATTCATAATTCCTGTGGTTTTAGTTTTTCATCTTTTCTGCAACAAAAATAGCACTAATCTTTTTTAAATCATGCTAAAATGTGTTAATAATTATGCAAAAAGTTATCAACAGCCGGATATTAAGCACAAAATAAAGACTTTAAATCATCACCTCATGTGCGTTTCTACGCCACGTTCAGTTTTTGTTGTGCCGAGAAGCGGTGCAGTTTTTCTTCCGCATAGTCGCGGGTTATTTGCAGTGATTTTTTATCGGACGACGGAAAGTCGTACATGGCGTCGATCATTATCGCTTCGCAGATCGAGCGTAAGCCGCGCGCCCCTATCTTGAACTCCACGGCCTTCCCTACAATCAGGTCTAACGCCGCTTCATCAAACGTCAGTTTGACGCCATCCATTTTAAACAAGTGGGTATATTGTTTGACGATGGCGTTTTTCGGCTCCGTAAGGATACGCCGCAGGGCTTGCTGGTCGAGGGGTTTCAGGTAAGTCAAAATTGGCAGCCGCCCCACGATTTCCGGTATCAGGCCGTAGCTTTTGAGGTCGGAAGGCGCGATGTATTGCAGGAGGTTTTTCCGGTCGATGTGAGCCGTTTTATGAACAACGCCGTAGCCTATCATTTGCGTATTGAGGCGTTGCCCGATTTTCCGTTCGATACCATCGAAAGCGCCTCCGCAAATAAACAGGATATTTTTTGTGTTGACGCTGATCATTTTTTGTTCCGGATGCTTGCGCCCGCCTTGCGGGGGCACATTCACTACCGACCCTTCCAGCAACTTTAACAACCCTTGTTGCACGCCTTCACCCGACACGTCGCGCGTGATAGACGGATTGTCGCTTTTGCGTGCAATTTTATCCAGCTCGTCGATAAACACGATGCCTTTTTCCGCCGCCTTCACGTTATAATCGGCATTTTGCAGCAGGCGCGCCAGGATGCTTTCCACATCTTCGCCCACATAGCCTGCTTCGGTTAACACCGTGGCGTCAACAATAGCAAACGGCACGTGCAGCATGCGTGCAATGGTGTTAGCGAGTAACGTCTTTCCTGTGCCGGTTTCCCCTACCAGCAAAATGTTCGATTTTTCGAGATCGACGTCTTCATCCTGCTTTTGGTTGATGCGTTTATAGTGATTATAAACCGCTACGGAGAGGTATTTTTTCGCCTCGTCCTGTCCAATGACATACTGGTCGAGGAAAGCCGTAATTTCACGGGGCTTCGGCAATTTTTCCGCAGCCTTGTGGCGTGCCGGCTTGTCGAACTCTCTTTGGAACATCTCTTCCATGATGAGCGATGCGTTTTGCAGGCAGTCGTTGCATATCGCTGCATGAGGGCTGGTAATAAGTACCTGCACTTCATTCTCGGGACGTCCGCAAAAAGTGCAGTTGTGCGGGGTATGTTCTTTTTTTGCCATATTCAGGAATGTGATTTCATTTTTATCAATACCTCGTCAATCATGCCGTAGGCCAGGGCCTCCTGCGAGGTCATCCAGTGGTCGCGGTCGGCGTCTTTTTCGATTTGCGCCACGTCTTTTCCCGAATGGAATGCGATAATTTCGTAAAGTTCGTGCTTTAATTTCACGATTTCACGCGCTGTAATCTCAATATCGGACGCCGGCCCTTCGGCGCCGCCCATTGGCTGGTGTATCATCACCCGCGAGTGGGGAAGCGCGGAGCGGAGCCCCTTACTGCCCGCCGCGAGTATGATGGCCGCCATGGAAGCCGCAATGCCCGTGCATATCGTGGCCACGTTCGACGAAATCAGTTGCATCGTGTCGTAAATGCCCATGCCGGCATACACCGACCCGCCCGGTGAATTGAGGTATATTTGGATGTCTTTGCTGGAATCCGTGGATTCGAGAAACAGCAATTGCGCCTGGATGATATTCGCCACATCGTCGGTGATGGGCACGCCAAGGAAAATGATGCGGTCCATCATCAATCGCGAGAACACGTCCATCGTGGCGACATTCAGCTGCCGCTCTTCGATAATGGTGGGACTAATCGCCCAATTATACATGGAATTGTAACGATGCAGCGCCAAACTGCTGACGCCCGCATGCTTTACAGCATATTTTTTAAATTCGTTTTGCATTATTTTTTTTCGTAAAGTTTCTTTAATTTTTCCGACGTGATTTCTTTTTCATCGAGGGTTACAGCGCTTCTTATGTGCGCTATTACTTTTTCTTCTGTCGCTTTTTCGTAAATGCGTTTTACCTCTTTCTCGTTGGTCAGGACAGTTTTTGCGTAATGTTCGAGCCGGTCGTCGGGCACGTTGTGAATGCCGTACATGGAGAACTGGTAGCGCGCCATTTTCAGCGCATGTGCATACATGTCTTCCTCGGTCACTTTCAGTTCCTGCGTTTTTGTGAGATATCCGCAAATCATTTGCCAGCATAAATCGTCGGCAAAAAAGTTGAAATCCCTGTCGACTTGCTCTGCGGTGAATTTCCCTTCATTGACGTACAGCAGCCAGCGTTTCAGGAAACTTTCGGGCAATTTTAATTTGGCTTTTTCCAGCGCTTTTTCGCGAGCGTCAACGGTGAAACGATATTCGCTTTCCTGTGCATATTCGTTTGTAAGATGCGCATCCACCTTCCCGTTAAATTCCTCTTGGCTCTTCACCTCGTCTTTTCCGAAGATACGGTCATACAGGTCTTGGTTCAACTCGGCCGGAGCAAAGCGCTTTACTTCGGTGATTTTAATGTGGAACACCGGCTCGAATTTTGCCAGTTCCTCCTTTTTCACTTTCAGCAGGGCGGCCAAGTCGGTTTCGTTCGTGAATGTTTTTTTTACGTCCACGTCAAGTTCGTCGCCGGCCTTTTTATTTAAGAAAGGTTTTTTCAGCTTTTCATCTTGGATTGTTTTTAGCGAAATATAGCCGTCTTCAATGGCGTATTCACCTTGCGTGAGCGTGGCTTTGATAAAATCATCCTCGCCGGCCGTGTCGGCGTCAACCAGCTTGCCGTGTTGCTGCAGGACGCTTTCCGTGTATTTGTTCCGGTCACCCTCGGTGATTGTAATTTTATAATAGGGGATTTTATCCTTATCCGTAAACTTTATGTCGATATTCGGCGCAATGCCTATGTCGAACTTAAACTCCATGTCGCCGGGCGCGTCCCAGTCGATTTGCTGACGCTCGTCTTCATTCGGGAGCGGCTCACCCAACAAGTGAAGTTTATTTTCTTCGACGTACCTGTCCAGGTTTTCCGAGATGATATTTTGCACTTCGTCGAGCAGGGCGCTTTTGCCATACATTTTTTCGACGAGGCTCATGGGCGCCATGCCCGGGCGGAAGCCCTTGATGTCGGCCTTGCGCCGGTGTTCGTTCAGGCTTTTTTTCAGACGCGGCTCGTAGTCGGCTTTTTCAATATTCAACGTGATAGTAGCGTTTAAATCGTCAATGTTGTGTTGTGAAATTTTCATTAAAAGCGTTATTTTTTAAAGTGCGGGCAAAGGGACTCGAACCCCCACGCCTTACGGCACCAGATCCTAAGTCTGGCGCGGCTACCAATTACGCCATGCCCGCATTCGGGGATGCAAAGATACAAAAAAGAAATGAAATTGTGCGTCTTTCTAAAAAAAGTTGTAAATTTGCCCACGTTAAAAATATTAATTACCTATACCTAAAAAATAACACATGGAAACTAAGAAATTAAAACAAATCGCCCTTGACCTTCAAGGCAAAATCAACACCGGACTGCAAAAGGACAACACCGAAATCCAATGCCTTCCCACGTACATTATTCCGAAATCCATTAGCGAATTTAACGGGAAAAAGGCGCTGGTACTCGATTTGGGCGGCACCAACTACCGGGTGGCCACCATCGATTTCATCGACGGGAAACCCACCATCCATCCCGAAAACGGCTTTAAAATAGACTTGGCAAACGACATGAAGGCGATTGGTTTCACCGAAGAAAAACTCTACGAGAAGCAAGCCGACCCCATCGGCGTGCTTAAATTTGAAAAGAACACGCCTATCGGGTACTGCTTCTCTTATCCGGCCGAGTCGATGACCGACGGCGACGCCAAACTGCTCCGCTGGACCAAGGGCGTAAACATTAAAGAAATGGTGGGAAAGGCCGTAGGGAAACCGTTCCTCGACTACCTGAACACTAAAAACAATGGCAAGTTCACGGGCATCAAAGTGATTAACGACACCGTGGCCAGCCTCTTTGCCGGCCTTACCAAAAGCGGCTACGACGCCTATATCGGACTGATTGTGGGCACGGGCACCAACATGGCGGCGTTTATGAAGTCCGACAAAATTGACAAGCTCGACCCGAAACATAAAACCGGCAATTATATTCCCGTGAACCTTGAGTCGGGGAACTTCCACCCGTGCCACCTTTCCATCTACGACGAAATGGTAGACGCCAATTCCGATAACTGCGGCGCACAACGCTTCGAGAAAGCCATTTCGGGTATGTACCTGGGCGAAATCTTCAAAACCGCTTTCCCGCTCGACGAGTTTGAAGAAAAATTCGACGCCCAACGCTTGACCACGATGTTGAGCTACCCGGCCGCCTACAAAGAAGAATACGTGCGCACCGCACGGTGGCTATATGAACGGTCGGCACAGCTTGTAGCAGCGTCGCTCGTGGGGTTGATTCTCGTACTGATTGCGCACGACGCATCGGTGAAAAAAGTACTGCTCACGGCCGAAGGAAGCCTCTTCTGGAGCAGGAACAGAAAGGGCCGCAACTACAAAGATATGGTTACCGACGAAGTGCACCACCTGCTGACGGAATTTGGACACCACGACGTGACGGTTGATATCCTCCAAATGGATAATGCCAATCTTATCGGCACGGCGGTGGCTGCGTTATCCTAATCTTTCCTGACGATTTTATACCCCAACGCCGCAACGGTAATGCTCATCAGCGGACTGATAAGGTTGAAAAAGCAATAGGGGAAGTACACGAACGTTGAAACGCCAAGGATAGTGGCTTGTGTGAGCCCGCACGTGTTCCATGGGATTAGCGGAGAAGTCACCGTCACCGCATCTTCGATGGTGCGGCTCAGCAAGCGGTTTTCATAGCCTTGTTTCCGGTACACGTCTTTAAACATATTCCCGCTAAGGATAATCGAAATATACTGGTCGGCGGTGGTGAGGTTAAAGAACAACCCCGACGTCACCGTAGCGGCAACCATGCCCAGCCTGCGTTTCATGAAGCGCAGGAAAACCGAAGTAATGCTTTTCAACATGCCGCTCACAGCCATCGCGCCGCCAAAAGCCATGGCGCACAATATAAGCCAAATGGTATTTATCATGCCCGCCATGCCCCGCGTGGCCACCAATCCGTTCACTTCCACATTGCCCGTGTCGATATTCGTGCTATCGTAGAACATCTTCCACAATCCTTTAAATCCCGACATAAAACCCTGTTCGCCGTTGCCCGTAATTTCGTGCAACAAGTGCGGCTGGGCAATCAGCGCCACCACGCCGGCCAACGCCGCCGACAAGAACAACACCACAAGCGAAGGAACCCGCTTTATAATTAACGCCATCGTGACCACAGGCACAACCAGGAGCCACCACGAAATGTGAAACGTTTCTTCCAGTACGGCGGCATACACCGCCACCTGCGTGGTGGCTGTAGCGTCGTACATAAACCCGGCCACCGTGAAGACCACAAGCGTAACCAGTATGGAGGGGACAGTGGTCACCAGCATGTAGCGGACGTGCGTGAACAATGGCGTGCCGGTGGTAGACGAAGCCAATATAGTAGTGTCGGACAGGGGCGACATCTTATCGCCAAAATAAGCGCCCGAAATAATAGCGCCGGCAATCCATCCTGTCGAAAAGCCCTGTGCCTGCCCTATTCCCATCAGGGCAATGCCGATGGTGGCAATCGTAGTCCACGAGCTGCCTGTAACTAAGGAAACCACCGCACAAATCACACACGCGGAAACCAAATAAAAATCGGGATGGATAATCTGTAACCCGTAATAAATTAAAGTGGGCGCCACGCCGCTAATCATCCAGCTTCCCGACAGGGCGCCGATGAGCAACAAAATAAACAAAGCCGGCGTGATGCCGGCCACATTCTTTGTGATGGCAGCCTCTATCATCGTCCACTTCACCTTGCAGCAGGTCATAGCCAACAGGCAACACACGGCTGTGGCCGCCAGCAGAACAATCTGGCTTCCGCCGCCCAGCGCGTCGCTCCCGAAAACACGGATGGTCACGAACAGCAACCCCACCAGTACCACAATCGGCGCCAGCGACAACAGCGGCGACGGCTCTTTTATCGAATTATTTTCCATGCATTCTATTAGAAAAGACAAAGGTAAGTATTTTCATCTACTAAAAATATATGAACACCTCCTGTTGAAAACTTTTTTTGCAAAATTTTGCAAAATTTCTTATATTTGTTTGTTTCTTAGAAACAAAAAACCTTCAGAAATGCAAAAAATATGAGATTGAAACTTCATTTAAGCGCCGACGTCAACAATGCTGTATTGCCGCTAAATTATCAGTACCCGTTATCCGCCGCAATATACAAAATTATCGGAAAAGCCGATGAGGACTATGCTTTTTTCTTACATAAACAAGGCTATCAAAAAACGGATTCGCGGAAAACGTTCAAGCTATTTACATTTTCCGATCTTAATACCCCTTTTAACATAAAAGGCGATCGGATGATTATGCAAACACGGCATGCCCAATTCACTATATGTTTTCACGTCCCGGAGGCGGCCACGAATTTCATTAAGGGTCTCTTCCAGTACCAGCACATTGAGCTTGCCGATAAGAAAAGTAAAGCCATGTTTACCGTTCAACAGGTAGAAATCCTTCCGCTTTGGCATGTCCCCGCACTGTCTGGGCAAATTAAAGAGGTTGTGTTCAAGCCCATTTCACCTATGGTAACAGGCACCATCGACGAAAAAGGGCATTACTGTTTCATAGCGCCGAATGAGGCAAGCTTTATTCCCACACTGCTACACCACTGGAAAGAAAAATACGCGGTAGTGTATGGCAAAGACGAAGCCGACCACGATTTCGCAGCCATTGAACTCACGGTGCTGAACGCCGACAAAGCCAAATCACGCTTAATCACCATTAAAGCCGACACGCCCCAGCAAACCCGTATTCGGGGTTTTGTGGGTTTTTTGCTAAAAGTGAAAGCGAAGGTAAAAGTGCTGGAATTAGCCTTGGATGCCGGGATTGCCGTATATGGAAGTCTGGGAATGGGTAGCGTGGAGGTGGTAGGAGAGGGATAAAAAAGAGAAAATAAACCTGTGTCCGGTAATCATTGAAAGAAAACCCGGAACTAAGGTGTTTGCATGGAATGTTGGCGTGGGAAGTTTGACAGATATGGGATAATTTGCAGAAATTTATGGATAAATATCTATTGAGTTATGTATTACACAGTAAAATATTCAGGCACATTTGGGTTCATAAAACCCTGGACGGCAGTGAGGGACGCCGGCGGTGGAGAAACCTATTCCCAGCAATTCTTGACGCCTTCAATTATAGAAGGTATGCGGCAAAAATTGGAAGTAGCCGAAATTGTCCGGCACAAACTGACTTACGCGGGAGTTAATCTTCAGCAGGAGGTTATCCAAGCCAAAGCTTGGGAAAAGGACAGGAGAAACAAAATATATACGAAAAATCGCTCTATTCTGAAACGAGGCGTAATGTTGACTCCAACCCTTTATTTGGCTTTTAGAACTTTAGAAGATGCGGAAAAATCATATAAACAGCATATTTGCTTGTGTAGAAATGAAGATATTTTACTGCCAACAGGCGAAATTATGCAATTATCCGAAGAAGAATTTAACCGAATAGACGGTTATGAACTTCACTTTGAGAAAAACGAAAAAGCATTTATGGTCGGGTACAATCGTTTTAATAAAAGTGAACCCATGTTCGGATGGCTCGAGATTACGGGCAACCCAATTCAAAATCCCGTATATGAGCAGATATGACCACATATTAGCTAAAAGTGATAAGTATGGAAAGACAACTCTTCTGTCTCATATAAAATCTGTTGCCTCTTTTGCTCAGAAAGCGGCGCAGTATGCCGGTTTAAATATCGAAATTGCCCGTTTGGGAGGACTTTTGCACGACATTGGTAAAGCAAGTCCACTGTTTCAAAAAACGGCAAAAGGTATCCGGCAAAATCCGTTAGACATGAGTTTCAGGCACGAAATAGCCTCCATTTTCTTTCTAAAAATTGTTGATAAAGCGTTTTGGCCTCAAATGGTTGACATGATTATCGCTCACCATAAATCAACCCTTAAAGACGGACGGGAATTGGGTATTCTGGATTTGGATTATTATTATGGAGATGAAGTATTTGAATATCACGCCAAAGATTTTGAATTATGGAACGAAGATGCTTTGGAAATATTGAAAGAGGCAGGATTAAACGTAATTCCTGTATCGAAAGAAGACGCTCGAATAACCTATCAATATGCGTTGAGACATTGCAAACAAAAAAGTAAAGGATGGTCTGTTTGGAAAGGCT
>JAITIL010000104.1 GCA_031279475.1 Prevotellaceae bacterium | reverse complement strand
CTCCATAATTCTTGTGGTGGGAAATTGACTGAACCAGTCAAATCAGGGGGTGGAAATAAATTGCAGGCCAGCGGGCTACGCGGTCAACCGAAAAGGGGGGTAAGAGAAAGAGGAAGAATTAGGGTAAGAATGAAAAAGAGAAAATTTAGAATGGTTTAATTTTCAATAATTTATAAGTTATAAAAAGGGCAATAAAAAGTGCCATAAAAAAGACGAAAACTAAATAATTACATTAAAATCAGTAGTATAAAAATAGCAACCACGTAATAATATAAAAGATATAAAAGCTTACAGATGATTACTATTATAAGAAATAAAAAAAATGATTTGACTGGTTCAGTCAAATCAGGTGCAAAGGTAAAGCATATTTTTTCAATTCCAAACGTAATAGTGTTAAAATGTGTTAATTATATAGAGGATGAAGTAACTTTCAAAGCGTATTTACGGTATGGATACCAACCAGCCGGTCGTAGCGGTCACGGAAAGAACGGTAATACACCAACACGGTATAATAGTTTTCGGTTTCGGCAAAACAGCCTTCAATGGCGTTCCAGTCGGGTAATTTATCATGGGGGACCAACACGTAGCGGTAGTTGTAATAGGCCTGTTTCAAAGGCACATTTAACTCATAAGCGCCTGCGTCCACATTGTAGGTCATGGCAAATTCGGGACGCAGGGCGAAGTTCGACAACTGGCCGAAGACAAAGACGCCGGCGTGCTGAAATTCTTCGGAATACAGCGTAAAGCCGGCCATCACATATTCGGACTCGGTATGGCGGTTGGTTCGCCGGTTGGCCCCTACCCGGTATTTCCCATTAAGGTCGTTGATGAAAGTATAGGGTTTATGTTCACGCGGCGCGTCCACATTCAGCAAGGCGTAAGGCACGCCCAGTTCGTCATAGCGCACCTGCCGTACGCCCTGCGCGCCAAAATCCAACGTGCGTATATCGAAAATCCGGTACTCATTGCCGCCCGGATACCAGTTTTTAGTAGCCAGCGTATACGACGCCTCATGTTGTTCGATAAACGAGGGCGACGGGTTTTCCACGCCGGGCAGGGCAATGCCGTTTTGCACAACCCGCACTTTCAGCTCCCTGTAGGCGTCACGCACCGACAAGGCCGGGTGCCGGACTGAAAACTCGAGTTGCTGCAAACAACTTTCGCCCGTGAGCACAGGCCCCCGCGTATTCAATTTAATCGTCACCGCCTTTTCATATACGGAAAAACGCTGCGTCAACACCGGTTTTCCGGGATCCCTTTCATATATTTTTATAAGATAATTGCCCGACGCTTTCAATTGCACATCTTCATTCGGGATTTGCAATCTATAATAAATATAGTTCGTCTGTGTTTGAAACGACAACGCATAATCGCGCAAGGGATTTTCAACGAAGCCGTCCATATAGTCGCTAAAGAACAGGCCGTCTTCGTTCCAGTCGGCGTCACAGTGCACGAGGGCATAATGAAGATAGCCGCGCGTTTCATTAAAATCGTCAAACCACAAGGTGACATGCTCCTTTCCACGAAATTCCATGATGGGATCCGACAATTCGTTATCGCCCACAAAACATTGCACGTTGTGAATATCCCTGTCCTGCAGTTGCGCAAATGAAGGCGCAAAGCAGAACATACAGGCCGCCAAAGGCACAGCACACACAAGCTTAGTTACAAAATTTATTCCATTCATAGTTTTGCGAAATTGCTAAAAACGCAAGTGTTTCACCGAACTGCCGTCACGCTGAATAAGTTTAAGCGCATCAATACCCATTTGCAAATGGAGGTGCGCGAAGTTTTTGGTGACTAACCTGTCGCTTTTTGAAGTTTTTACGCCCTCGGCAACCATTGGCAAATCCGACACCAGCAGCAGCGCGCCAGTGCTAATCGAATTATAAAATCCCACAGAAAACAGCGTGGCTGTTTCCATATCAACGGCCATACAGCGGATAGCGCGCAAGTAGTCTTTAAACTCATCGTCATATTCCCACACCCGGCGGTTACTGGTATATATGGTGCCCGTCCAATAATCACAATTTGAATCACGGATAGTGGTTGATACGGCGCGTTGCAGCATGAACGCAGGTAACGCCGGCACCTCCGGCGGGAAATAATCATTCGACGTGCCGTCGCCACGCACCGCCGCAATAGGCAAGATAAAATCGCCTACCTGGTGGTCGCTCTTGATTGCGCCGCACTTGCCGAGGAACAATACCGCTTTCGGGTGAATGGCCGACAACAAATCCATAATGGTGGCCGCATTCGGACTGCCCATGCCGAAATTAATCATGGTAATGCCTTCTGCGGTAGCGCACGGCATATTTGCATCTTCAAATACTATTTTTGTATTCATTTTTTCTGCAAACATGCTCAGGTAATCCCTGAAATTAGTCAATAAAATAAGATTACCGAACTCCTCTATTTTTTGTCCGGTATAGCGGGGCAACCAATTATCCACTATTTCTTGCTTTGTCCTCATAATCCCGTTTATTTACTTTTTTTGTTATGTTTCTACCCGCTGAAATAACTGATTGCGCAACCACGGCTCGTAGCCTGCTTCCCGGATGGCCGCCTGCATGTCTGCCGCATCCATCCGGTGTTTTGCGCCCGCCGCCGACACCACATTTTCCTCAATCATAATTGAGCCCAGGTCGTTGGCGCCTGCATGCAGGCACACTTGCGCCGTTTCGCGCCCCACCGTCAGCCACGAGGCCTGGATGTTTGTAATGTTGTCGAGTACCAGCCGGCTCACCGCTATTGTTTTGATGTATTCCACCGCCGATACCGGCGGCGCCTTTCCCTCAAGCTGCGTGCCCTGTGACTGCATCGGCCAACAAATAAACGACAAAAATCCATGCACCCCTTCCGGTTTTTCATGCTGCAAGGTACGAATTTTTATTAAATGTTGTATGCGCTCGCGCTTAGTTTCAAGATGGCCAAACACCATGGTGGCCGACGTGGGCATGTTCAGCCGGTGCGCTTCACGCATCACCTCGAGCCACGCCTGCGCATCGGGTTTGCCCGGCGACAATTGTGTGCGCACACGGTCTACCAGGATTTCGGCTCCCGCGCCCGGCAAGCTGTCAAGCCCCGCATCGCGCAATTGCACCAACACCTCCCGGTAACTCAAATGGCTCAAACGCGCAATATGCGCCACCTCCGGAGGCCCTAACGCATGAAGTTTCAACGCCGGATAGCGTTGTTTCAGCGTACGGAATAATTCCGAGTAGAAATCGAGGCCATACTTCGGATGCAACCCGCCCTGCAGCAACAGTTGGTTGCCGCCCAATGAAAACAACTCGTCTATTTTCCGGCAATAATCATCTATGGCGGTAGTAAATAATTTTTCTGTTTGATGGGGTTTACAATGAAAATTACAAAACAAACAGCCCGAGATACAAGCATTGGTAATATTTACATTCCTGTCAATTTGCCAACTCACGCCGTTTCCCGGCACATGTTGTTGCCGGGAAGCATCGGCGAGCGTCATCAGTTCATTGACGGGCACCTGCTCATAGAGGAACAGGGCTTCGTCTTCGGCGATCATTTATTGACTAATAATTTTAAATTCCGTACGACGGTTTTGACTGCGTCCTTCCACCGTAGTATTTGGCGCAACAGGCCGCTCATAACCATAACCCACATAACTCAACCTTGCCGGATCAATACCGTTCCGAATTAAGAAGTCAACAATGGCTTTTGCACGGCGTTCCGACAAAATTTGATTGGCTTGCAGCGAGCCACGGTTATCGGTATGCCCCGAAATTTCCACCTTTATATTAGGTTGGTCAACCATCAAATGGAACAACACGTTCAATTCCTTGAACGAGGCAGCGGTCGGGATATATTGTCCGAAATCGAAGAACACGTTACGCAGCGTCACGGTCTTGTCCACTTCCATCTTCAGAAGCTCCACGTAGAGGTTTCTTGACTTGGCGCCATACGGTATATTGATGTTTTGCGATTGGAATATGTAGCCCCGCGCCGTCACCAGCATGGCATAATTAGACCCCGCCGGCACCGGAAGGGTAAATTGCCCGGTAGCAGCATTTGACTCAAATTGCGCCACTTCTATTCCTGTACGGGTATTGAAAATTGAAATAACCGCTTTAACCGGATTTTTTTGTTCATCGCTAACCACGCCATTCAATGTTACCGTTTCTGTGGCTTTTACCTGTACCGTTGATTCAATTACAAATTCGGAAATGTGTTGCATGTGGTAGGCCAACAGGTTGTCTTCATAATTGCTGACCACCTGTTTATTTGGATTCACCGAGATTACGCGGTACACATCAAAACTGCCATAACCGCCCGCACGGTTTGACGAAATATAAAATTCCGCCGTAAACTTTGCCGGAAAGAAAGAAAGTTCATCGGAAGGCGAGTTCACCGGATAACCCAGGTTTCTCACAGCGCCCCATTCATCTTTGACCAACGACGCCTGAAAGACGTCAAAGCCGCCTATTGATCCATGTCCCTGAGAGGCAAAATATAAAGTATTCCCCAACGCCGATACATATAAAATGTGGTCGTCATACTCACTGTTTATTGCCGCACCGATATTCACAGGCTTGCTCCATTTGCCGCGATAGTCACTCGTAGCATAATAAATATCATACCCGCCGTAACCGCCCGGCCTGTTGCTTGAAAAAAACATCACATTGCCTTCGGGCGAGAGGTATGCTGTTCGCTCATCCCACTTGCGATGGTTTATGTTCTTACCCACAGAAACCGGTTTCCTCCAAGTATTATCGGCATTCCGGTACACTTCAAAAATATTACCTTTCCCCTTGTTGGGATTGTAAAGCAATGCGTAATCTTCCTCTTCAGCAATGTAAAGCACCGCATATTCGTCATCCGGAAAAGTTGTTTTTTGAGGATCGGCGAACAGCCCTTTATTTTTGGGCGCCGATAAAATATTATATGTCAACTTTCCGGAACCCGGCGCTCCTCCCCCCTGGTTATAAATCATCCTGTCTTCTTTCTGTAAGAATAAAGGGTTGAGGTCAGGGCCTCCCGCATTGACTTTTTGTCCCAGGTTATCCACAAATACGTTTTGCGGTTCTTCTATGGCCTTTTTTGCAGCAGCACATTCAGCCAGCCGTTTTTCTATCAATCCGGCATATTTGGCATATCCTTGCGGCGAAAGCCGGCTTTTATATTGTTTGTATGAGTCTATAGCCTGGTCAAACTGCATTAACGACTGGTAGGCCAACGCCTGTATCAGGTACATTTCGGGGTGAACTTCCAAACTTATACTCATTGCCTTTTGCACGTAGAACAAGGCTTTTTCACGTTGTACAAAAAGATAGCATTTCGCAATACGGCGGTTCAAATCCACATTATTCGGATTAAAAATATTAGCCTCTAAATAGAAGGGCAATGCTGTAGCATAAAGCGCTTCGGCCGGCAAGTTAAAAACCAAAGGCGACGGATTACGCTTTTCCGCTTCCGAATAATATTTGTCTCCCTCCTGTATTTGTCGCAACGCATCAGCCAACTGTTCCTCCCTATCATAAAAGTAATCGCGCGTAAAGGTCACATTAGTTTGAGCAAAACCAAACCGGACTACACACACCGCGAATGCAAGGAAAAGATATTTTTTCATGTTTTTCATGTTTTTGTCAAACTAAATTAAAAATTCATTTCTTTTATATATTCTTCGGCAACCCTCACGCCCAATTCTATAGCTTGGGTATAATCGGATTTGGCGCCGTTGATATCGCGCATCATTTCCCTGGCCAATCCCCTGTTCAGGAATGCATAGCCATAACGCGGGAACAAGTTTATGGCAGCGCTGTAATCTTCCGCCGCCGCCACATATTCCCGTTTTTTAAACTTCGCATTGCCGCGATTGTTCAGCGCATAATAATAATCGGCTTTAATACGTAACGCTTCGGTAAAATCATGAATGGCGCCCTCATAGTCGCCGAGGTCAATCTTAGCCAATCCACGGTTATTATAGGCGAGATAGTAATCAGGATTTACTTTGATTGACGCCGTATAGTCTTCAATCGCTTCAGCATATTGGCCAAGGCTGCGTTTCAAATTCCCGCGGTTGTTAAATGCAAAATCAATAGCATGCTCGTCCAGTGCAATGGCTTTGGTGTAATCATTCATGGCCGCGTCCATGTCGCCAAGCACCTTATACGCATTTGCCCTGTCGTTATACGCATAAATATAATCAGGATGATACTCAATGGCCTTATTATAGTCTTCAATGGCGCGCGTCATATTCTGTTGTTCAAAATACAAACCGCCGCGGTAGTAATAGGCTTGCGCAAATGTGTTATCCAGCTCTATGGCCTTGGTGTAATCATCCATGGCCTCTGCCGTTTGTTTCAACACGTATTTGGCCTGCCCCCGTCCGAAATATGCGCCGGCCGAAGGTTTAATTTTTATAGCCGCATCATAGTCGGCTATCGCGCCCTTATAGTCACGCATTTCATTTTTCACTACAGCGCGGTTACTCAAAGCCTGCTCAAATTGAGGTTTCATCTCAAGCGCTTTCGTAAATTTATCCATCGCCGCCTCAAACTCACCTTGCTCAAGCAGCGCAACACCTTCGTTATAGACTGTTTCTGCCACAACCTTGCCGGTTGCCGATTGACTTGCTGCCGGTTTTGCTTTCAACACTAACGGCTTTTGCGCAATAATAACGCTTGTCGTTGCCGACAATAATAAGAATACCAATAATTTTTTCATAACATTTTACCCAATTAAAAAGAACAAATATAACTATAAAAAAGTAAAGTTTCAAACTTTAATTAACAAAACAAAGTAATTACGCTATATGTCAAGCCGTTAAGCGGTGAAGAAGATTAAAAATTCTCGGCCAGCAGTTCATAAAACGCTTGTGGATGACTGCATAAGGGGCAAATATCGGGTGCACTCGCCCCCTCGTGCACATATCCACATTCGCGGCAATGCCATTTTCGTGTTTCTCTGCGTTGGAACACCTCTTTTGCCTCCACATTTTTCAGTAGCTTACGGTAGCGCCCTTCATGACGTTTTTCTACCGTGCCGATCAATTTGAATTTCCTTGCAATATCAGGGAAACCTTCTTCTTCAGCCACTTTGGCGAATGCGCTGTACAAGACTTCCCATTCTTCCTGTTCACCATTGGCCGCAGCCAATAAATTTTCGGCGGTAGCGCCTACTTTCCCGGCAGGATACGTTGCGGTAATTTCCACATCGCCGCCTTCCAAAAGTCTGAAAAACTCGGTGGCGTGGCGGCTCTCTTCCACCGCCGTTTCCTCAAAAAATGCCGCAATTTGTTCATAACCGTCTTTCCGCGCCTGCTTGGCAAACATCGTATAACGCTTGGTTGCCTGTGATTCGCCGGCAAATGATTTCAACAGATTTTGCTCTGTACGTGTACCTTTAATTGACCCCATAAATTTAAATTTTAGTTAATTATTTGTAATATGTAAACGACCATATCCATCACGCCTTGCAACATATTGCTGAAGATGGAAATTTTGATTAACGGCATAGCCGGTAAGCAGGTTATACGCGGTTTTGCACGTCGGGCAAGTAGCCGTAGTATTATTCTTATCCACCTTCACCGCCGTGGTTTCCTCCGAAATATTACGGGTACACGTGGCGTCATAAGCCCTGAATTGAGCGTCATCGCCAAAACCTACCGGAAAAATAAGAATCCCATTTTTCTTATAGCCCTCTCCGCGCCATTCCAGCGGCACGCCACCGTTTAATAATCCCGGATAATTCGCCAGAGGAAGCGAAAAATCAACTATTACAGGCGGTAATACCAATTCTTCCTCCTCTACGCAGGAAAACGGAATGGTTACAGCCAACAGCAAAAATCCTATAAAAACTAACTTGTTTTTATTCATACAACAAAGATAAATAAAATTTGTAAAACCTAAAAAATTTTTACCTTTGTTATCGATTTAAAATTTAAGATTTAACATTCAAGATTTAAATATAACGTTATGATAGAAAAATCAACTTTAGGTTTTTTGACACAACTCCGGAAAAATAATTACCGCGAGTGGTTTCATGAGCATAAGGCCGCTTACGATGAGGCGAAGCAGAATGTGCTCCACAACACCGCAGCGCTGTTGCAGGAAATCCATAAATTCGACAAAACCATCGGGTTGCCCGAGCCGCGCAAGTGTCTTTTCCGCATTGCCCGCGACACGCGGTTTTCGGCCGACAAGTCGCCCTACAAGCCTAATTTCGGCATTATTATAAATCCCGAAGGGAATACCCGTTGTGAGCTTTCGGGCTATTACCTGCATATTGAGCCCGGCAATTGCTTTGTGTCGTGCGGCATTTACATGCCCACACCCGATATGCTGAAAGCCATCCGCATAAAAATTGACGAAGAATGGGATGTTTTTTCGGCTATCTTGCAGAAAAAGACTTTCCGCAACGCCTTCGACACCCTGGTGCGCGACGAGGACACGCTTAGCCGCGTACCCGCCGGTTTTGATAAAAATTCGCCGGCCGCCGAATTTTTGAGACTGAAACGGTTTTACGTGATGGCCGGCCTAAGCAACAGCGAAGCGACCGGCAAAGATTTTATAAAACAGGCGGCCGCTTATTTCCGCCTCATGCAACCGCTAAACACTTTTCTGAATGAAGCGGCTACCTGAAGGAACAAACGCGAAAGAACGGATTTTTTATCCATGGTAAATAAAAATCCCATCGGGATTTCCGTCCGGTAGGACAACGCGGGAAATTAACCCGCGCATGCCGGCAGGTATGCGTACAAATACGAATAACGCCGGTATGTCAAAACCAGATAATAGACATTAGGATAATAGATAATAGACATTAGATATCAGACAAAAAGACAAGTGAGGGTGAATTCTTAATTTTTAACGCTTATTCGTACCTTTGCCGGAAAGTCCGTTCTTTGGCGCTTTGTACCTATGGCCGGAGTCGGAATGGTCACGGCTATTCCGAGCGCGCCTCTTGAATCCGGTAACCCCCCAAATTTACCGTTTGGGAAAAAATGCGGTGGTGTTTGACAGAAAACACGCACCGGTACAAAGCGGTTACCTCCTGTGCATGGTCTGGTTTCGGCGCGGCGCCCGCCGGCAACCGCAACAACAATGGTGCGCAGTTCTACAATCGGGGTATCGAGGCCATCTATTGGAGTTCCTCCGTAGGGAGCAGCGCCAATGCGTGGCGTCGGGGCTTCGGTTCCGGCAACGCCCAGGTGAACCGCAACCTTAACAGTCGTTCGAACGGTTTTTCCGTGCGCTGCGTAAGGGAATCAAAAGGAACAGGCGCGAAAGAACGGTTTTTTTTCAGTAAAATCCATGGCAAATAAAAATACCCCAGGGATTTCCGCCCGGTAGGAACACGCGGGAAATTAACCCGCGCATGCCGGCAGGTATGCGTACAAATACGAATAACGCCGGTATGTCAAAACCAGATAATAGACATTAGGATAATAGATAATAGACAAATGAGGGTGAATTCTTAATTTTTAACGCTTATTCGTACCTTTGCCGGAAAGTCCGTTCTTTAGCGCTTTGTACCTATGGCCGGAGTCGGAATGGTCACGGCTATTCCGAGCGCGCCTCTTGAATCCGGTAACC
>JAITIL010000070.1 GCA_031279475.1 Prevotellaceae bacterium | reverse complement strand
TGATGAAACGCCGCGGCGGCGTGGGACACGACTTGTCGCATATCCGTCCGGGCGGAAGTCCGGTGCTGAACAGCGCCTTGACGTCCACCGGCGTGGTGCCGTTTATGGAACGGTATTCCAACTCCACCCGCGAAGTGGCGCAAGACGGGCGGCGCGGCGCGCTCATGCTCAGTATTTCCATTAAACATCCCGACGCCGAGCATTTTATTGATGCGAAAATGTCGCAGGGCAAAGTAACCGGCGCGAACGTATCAGTGAAAATCGACGACGATTTTATGCGCTGTGCATTGAACGAAAAGGCCTACACACAACAATATCCCATTAGTTCGGCTAAACCTAAATATAAAAAGGAAATCGACGCCCAAAAATTATGGAAAAAAATCATTCATAATGCATGGCGTTCGGCCGAGCCCGGCGTGTTATTCTGGGATACGATTATCCGCGAATCCATTCCCGACTGCTATGCCGATAGGGGATACCGCACGGTGAGCACAAACCCTTGCGGGGAAATCCCCCTGTGCCCCTACGACAGTTGCCGCCTGATTGCCATCAACCTCTACAGCTATGTGGACAACCCGTTCTCGGCTAAAGCTTCTTTCAATAAAACGTTGTTCAAAAAACACGTGCACAAGGCCATGCGCCTGATGGATGATTTGATTGACCTTGAACTGGAAAAGATAGACGCCATCATTGCAAAAATCGACTCAGACCCCGAAAGCGCCGACATCAAACGGGTAGAGCGCGAACTTTGGGAAAAAATCCGCGAAAAAGCTATCGGCGGACGGCGCACCGGCCTTGGCATTACGGCCGAAGGCGATATGCTGGCCGCCCTCGGGCTACGATACGGCACCGACGAGGCTATTGAGTTCGCAGTGGAAATACAAAAAACGCTGGCGGTGGAAGCCTATCGCGCTTCCGTTGCGTTGGCCAAAGAACGCGGGGCTTTCCCAATTTTTGATGCAAAACTGGAAGAAGGAAACCCGATGATTGAACGCATCCGCAAAGCCGATGAAGGATTGTACGAGGAGATGACACATCACGGCCGGCGCAACATTTCGATGCTAACCATTGCGCCCACCGGCACCACCAGCATGATGACGCAAACCACTTCGGGCATTGAACCCGTGTTCCTGCCGGTGTACAAGCGCCGCCGCAAGGTGAACCCGAACGACAAGAATGTGAAGATATCATTCGTGGATGAAGTAGGCGATGCCTGGGAAGAATACAATGTGTTCCATCATAAATTTATTACATGGTGCGAGACGAATGGGCACAAAGCCGATGCGGTATATCGTTACAGCGACGAACAAATCGACAGGCTGGTCGAAAAATCACCGTACTACAAAGCCACTTCGGCCGATGTGGACTGGGTGGCTAAGGTGAAAATGCAAGGCAAGATGCAGAAATGGGTAGACCACTCCATCAGTGTAACTGTAAACTTGCCGAATGAAATCAGCGAGGAAATGGTGGCTGTGGTGTACAAAACGGCGTGGGAAAGCGGTTGCAAAGGAATCACGGTATACCGCGAAGGCTCGCGCTCCGGCGTGCTGGTGTCGAATAAAGACAAAAAAGAAGACGAATCAATTATGCCGAAGAAACGGCCTGAAATCCTCGACAGTGAAGTAATCCGGTTTAAAAACGGCAACGAACAATGGATTGCACTGGTGGGTTTATACAAAGGCCGCCCCTATGAAATCTTTACAGGGATTGTGGATGAGGACGTACGTCCTATTCCGAAAACCGTAACGATGGGCTCAATTATTAAAGTGAAGAACAAAGAAAAAACATCACGCTACGATTTTCAATATACCGATAAATTCGGCTATACCAATACGCTGGGCGGCATTTCGCACATGTTCAATAAAGAATACTGGAACTATGCGAAATTAATTTCCGGCGTGCTGCGCAACGGTATGCCCATTGTGGATGTGGTGAATCTGGTACACGGGCTGGAACTCGACAGTGAAGCCATCAACTCATGGAAAAACGGCGTGGAACGTGCGTTGAAACGCTATATCCCCGATGGCACGAAAGCGCCGAAAGGAGAAATATGCAGCAGCTGCGGCTCGGAAGATTTGGTTTATACGGAAGGCTGCCTCATTTGCAAGAATTGCGGGTATTCAAAGTGCGGGGGATAATAATCCGTGATTCGCTTTCCCCATGCAAAAATTAATATTGGGCTGCAAGTTATTGCCAAGCGCCCTGACGGGTTTCATCATATCAATACCCTGTTTTACCCGCTTCCCTTTTGCGATGTGTTAGAGCTAATTCCTGCGGAAAAAACCACATTGCACCTTACCGGGCTCCCGGTTGAAGGGACAGCAGGCGACAACCTCTGCATGAAGGCGTACCGGCTATTGCAAAAAGACTATAAACTGCCGCCAGTAGCCATTCATTTGCATAAGATTATTCCCACAGGGAGCGGGCTGGGAGGCGGCTCGTCCGACGCCGCACACACCTTGCTGGCGCTGAATAAACTGTTCTCGTTGCCATGCACGGAACAACAACTGATGGATTACGCCGCCCAATTAGGGAGTGACTGCGCTTTTTTCATTCAACCAAAACCCGCGCTGGCTGAGGGACGCGGCGAAATATTACATCCCACGGAAATTTGTTTGGCTGGCTACTACATCCTGCTGGTAAAACCGCCCATACAAGTGCGCACCGCCGAAGCCTACGCAAACATTATTCCACAACAACCCGCACAGCCCCTGCAAACATTGGTAAACTTACCGGTAACGGAATGGCGCGGGAAGGTGTGTAATGATTTTGAAACGGGCGTCTTTGCGCGTTATCCCGAATTGGCGGACATAAAAGCCGCCTTATACGATAAAGGCGCTGTGTATGCCGCCATGAGCGGTAGCGGCGCCACGGTATTTGGACTGTTCGCCGATGAAAAAACGGGACAGGAAGCCCGCAAATCTATGGATTATGTGATTTTTGCCACCACGAAACGGTAAGGTAAAGCCGCGTCCTCGCCGGCATAGTCTATGCCTATGCGGGGCGTAACGGCAATGGCTTTGGCCGGTATCTTAATACCCCGGTCTTCCATCCATACCCGGTCGCCCAACAGCGAAACGCCGGTGAATGAATAATGCAGTCCCAACGCTTTCGACAATTTTCCCGGCCCTGTTAAAAGGTTTGGCGTCGCTTTACTTTTTTTCATCCGTTCCAGCATCACCTCCAAACCTGTGAGCGGCACTGCGCCACGTATCAGCACGGCATGTGGCACATCTTTCACATTGGTCACCACATTAAACAAAGAATACATACCGTAACACAAATAAATATACGCATGCCCGCCTTCCCAATACATCACTTCAGTGCGTGAAGTGCGCCGTCCGCCGTAAGCATGCGAGGCCTTATCATTCACCCCGGCGTAGGCTTCGGTTTCCGTAATCACCGCCTCTGTCCGCTTGCCGTCGAAATGCGTACACAACACTTTTCCCAACAGCGCACGACTCAACCGCACCACGTCGGTACGTGTATAAAATGATGTATCAAGTTTTTTCCCGGAAGTTGCCATGTGTGATATTCAAGTAAACCAATTCTTAACTCTTAACTATACTGCGGCTCCGTTCGGGCAGACGAGTGCCGTGTACTTTAAAGAAGGCGAGGGGAGGAGGTCGCCTAATCCCAGCGCCGGCCATTTGGCGTCCACAGCCTGGATGGTGTTGCGGTGCGCGCACACTATGTTGGGCCAGCGCGCCGGATAGCCGGCTTCCTGCGCCTGTGCGGCGTTTTTCGCCACCTTGCTGCGGGCGTCAACCACCAATTGCCCGTTCACCACCTTGCAGTCGCGCATCGCGTCGATGTTATTGCCCAGCAGCCATGCGCAGGTGCGGAAGTCGGACGTGTCTACCTCGTTATCAAAGTGAAAAACGAAAGGCGACCTCCCCCCAACCCCCTCCGAAGGAGGGGGAGAAGATTCCTCACCCCCGGCCCTTCTCCTGAAGGAGGGGGAGGAAAATCCTCACTCCCGGCCCCTCTCCTGAAGGAGAGGGGGAGGACTTTCCTGGTGGCGTCGATGCAGATTTTTCCGCCGAAGCCCGGCGTTTGCGTGGCGTGGTCGAGCACGTCGAGCGGGCCATGGCTGAAGTAGGTGTCGTATTCCGGCCGGTAGTTGGCCACAATGGTTTGCCACAGCGCCGTGTAGTTGGAAAGGTTTACGTCGCCATCTACCACAATCATGATTTTGTTGAGCATCATTTGTCCGGCGCCCCACAAGGCATGCGCCGTTTTGATGGCCTGTCCCGGATAGCTGTTTTCAATTTTCACGCAGGCGATGTTGTGCGCCACGCCTTCGAAAGGCAGGTGCAGGTCGCTGATTTCGGGCGCCACCGCCATGCGGAGCGGCGCGAGGAATATCTTTTCAATGGCTTGCGAGAGGTAGGCGTCCTCCTGGGGCGGCACGCCCACCACGGTGGCCGGATACACGGCGTGGCGGCGGTGGGTGAGGCACGTCACATGAAACAGCGGATACAGGTCGTCGAGCGAATAGAAGCCGGTGTGGTCGCCGAAGGGGCCTTCCGTCACCGGCGCTTCGGCCGGGTCGATGTAACCTTCTATGACGAAATCCGCGTCGGCGGGCACTTCCAGCGGTTGCGTGAGGCAGCGCACCAGCGTCACCTTTTTATTCCGCAGGAAACCGGCCAGCAGGTACTCGTCCATGTTTTCGGGCATGGGCGCGGCGGCGCAGAAGCTGTACACCGGGTCGCCGCCCAGCGCCACGGCCACCGGAAACACGCCTTTTTGCGCAGACCGGACGAATGTGCGGAAATGTTTCGCGCCGGTCTTGTGCAAGTGCCAGTGCATGCCCGTGGTGGTTTCCGAGAACAGTTGCATGCGGTACATGCCCACGTTTCGCAGGCCTGTGAGCGGGTCTTTGGTGTGCACCATGGGCAGCGTGATGAAGCGCCCGCCGTCGTATGGCCAGCATTTCAGGACAGGCAGTTTCGTGAGGTCGGGCTTTTCCATGACGACCTCCTGGCAGGCGCCGCGCCTGTCCGACACGGTGGGAAACCACTGTGCGGCCTGTTGCAACAGGGGCAGCAGCTTTAGCTTGTCCCACAGGTTTTGCTTCGGCAGCAGCGCCGACGCAAATAATTTGTCGATGCGCGCAGTGAGTTCTTCGTAGTTTTGTATGCCCAACGCCCGGCACATCCGCTGTTCCGAGCCCATCAGGTTCATGGCCACCGGGAACGCCGTGCCGGTATTTTCAAACAGCAGCGCCTTTCCGCCGCCGGCGCTTTTCGCCATGCGGTCGGCAACTTCCGCCATTTCCAACACCGGGTCAACAAACTCCCCGATGCGCACCACCTCGTTGTACCGCGCCAGTTCTTCAATATAAGAGGTCAGGTTTTTATACATTGTTCAATGTGCTAATGTGACTAATTAGTGGTTAGTGTTTAATTCTTGGTTCAATGTCCGTGTTCTGATAGCCCGCTTTCCATTTCCCGTTGTATTTTTTTTGCTTCTTTTTCGGCGGCCGCCGCGAAGTCTTTGCCGGAAGAGGCGTAGATGATGGCGCGCGATGCGTTCACCAGCAGTCCGCCGTTTTTGTTCATACCGTGTTGCATGACGTCGGACAGGCTTCCGCCCTGTGCGCCTATGCCGGGCACCAGCAGGAAATGGTGGGGGATAATCTTACGGATGCCTTGCAGCATACCGGCTTTCGTGGCGCCTGCCACATACATCATGTTGGCCTCGCTGCCCCATGCTTTCGACGTTTCAATGACTTTCTCGTACAGTTTTTTCCCGGTGCCGGCTTCTTCCATCAGCTCAAAGTCGGCGGCCGACGTGTTCGACGTGAGCGCCAGCAGGACGACCCACTTCCCGTCGTATTCCAGGAAGGGCTGCACCGTGTCGCGTCCCATGTAGGGCGACAGCGTCACGGCGTCCATGTCCATCACGCTGAAAAAGGCCTTTGCGTAGCCGTTCGACGTATTGCCGATGTCGCCGCGTTTGGCGTCGGCAATCAGGAACATGTGCGGGTAGCGCGTCCGGATGTATTCCGCTGTTTTGCGCAGTTGCATCCAGCCGGCTTCGCCCGCCGCTTCATAAAACGCCGTGTTGGGTTTATAGGCCACGGCGCAATCCGCGGTGGCGTCGATGATGGCTTTGTTAAATGCAAACAACGGCTCCTTCTCGCGATGCAGGTGCGCGGGGATTTTTTGCAAATCGCTGTCTAATCCCACACAGAGGAAACTCTGTTTCGCCTTGATTTGTTCCACTAATTCGGTTAAAGTCATTGTAGCCGGTAAAGAGGTATGGTTGCAAAGGTAACAAATTTTGGCGACTTCGCCGTATTTTAAATTTCAAAATTTCAAGATTAAATTTTTAAATCTCAAATAAGCAACTCTTAGTTCTTACCTAAGTGTAGGTATTTTCCGGAAAGGATATCATAAAAAATGATGATTGGTATGTTTGTGTTAATTTGTTATCTTTGCGAACTTAAAATCCGGTGGACTCATGTATTTGTCTGATGTAAAAACGGGAGAGCTTTGTGTAGTCACAAAAGTGCTGGGGCACGGAGGGTTTCGCAAACGCATTATTGAAATAGGATTTGTGAAGGGGAAAACCGTCAAGGTCATCAAGAACGCCCCGCTGCAAGACCCTATTGAATACGCCATATTGGGATATCATGTGTCGTTGCGCCGGAGCGAGGCGCGGCTGGTGGAAGTTATTCCGGTAGAGGAGCCGCACGGCGTGGGCGCCGCGGCGTTTAACGGCACGTTCACCGACAACGAAGCGACGCAAACCATTATCCAGGAGAAATCGAAAACCATTAATGTGGCGCTGGTGGGCAATCCCAACAGTGGAAAAACCACGCTGTTCAATACGGCGTCGGGTGCGCATGAGCGCGTGGGTAATTACGCCGGCGTTACGGTTGACCTTAAAACCGGGCTGTTCAGGCATCGGGGCTACACCATCAACATCACCGATTTGCCGGGCACGTATTCCATTTCGGGCTACACCCCTGAAGAATTGTATGTGCAGCAACATTTGATGGACGCCATGCCCGACGTGGTGATTAACGTGCTCGACGCGTCGAACCTCGACCGGAACCTGTTTCTCACCACCCAGCTGATCGACGCGGATATCCGCGTGGTGGTGGCGCTGAATATGTATGACGAGCTCGAGGCGTCGGGTGCGGTGTTCGCCCATTCCGAGCTCTCAAAAATGATTGGCGTGCCCATGGTGCCGTTGGTGGCGAAGAAAGGGCGCGGCGTCCGGGAACTGTTCGACGAGGTGATTGCGGTGTTTGAAGATAACGACCCGGTGGTGCGGCACGTGCACATCAACTACGGCGAAGACCTGGAACAGGCCATACGGCAAGTGCAGGGCGAGCTGCGGAAGAACGAAGAATTGAAGAACCGCTTTTCTACCCGCTTCCTCTCCATAAAATTGCTGGAAAACGAGAAAGCCGTACAGCGGTGGATTGATACACTGCCCAATGCCGGCGCCATTTGCGGCACGGTGGATGCGGAAGTGAAAAAGCTCGAAAAGAAATACGACGACACGATTGACACCATCCTCGCCGACGCCAAATATGGCTTCATCACAGGCGCGCTGGAAGAAACGCTGACGCGCGGAAAGCAGGAAAAACAAAAGCTTTCCACCGCTATCGACACGATTATTACACACAAGTATTTGGGCATTCCCATCCTGTTTCTCTTCCTGTGGATAATGTTCCAGGGCACGTTTACGCTGGGCGAATACCCCATGGCGTGGCTCGAACAGGCCACAGGCTGGCTGTCGGACGCCTGCCGGGACGCTTTTCCCGCCGGCTCGCTGCGCGACTTGCTGCTCGACGGCGTGCTGGGCGGTATTGGCGGCGTGCTCATCTTCCTGCCCAATATTTTAATCCTGTTTTTTTTCATTTCCCTCATGGAAGACTCGGGCTACATGGCGCGCGCCGCATTCATCATGGATAAACTCATGCACAAAATCGGACTGCACGGGAAGTCGTTTATTCCGCTGCTCATGGGCTTCGGCTGCAACGTGCCGGCGGTGATGGCCACGCGCACCCTCGAAAGCCGGAAAGACCGCCTGCTCACGATGCTGATTACGCCCTTTATGTCGTGCAGCGCGCGTTTGCCGGTGTACATATTGTTTATCGGCATATTTTTCCCGAAGTATCAAGGCTTGGTGCTGCTGTCGATATATTTTATCGGCATTCTGCTGGCGGCGTTGTCGGCCGTACTGTTGAAGCAAACGGTGTTTTCAAAAGAAGAAGCGCCGTTTGTGATGGAGTTGCCTCCCTATCGCGTGCCTACGCTGAAAAACACGCTCCGGCACATGTGGAACAAGGCCGTGCAGTACCTTCAGAAGATGGGTAAGGTGATATTGGGCGCCTCCATTTTAATTTGGGTGTTGAACTATTACCCGCGCAACATGGAGTTGCAACAGCGCTACGACGCGCGTATCGCACAGCTTGCCGCCAACGAACAGTTGACCGGAGTCGAAAAACAAATGCAGGCCGGCGAACTGGAACTGCAAAAGAAAGCCGACCTGCAAGCTGCATCGTGCCTTGGCCAATTGGGCAAGTTCATCGAGCCGGCAGTGCAGCCGTTGGGGTTTGACTGGAAGATGGGCGTCAGCATTCTCACCGGCATGGCGGCGAAAGAGATTGTTGTGAGTTCGATGGGTATCCTTTACCAGGCCGGCGGAGAAGCGGATGAAAACTCGCCCGGGCTCAGGGAAAAAATACAGCAGCAGGAATATACTTCGGGGACAAAGGCCGGCGAGAAAGTGTTTACGCCGTTGACGGCATACTCCTTTATGATTTTTGTGCTGATTTATTTCCCTTGCATCGCCGTGATTGCCGCCATCCGCAAGGAAGGCGGGTGGAAGTGGGCGGTGTTCTCCATGGGCTACAACACTGGTGTGGCGTGGCTGCTGAGCTTCCTCATTTACCAGGTGGGGAGACTGTTTTGAGGTATTTTCCTGACGTTTCAGTCCCTTAAGACAGGTTTGTTTCCTGCTTCAACATTTTGTGAATATCCTGCCTTTGTAGCCGGCTGTGTAAAACGCTTTGCTATCCGCCTGTTTTATTGATAACGGATACTGCGCAACAACATTTGTTTAAATTGTTCTTCGGTAATATACAGGCGTACGACTTTTTTAGGCGACAGTATCTCTAAAAATTTCTGATAATATTGCCGGAATAATTCCGCTTCCTTCGTAAAACTGGCGGTGTAATTGTCAAGCAAGGCTTTCACCTCTTTGTCGTTTTCCATGTTTTCCACGTTGGAAAGTTGGCGCAAGATTTTATTACGCTCTTGCGAAATGGCCTCGCGTTGGTTGTTGTACTCGTTATAAACCGGCCAGAACTTTTCCGCTTCGCGCGATGAAAGGTCGATGTTATTGGAGAAATACGCCACTTTTTGGCTTTTCAGTTTGTCGTGGCGCGACTCAAAAGAGCCTTCCATACGGACTTCAAAACCTTCGCCCACCACATTGCCACGGGTATCGCGAATAACTGTCCGGGTAGTATCTATGCGGAAATTTCCCATTTGTGCCGAAAGCGGCAGTGCAGCTATTAACAATAAAACTGCAAATATAAGTTTTAACACTTTCATAGTCGTATTTATTCTAAAGAGGCAATATCGGTCAAACTCACATGAGTTGAAACCAGGTAATCAATAATATCTTCCGTGTTCACCGAGTGATCTATTTTTTCTTCGTTAATTACACGTAACACGGCCTGTTCATCAAGGTTATACATCTCAATAGCCGACGCATAAAAATCATCCAGCGATACCGGATCAACGGGGTCGCTGACAGCGCTGAGATGATCAAGTAAAACCATTCCGCCGTAACCGATTCCCACCAGCGACACAAAAGCCGCGGCAAAGGCCAACTGCGGACGCAAAGCCTGAAACCACGAAAGTTGTTGTTGCGGCTCAGCATCCAATACCTGTTCAACAAGCCGGTCTTGTAGGGTCTCAAAATATCCTTCCGGCACATTAAAGACGTTCTTTTTAAGATCGTCGGTTAGCATAAACTTTTTTTTCACTGCCATATTTTTATGTTTGACATTTTCTTTTAAAAAAGGTTTAATTTATCTGTCCATCAGTTCTTCAATTTTTTTTACCGCATGATGATAGGACGCTTTGAGCGCACCTACCGAAGTGCCCAGTATTTCCGACATATCTTCATACTTCATCTCGTCGAAATACCGCATGTTAAATACGATACGCTGTTTTTTAGGAAGTTTTAAGATGGCCTGTTGCAACTTTTTTTGCAGTTCGTTACCATTGAAATAAGAATCTTCGTCAAGTTTATTTTTCAGCTGGCCTTCCACGTCACCCAGGGGCAAGAAAAATTTTACCCGTTTGCTTTTCAGGAACGACAAGGCCTCGTTGGTGGCAATACGATACAACCAGGTGAAAAGCTGAGAATCGCCCCTGAAATCGGCAAGCGACGACCATACTTTAATGAACGTGTTTTGCAACACATCGTCGGTATCATCATGTGAAATAACAATTTTGCGCACATGCCAATACAGCCGCTCCCGATACTTCTGTACAATAAGGTTGAAGGCGTAATGCGGATTACTGCCTTCATGGAACAATTGTACGAGTGCTTTGTCAGTCATTAAAATATCGGTTCACAAAGTTTAACATTTCTCAAAATGATGAAAGCTATTTTCTTTATCTTTCGCTATTTGTTGTCTCAGGTCATCTAAGGAATTAAAACGCCGTTCCTCGCGGATACGCTGCACAAGCCGCACTTCAATCGGCTGGCCATAGATGTCCTCATCGAAATTGAAGATATGCGTTTCAATCACACGGACAGGCGCACTTTTCAATGTAGGGCGCACTCCTATATTCATCACGCCGCGGTATTCACGCCGCGCCACAATAGCCAGCACAGCATACACGCCATCGGCCGGAAGCTGTTTCAACGGTTCGTAAAGCTGCATGTTGGCTGTAGGGAAACCCAGCTGCCGTCCCACTTTATTGCCTTCCACCACTACGCCTTGCAATCCGTAGTGATAGCCCAAACAATCATTGGCCGTTTTCACATCGCCGCCTTTGAGCGCCTCGCGTATTTTTGTAGAACTTACCGTATTATTTTTCGGCACAAAAACGGAAGTGTCTTGTCCGAAGAAAGAAGAATACGCCACCGCTTCAACCCGCTCTATGGTAATGCCTAATGGCGCGCCCAGTTTTTTCATTGCTTCGAAATCGTCGAGCGCGCGGTTGCCCAACCGGTGGTCGTGACCAATCACCAGATGGTCTACATGCAATTCCTGTTTCAGATAGCGGTCAAAGAATTCGCTGGTAGTCATGGCGGCCAACTCGTGACTGAAAGGAATAATTTCTATATGCTGGACGCCCAGCCCGAGCAGCAACCGTTTTTTTTCTTCCACCGAATTAAGTAACCTGAGTTTCTCGGCGTCCTGCCCAAGCACCGTGCGGGGATGCGGCCAAAAGGTAATCACCATGCTTTCTTTCCCCTGCACTTGCGCTTCGTGTATCACTTTTTCCAACACTGCACGGTGTCCCTTGTGTACGCCATCAAAAAAACCTGTTGTTGCTACGTGTTTCATACGGTTATTAAATCATAATCCATTGTTCCGATTCCTAATTTTTCAGCATGCTCCAATCCTGTGCGCCAATCGGTATTCGGGTGCATGTGGCGGAATTTATCTTCGCCTGCTAACGAATGGGTGCCATCTCTGTTGATTTCCGAGCCCACCGTGGCGGGAGCGGCTTGCACAAGGTCTACACAGGCCTTGTCGAGCGCCACCGGGTCGAACGATGCGGCAAAGCCGATATTGGGCACCAGCGGCACGTCGTTGCTTCCCCAACAGTCGCAGTTGGGCGATACATCCATAATAAAGCTGACATGAAAATGCGGCTTGCCATTTAAAATCGCCTGCACGTATTCCGCAATTTTTTTGTTCATGATGTCCGACGAATTGTTCCACACCGGTTGCGCGGCGTCGAAGCGGCACACAGCCACACATTGTCCGCAACCCACACATTTATCGTAATTGATGACGGCCTTGCGTTGGTCGTTCAGCGTGATGGCGCCGTAGTTGCAATCTTTCGCACACTGGCGGCAACCGGTGCAGTGGTCTATATCGACTTGCGGTTTCGACGACGAGTGAAGGTCTAATTTACCGCCCACGCTTGCCGCACCCATGCCGATATTTTTCAGCACGCCGCCGAAACCGGCCTGTTCATGCCCCTTGAAGTGACTCAAGGACACAATCACATCGGCGTCGGCCACGGCCGCACCGATTTTCGCCGTTTTGCAATACGTGCCGCCCGTCACCGGCAAATCGCGGCACGACGTGCCTTTCAGCCCATCGGCAATAATCACCGGCGCTTTCACGGAGATGGGATTGAACCCGTTTTCCCATGCGCTTTGCAAGTGGTCAATCGCATTGGAGCGGCGTCCCGAATACAGCGTAGCCGAATCGGTGAGGAACGCCTTGGCGCCTAACGACAGCAACAAATCCGCCACACAAGCGGCGTAATTATGGCGGATATAAGCCATATTTCCCGGCTCGCCAAAATGAATTTTGATGGCCGTAAACTTGTCTTTACAGTCTAACTTTTCCACACCGGCCTTGCGCACCAAGCGTTCGAGCTTGCCACACAAGTTTAATGACGGCGTGGTGTGCAAATCGGTAAAATAAACTTTCGCGGCCATTGTAATGCACAAATAAGTTCCAAAAGTACAAAAAAAATTCAAATAACCACTAACTTGTTTATTTCAAAATTATTCTTACCTTTGCCCCTGACTTAGTTAAGAACTAAGAACTAAGAGTTAAGAATTAAGAACTGAGGGTTAACCGGCAGCCAGAAACTAAATACAACTGAAATGAACAGTGAATAATGAACTAAAGGTATGTCGTTTACCGAACTTGCCGAATATTTCGGGAAAGGCAACGTAAAATCCGCCCTTATTCAGCGTAACATTTTATCTGCAATAATGAACACCGCCGCCCGCGAATTTGCAGGCGTTTTTTTTGTCTAATTTTTTGTATATTTGCAGGAAATATGCGACATGAGACGACGGATATATATCGACACTTCTGTAATAGGCGGGTAATGACAACAAGTTGGTTCAAAAGTATAAAAATTAAAGAACAATGAGAAAACTATTCATAGGTATGATGACCCTTGCAGCTTCGCTCACGGCTTGCTCCGACCACAACGCCCGCCAAACAAAAAGGAACACGGTAACGGTGGCCGACGGCCGCTTGACCCCCGATATTTTAAACAGTTTCGGCCGGGTAAGCGACCCGCAGGTGTCGCCCGACGGGAAAACGGTGCTCTACGGCGTGAGCTTCCCGGACATCGGGCAGAACAAATCATATCGCGATTTGTTTTTGGTAAACATCGACGGAAGCGACAACCGGCAAATCACCTGCACGCCGTGGAATTATGAAACAAACGCGCGGTGGATGAAGGGCGGCAGCAAGATTGCCTATCTCCACGGCGGGCAACTTTTCGAGATAAACCCCGACGGTAGCGGCATTACGGAAATAGAGGGTTTTGGTGAAAGCATCAACGAATTTACCGTGTCGCCCGACGGCAAAAAAATACTGTTCACCAGCAACGTGAAGGCCGGGCAGCGGGTTACAGACATTTACCCCGACCTGCCGAAAGCCACCGGGCGGCTTACCGATGACCTGATGTACCGGCACTGGGACGAGTGGGTGGAAAGCGTCCCGCATCCCTTTGTGGCCGATTACGACGGGAAAAAGTTGTCGAACATTATCGACCTCCTCGACGGCGAGCCGTATGAATGCCCGTCGAAGCCTTTCGGCGACATTTCGGAACTGGCCTGGAGCCCCGACAGCAAAGCCATTGCATACACCTGCCGCAAAAAAACAGGCAAGGACTACACGCTTTCTACCAATTCCGACGTCTACCTGTATCGCCTCGACGACAGGCGCACGGTAAACCTCACCGAAGAGATGAAAGGCTACGACAGGTGCCCGCAGTTTTCGCCCGACGGCCAGTGGCTGGCATGGACAAGCATGGAACGCGACGGCTACGAAGCCGACTTGAACCGCCTGTTCATTATGAACATCGAAACAGGAACGAAGACTTTCCTGACGCAACGCTTCGACTACAACATCGAAGGCTTTACGTGGGCGCCCGACAGCAAAGGCCTGTACTTCTCTTCCTGTGTGAACGCACTGACGCACCTTTACGCCATCGCCATCGACGGGAAAAAGCCCCGGCAAATCACCGACGGCATTTTTGACGTGGGCGCTCCGGCGCTTGCAGGCGAGCAGCTGGTCGCCACCCGCCATTCGATGATGGAGCCCGACGAGGTGATTGCCGTAAATCCGGCCACCGGCGCCATCACGCAACTCACGTTTGAAAACAAACACATCCTCGACCAGCTGAAGGAAAGCCGCATGGAGCAACGCTGGATGACCACCACCGACAATAAGCAAATGCACACGTGGATTGTGTATCCGCCCGATTTTGACGCAAGCAAAAAATATCCGGCCATCATGATGTGCCTCGGCGGGCCGCAAGGCGCCATCAGCCAGGGGTGGTCATACCGTTGGAACTACCGCTTGATGGCGGCGCAGGGCTACATCGTAATTCTTCCAAACCGGCGCGGCACCACGGCTTTCGGGCAGGCATGGACAGAGCAAATCAGCGGCGACTACACCGGGCAAAACATGAAAGACTACCTCACGGCCGTCGATGAAATGAAGAAAGAGCCGTTTGTTGACGGCGCCCGCATTGCCTGCACAGGCGCCAGCTACGGCGGATATTCGGTGTTTTGGCTTGCCGGAAACCACAATAAACGTTTCAGGGCGTTCATTGCCCACGCTGGCGTGTTCAACTCGGAACACATGTACATGACTACCGAAGAACTGTGGTTCCCGCATTGGGACAACGGCGGCGCACCGTGGGACAAGCACAACAAAACAGCGCAACGCACCTACGATGAATCGCCGCATAAATATGCCAACCGCTGGGATACGCCTATTTTGATTACACACGGCGAAAAAGATTTCCGCATACCCTACGACCAGGCTATGGCGGCATTCACCGCCGCCCGCCTGCACGACGTGCCGGCCGAACTGTTATTATTTCCTGATGAAAACCATTGGGTATTGAAACCGCAAAACAGCATTTTGTGGCACCGTATTTTCTATCGCTGGCTTGATAAATGGATGAAGTAGAATGAAGATTACCGAACTTTTTAAAAATACGCCGCGCACATATTCGTTTGAATTTTTCCCGCCGAAAGATGAAATTTCGGCTGTAGATTTCGGCATCAACGTGGGAACATTATTGAAACTTGCCCCCTCGTTTGTGACGGTGACTTACGGCGCGGGCGGCTCCACGCAGGAGCGCACGTTTGCGCTGGTGGATTACCTGAAAAACAAAATCGGGTTGAACACCATGGCGCACTACACCTGCATCGCCGCCTCAAGGGAAAAAACGCTGCACGACTTGCAAGCCTTGCAACAAATGGGCATGGAGAACCTGATGCTGCTGCGCGGCGACCCGCCCGCCGGCACAACGGCATTTGCGCCGCCCGCCGACGGTTTTAAGTATGCGTCGGAACTGGTTGCTTTCGTGAAAGCGCAGGGTTTCGACTTCTGCATCGGCGGCGGCGCTTACCCCGAAAAACACCCCGACGCCGTATCGACAGGCGATGACATCCGTCGTCTGAAAGAAAAAGTAACGGCCGGCGCCGACTTTTTAATCACCCAATTATTTTTTATTAACGAGATTTATTTTAATTTCGTAGCGCAATGCCAACAGGCCGGCATTACTTGCCGCATCATTCCGGGCATTATGCCTGTTACTTCTTACAGCCAACTAATACGTTCCACCAAAATGAGCCGCGCCGCTGTGCCGCCCGAGTTGGAAGACAGCATAAAAACGTACGAAAATAATCCGAAGAAAATTTACCAGACAGGCATGGATTATGCTATTCAACAATGCCGCGACCTGTTGCTGATGGGCGCGCCGGGCTTGCATTTCTATACACTGAATAAATCACGCGCCACCGTAGAAATCTTTGAAACGCTGATGCAGAAATAGCGTGGTTTTCCGTTATAACACACCGACAATGTTTTGTTTTGTCGAAAAAAAACTATATTTTTGTGACAAAATTAAATATAAAACAATAAAGGCATTAGAACCGTTTTCGGCGTCATTACCTACTTTTGTAACCTATATTATTTTCACATTGAGGCGATTAATGTATCATACGCAAGAAAAGAGGAGTCGATTACTGAACGCTCCTGTTATGTGTAATAAATGTGATGCGTGGTTGGGAGATGGTTATTATTTTTGGAATGATGAGATAGATGCCCTCCATTGGGGCGGCAATAGTAAAAGAAAAACCGGATATTTTGAAATTTACTCCGCTACTATTAGCTGCGAAAATATATTGGACACTGTATTTAATGAAGAACATTATAAATTTTGGATCAAGCAAATTGAAAAAGCCGCAAAATATATAATAAAAAAAACAAATATAAAGCCTACGATAAGTGAAATAAATCAGTATTTTAAAGAAAAAGCAAAATGGGAAAACCTGACTGATGGCATTATGTTTCAGGATTTGCCGCATAGCACTGATTTACTGGTGATAAATTTTAATTATCGTAAACGCATTCAATTAGTCGCATATAAATTAAAAATTATTCATAACTTTGCACTTCATGCTACCCATGAGGTGTAACTAAAAACACATAACTATGTTAGATTTACACAAACTTGAACAAAGCATAGACGAAGCCCTTGCAAGCGAAACTACAGAAAGTTTAACGGAATGGTTATTAAATCAACGGGATAGAAATTTATCAGCATTTTTAGGCGATGGCTATTTTGAAGCGCTCGCCCCAACATCAATTATTTTTAAGCAAAACACCAATAGTGTTTTGACTACTGTAGAAACCTGTGATATCCCCAATGACTACCAATTAGCAGCATAATGGAAGTATCTCACCAAACAAAATTAACATTCCATGGGGTTGATATTTTAGATGTCGATTTTCATGCTATAACAACTCCGGAAGACAAGATGGATATAAAAATCGATAGCACTCCACGAGTGTTTTATCCAAAAGATAATAAATATCTATTTAAGGTTGTAACGGAAATAGAACTAAAAGATGAGCGCTATTTTACTTTAAGACTACGCGCTATTGGGCACTTTGAACTAAATGATGAATTATCCGACGAATTGAAGAAAAAATTTGTTAATGCAAACGCTCCCGCTATTATGTTTCCTTATATTCGCTCATTTATTACAACACTAACTGCTAATGCGGGGATAATAGGAACATTAATAATTCCTGCCCAATTTTTTAAAGGAACTTTAGAAGAATTAGAAGAAATATCTGCATAAGGTAATATATGCCAAAATGCTTGGTAAGACATAGGATAAGCATCAATATGACGCTATAATTCCTCATCTATAAACTAAATCCGAATACAAAAAAGATATCCTCCTGATTAGGATTAAGGATTATCTGTCCAAAAACCGGCAAAGAAAAACTGTCCGTAATTTTAATTTCTTTACTTGCTTTCAAGTTGATATTGACCACAGACGCTTGTGAGGCGTAAAGTCCTTTTTCCGGCGTGGCGCCAAGACCCACATTTAAGTCGACCTCTTTAATTGTAAATGGTAAAGAAACTTCGATGTAAGTAGAAAAATTATTTTTGTTTCCCCCCTCTTTCTTGTCGGCCCCGGCAAACATGGTGTTTATGCTAAGACTCAATGGAAAAGACTTCACGGGCAAGACATAACTCAGGCTTCCCTCCCAATAATGCGCCGTTCCGCTATCGTATTTCAAATATTTATAAGCTTGTTCGCCCGACCACCAGTAATCTGTGATAGCCAGCGACAAGCCGGCAACGCTATACCCCACAGTGAAATCGACTTCTTTCTGTGGTCCGGTAAACTCCGTGCTCGCCCATGCCGATAATGAAAAATTGCCTAAGCTTAAACCCGCTGTGGGCTGAAAAGCGGTTTTTGTTTGATACGTGCCCCGCCACACATACGAACTAACCAAGTCCGCTCCCAGCGAAAAATTCAAACCTTTGTCCTGGGCTTTAACACTGCCGGCTCCAACCAGAACCGCTAATACAAAAATTAACTTTTTCATTTTAATATTTTTTTAATTAATAAGTTCAAACGGCATAAATAAACTTTAGTTATACGCGGTTTCCCCGTGTTCATAAATATCCAGGCCTTCTTCTTCCACACGTTTCGAAATACGGAGACCAAACACCACATCCAGCAATTTGAATATCACATATCCCGCAACGGAAGCCCAAAGTCCAACAGTGACGGCTCCAGTCAACTGGGCAAGCGTAAATCCTGCACCGTAACCGTAGAACAGACCGCCATCGGTAGCCAATAAGCCGGTCATAACCGTTCCGATAAAACCGCAGACGCCATGTACGGAAGCAGCGCCGACGGGATCGTCAATTTTCAGGACGCGGTCGATAAATTCGACAGAAAATACCATGGCAGCGCCGCAAACGAGACCGATAATGATGGCTCCTATAGGCGATACGGCGTCGCAGCCAGCCGTAATACCGACCAATCCCGCCAAAACACCGTTCAAAGAAAGCGACAGGGACGGTTTTTTGTATTTCCACCAAGCCGTAATCAAAGCGAAGAAACCACCCGCACAAGCCGCCAGGTTGGTCGTCAGGAATACATGGGAAATTGCCGTCCGGTTCTCTTCACCCGAAGCCGCCAGTTGTGAGCCGGGGTTGAATCCAAACCATCCAAACCATAAAATAAATACGCCCAGGGACGCTATCGTCAAATTGTGCCCGGGGATGGCTTTCGACTTGCCCTCTTTGCCGTATTTACCGATACGCGGGCCTAATATCCATGCGCCGACCAAAGCTACCCAGCCGCCTACGGAATGTACGATGGTTGAGCCTGCAAAATCATGAAATGCCGCTCCGAAGGTATTCATCATAAAACTTCCTTCATCGCCGTTCATCAACCAGCCGCCGCCCCAGGTCCAGTGTCCGGACACCGGATAGATAAATACGCTGATACAAACTGTATAAATCAGATACATGTGGAATTTAGTTCTTTCGGCCATGGCGCCCGACACAATAGTCGCCGCCGTAGCACAGAACACGGTTTGGAAGATTAGGAAACCTTCAACCGGCAAGTCGGTTGGATTGACGTCCAGACTGAAAAAATTAGGTATTCCGATGAAACCGCCTTCGCCGAACATAATGCCGTAGCCCACAAAGAAGAACAATAATGACCCCAACATGAAATCCAAAAAATTCTTCATTAATATATTGGCTGTATTTTTTGTTCTTGTAAAACCTGCTTCTACAAGTGCAAAACCCGGTTGCATAAAAAATACGAGCATGGCTGCCAACAACATCCATACCGTATCTAACGATAAACCCAATTCGTTTGCAATATCCAAAGGGGGGACTAATGTGTTAAAATAAGTTTTCATAATTCCTTAGATTTTTAGTTAGTTACTTTTTTATCATCAATAAATAAGGTAGCATCCCCTCTTTTTCCGGAACGGATACTAATCGCATCTTCGGCGGGAAAAATAAAAATCCGTCCGTCGCCGATTTCACCTGTGCGGGCAGCCTTTTCAATGGCTTGAATCGCTTTTTCCAGATTCACGTCGCGGACAATAATACTCAACTGATACCGTTCGATAGAACTCGTATCATACACAATGCCCCGGTAGATTCTTTCTTCCCTGTCTTTACCGACGCCCTTTACTTCCGAATACGAAAACCATTCAATGTCTGCCGCCATCAAAGCTTCTTTTACCTCATCAAATTTGGTTTTGCGAATAATAGCTTCAATTTTTTTCATAATCTTAAATATTAATGTGTAATAATTTTTATTATCAAAGTGCAAATATATGCACTTTTTTTAATAGTACCCCCATATTTTTAATATGATTAAGTTAAATTTTTGTATATTTTTTAATATGATCCCCATTATTTTTTACATATTATGTTAAAAAAATGTAAATTTGACAATTATCCACTTTGTTTTTTTGTCGAAAAAAAACCGTATTTTTGTAACAAAATTAGTGTACAAAAAAAAACACGAAACTCATTGACAATAAAATGCTTGATAATATTTTTATACTGCTGATACTACATGACAAATAAATTAACGCTATTCCTGTTCTTTATATCCGGCGGGCTTTACGCACAACAAACAACAGATATTGTAAAAACAATTGAACTAAAAGAAATAAATTTTTACTCCTACAAAAAAACAGATTCCATTGAAAATATTCCGGCAGCCTGTTCGGCTTTCGCAGCAGGGGTTATCGAGAAGAATGCCATTGACGCGCCCACAAAATTAACGGGCATGACGCCCAATTTTTACATGCCCGGTTACGGCGCAAAACTCACGTCGGCCATTTATATCAGGGGGGTTGGTTCGCGCATGAACGACCCGGCTGTGGGACTTTATGTGGATAATATTCCGTATTTGGACAAGAGCATGTATGATTTCGATTTCTACAACCTCGCCGGCATTGAGGTGCTGCGCGGGCCACAGGGCGCACTGTACGGACGTAATACGATGGGAGGCATCATTAATATTTATACGCCGTCGCCGCTCTCGCAACAGGGAACGAAGTTTTTCCTGTTGTACGGAAATGGGAACACCCTGCAATCCAATTTTGCGTATAGCGACAAACCCGCTGAAAACATTGGGGTTTCGGCAAGTATGACCTACAAAAAGTCTGACGGTTTCTTCACCAACCGGTTTACCAATACGCCGGCTGGCGCGCTTCAGTCGTTTGGATTGCGCCTCCGTCTCGATTGGAAAATCAACGATTATTGGCAATTGAATTATATTATCAGCGGCGAAAGCAGCCGGCAAAACGGCTATCCGTATGGCTTGGCGAGCGCACAGGGCAATGCGGGCGACAGTATCAGCTACAACGACGAGTCGAGCTATGTGCGGCAATGGCTTGTGAACAGCCTGTATGTGCAATACCGGGGAGGTGGCTACACCATAGCAAGCGCCACGTCGTACCAGTATTTTGACGATGCGATGAAAATGGACCAGGACTTCCGTCCCGACAATCTTTTTACTTTGGGACAGCTACAACGCCAGCACGCCTTCACGCAGGAAATCGTTGCCCAATCGGTCGGAGAGGGGAGGTATCAGTGGCTGTTCGGCACATTCGGTTTCTACAAAGGGCTGGCTACCGATGCGCCGGTAACATTGAAAAAAGATTTCTTCGACCGGCTAATTTTTTCACAAATACCGCCGAGCGCCCCTGTTAAACTTTGGGTGGTGGACGACTGTTATTCGTCGGGTCGCTACACCACGCCGTCATTCGGCATATCGCTGTTTCATCAATCCACATTCCGCCGGTTTCTTTTCGATAAGCTCACAGCGACGGCTGGCGTGAGGTTTGATTATGAAAAAATTTCCATAAACCACGCCACGTACGCTTTGGATTTTCCTGTTCAAGGCACAATGACCATACCGCGTCCGCCTTACACCGTAACACCGCTCGATTACCGCATTGGCGTGAACGTTAGCGGCGAGGACGAGCAATCGTTTCTTCAGTTTTCGCCCAAGTTCACCTTGAATTATGAATTGACCGCCGGGAACCGGGTTTACGTATCGGTGAGCCGCGGCTATCGTGCCGGCGGCTATAATTTTCAACTGTTCTCGGATGTGCTGCAAAGCGAATTGGAGACATTGGCAAAGACGCCCGAAACGCAAACGAAAAACACTACGGTAGACGCCGGACTTATTGCCTACAAGCCCGAGTACAGCTGGAATTACGAAGCCGGCGCACGGGCGGCGTTTTTCCGAAACCGGTTGCGGGCGGAAGCGTCGCTGTTTTACATTGATAGCCGCGACCAGCAAATTACGCAATTCGTTCCCAGCGGGCTGGGCAGGATGATGAAAAATGCCGGACAGTCGCAAAGCTACGGAGCGGAAATATCCCTGAGAGGCTCAATAAACAATTTTTCGGCTACGGTTAATTATGGATATACCCACGCCGCTTTTTTGCAATATGGTGACTCCATAAAAATTGACAATCAACAACAACCGGTATCGGTAGATTATCGGGGAAAGTACATCCCTTTTGTGCCGCGACACACCCTCTCGGCCGGTGCGGAATATGTGTTCGAATTTCGCCATGTTTGGCTGGAGCGCCTTACGGTGGGCGCACAATACACGGGGCTGGGGAAAATTTATTTCACCGAAAGCAACGACGCCGTGCAGGATTTTTACGGCCTGTTGGATGCTTCGGTGACGGTTGAAAAAAATAAATTTTCCATTACGGCTTGGGGTAAAAACATGACAAGCGCCGTTTACAATTTGTTTTATTTTAATGGAATTAACGGCAACTCGTTTGCGCAGCAAGGGCTGCCGCTACAGTTTGGCATTGCGTTGCGGAAAAAACTGTGAGTTTACGTTCCATTTTGTGCTGTTATATTGCATGACTTCATGCGGTTGCCCTGGTCTCAAAATGAAGTTATTTTTTTATTTACGTTATTTTCCATACCTTTGTAGAAAGTACAGAAATTTCATAATGAGGCAGAATATTCAACTTCCCGACAGTCAGGTTGCGCTTCACATATTGGTGCATGGTTATTACCAAATAAAAGATGAAAGAATTTGGGCTGCCGTTTTAAATGAACTTCCATTGTTGCAACCTCAAGTTAAAAAGATGTATGAAAGCCTATCTTGACCTTTTGGAGCATATTCGCCGTGAAGGCGTGCAGAAAACCGACCGCACCGGTACCGGCACCATAAGCGTGTTTGGCTACCAAATGCGCTTCGACCTGCAACAGGGCTTTCCGCTGTTGACTACAAAAAAGGTGCACCTGAAATCAATCATCTACGAATTGCTGTGGTTCCTGCAAGGCAACACGAACATCAAATACCTGAATGACCACCGGGTGACAATCTGGGATGAATGGGCCGACGCCCGTGGCGAACTGGGGCCAATTTACGGCTACCAATGGCGCTCGTGGCCAACGGCCGGCGGGCAACACATTGACCAAATCGGGCAGGTGGTGCAATCGCTGACCGCCAGCCCCGACTCGCGCCGGCATATCGTGTGTGCATGGAATGTGGGCGAACTTGACCGTATGGCTTTGCCGCCCTGTCATGTGTTGTTTCAGTTTTATGTGGCAAACGGCAAACTGTCGTGCCAGCTTTACCAGCGTAGCGCCGACGTGTTCCTGGGCGTGCCGTTCAACATCGCATCGTATGCGCTGCTCACGCTGATGATGGCGCAAGTGTGCGGGTTGCAGGCCGGCGAATTTATCCACACGCTGGGCGACGCGCACATCTACCTGAACCATCTGGAGCAGGTGGACACGCAACTGCAACGTGCGCCGCGCCGCCTCCCTTCCATGAAAATAAACCCGGCGGTGCAATCAATTTTTGAATTTAAGTATGGCGATTTCCAATTGCAGGATTACGACCCATACCCCGCCATTAAAGCGGATATCGCAGTATGAGTTATAAATTATGAGTTATGAATCTTTCTATTATTGTAGCCATAGCGAAAAATAACGCCATCGGAAAAGGCAATCAATTGTTGTGGCATATTTCGGAAGACCTGAAATATTTCCGGCAGGTGACCTCGGGGCATGCAGTAATCATGGGACGCAAGACATTTGAATCCATCGGGAAGCCTTTGCCGAACCGGAGGAATATTGTTGTTAGCCGTACGATAGCGCCGCAAGATGGCGTCACGGTAGTATCGTCGATAGCGGAAGCGCTGCGGCGCACTGCAAACGAAACGGAAGTGTTTGTAATTGGCGGTGGCGCGGTTTACCGCGAAACCCTCCCGCTGGCGCAGAAATTATATGTTACCCAAGTGCACGAAGACTATCAGGGCGACACATTTTTCCCTGTCATAGACGTTGCCGAATGGCAGGAAATCGCACGCGAAGATTTTACGGGCGGCGCACAATTCCCGCATGCTTTCTCATTTCTTGTGTATGAGCGGAAATAATTTTTCGTCGTATTAGAATTTTTCTTACCTTTGCACTATCCACCGTATCCACCATAACTTTGGTTGTTTGTTGTGTAAATGTTCCTTGTCTGTCGTCTAATTGTCTGTTATCTAAATATTTGTGTTCAAACATCTATGCTAATTAAAACATTCGGCAGCGCCTGTTACGGCATCAATGCCACTACCATTACCATTGAGGTGGACGCCTCGCCGGGCTTCGGGTTCTGCATGGTGGGGCTGCCCGACAGCGCCGTGAAAGAAAGCCAGCAACGCATCAACACCGCCCTCCAGACCATCGGGTTCCGCATGCCGGGGCGCAAGGTGGTGATCAACATGGCGCCGGCCGACATCCGCAAGGAGGGCTCGGCCTACGATTTGCCGCTGGCGCTGGGGCTGCTGGCCGCTTCGGAACAAATGAGCGCGGAGAAAATAGCGGAATTTGTGATTATGGGCGAACTGTCGCTCGACGGGCATCTGCGGCCTATTACCGGCGCATTGCCCATTGCACTGCAAGCACACCGTGAAAAATTCAAGGGGCTCATTCTCCCGAAAGAGAACGCCCGCGAAGCAGGTATTGTGGAAGCGTTAAATGTTTATGGGATGGAAACCTTGCGCGAAGTCATCGATTTCTTTAATGGAGAAAGTGAGCTGCAACCGTTGAAGGTAAATATTCACGAAGATTTTCAACAATTGTCCACCGCTTTTGATGTGGACTTTTCCGATGTGAAAGGACAGGACAATGTGAAGCGCGCCATGGAAATAGCTGCAGCGGGCGGGCACAATATTATCATGATAGGGCCGCCGGGCTCAGGTAAAACCATGCTGGCAAAGCGACTGCCCACCATCATTCCTCCGCTGAGCCTGCAAGAAGCATTGGAAACCACGAAAATTCATTCGGTAGCGGGAAAAATTGACAAAAACACAGGATTAGTGGCTAAACGTCCGTTTCGTGCGCCGCACCACACCATCTCGAACGTTGGGTTAGTGGGCGGAGGCAGCAACCCGCAACCGGGCGAAATATCGTTGGCGCACAACGGCGTACTGTTTCTCGACGAGCTGCCGGAATTTCAGCGCACGGTGCTCGAAGTGATGCGGCAACCGCTGGAAGACCGTTCCATCACCGTTTCACGCGCACGGTACTCGATTGAATATCCTGCAAATTTCATGCTGGTGGCTTCCATGAATCCTTGTCCTTGCGGCAACTACAACCATCCCGAAAAGCCCTGTTTATGCGCTTCGGGGGTAGTACAAAAATACCTGGGTAAAATCTCCGGCCCATTGCTCGACCGCATTGACATTCACATTGAGGTGGTCCCGGTGCCTTTTGCGCAACTTTCGGAGATAAAACCGGCCGAAAGCAGCTCCGCCATCCGTGAACGTGTCATAGCCGCGCGGAAAATACAGGAACAGCGCTTCAAATTTGAGCCGCACATACATTGTAACGCCATGATGCCTCCACGCCTGTTGAAGAAATATTGTAAATTGGACGACGATTGTACGGCGTTACTAAAAACTGCGGTGGATCAGGTTGGCCTCTCGGCGCGCGCTTACGACCGGATATTAAAGGTAGCGCGGACCATCGCCGATTTGGGGCAGGAGGCGCACATCAAGCCCGACCACGTGTCGGAAGCTATCAACTACCGGAATTTAGACCGCGAGGGCTGGGCCGGGTGAGTGTGGATGAAATGGCAAGATTCTTTTTCATTCCAGCCTTACCTGCTTACTCACCCCAACTTCCTCCACAAAGTGCCGGTCGTGTGAGATGACCAGCAGGCTGCCTCTGTAGCCTTTGAAGGTTTGGGTCAATATTTGCAGGCTTGCGAGGTCGAGGTTGTTGGTGGGCTCGTCGAGGATGATGAGGCCGGGGGTTTGGTTGCCGAGCATCAGGCAGCAGAGGTAGAGGCGCATCTTCTCGCCGCCGCTCAAGGCGCAGCACGGTTTGTCCCACGTGCCGGGAGGGAACAGGAAGCGGTTCAGGCGCAGCCTCACCTCGTGCACTGCCAGGTGCTGCCGGTTGTGTATGGCGGCAAGTTCTTCGATGCTGCACGCCGTGTCCACTTGGGTGTAGTCCTGGTCTAAGTAAATCCAGTGGAAGTCTGCACGCCTGATTGTCCCGCAAGATGGGCGGAGCAAGCCGGTCAGCAGTTTGATGAGCGTGGTTTTTCCGGCGCCGTTGTCGCCCAAAAGGTGGATGCGGTCGTGGCTGTAAAGGGTGAAGTCCAGCGGCGTTTTCCACAGCGGCAACGCCGGCCGGTAGGCGAAGTTGATTTGCCGGGCTTCGATGAGCAACTTTCCCGGATGAATGGACGTGTGGTCGAAATCTATCTTCAAATCCTTCAGCGCTCCTTGCTGCTGTTTCAGGCCAGACAGCTTTGCCCGGTGAGCGCCGATAATTTCTTCATGCTTTTCTTTCAGTCCTGCCGCCGTGTTTTCGGCAGAGTTGGTCAGCGTTTTCCGAAAAATGCGGGGCACTTCCGTTTTCTTTTTCTCTCCTTTGGCAATACGTTTCTCCTGTTGCTGCTTCACCTCCTGCGCCTTGATGCGCGCCAGCCGGAGGGCTTTTTCTTCCGCATGAATATCGTCGCTCAGCGCCTTGTCTTCGATTTCTTTTTGCGCCCGGTAGAACGCATAGTTCCCACCATACGCCCGGATGCCGCGTCCCGATAATTCGCAGGTAACGTGCAGTTGGTTGAGGAGCGTGACGTCGTGGCTGACGACAACAATCGTTGCCGTGCTTTGCCGGATGTATTCGTAGAGTAGCCGGCGACTCGTTTCGTCGAGGTGGTTGGTGGGCTCGTCGAGCAGCACGATGGCGGGTGCGTGGATGAGCAGGCCAACCAAAAACAGCTTTGTCTTTTCGCCGCCGCTCAGGTTATCTGCCGGCGTGTTGAGTGCAACGTGCGACAGCCGCCAGTGGGCAAGTGCTTTCCGGCACCGCGCTGTTATCGTCCAGTCGTCTGCCAAAGTGTCGTAGTCCAGCGGGGAGACGCTGCCGCCCACAATGGCGTTGAGCGCTGCCAGCTTGTCGCTGACGTTTAGCGCTTCCGCGACGCTCTTGTTCAGCGTGCCGGTGTGTTGGGGAATGTAATACGGCCGGGAAGCGGATGCAACGCTCCCTCCGGTGGGTTGCAGCTCGCCCGCCATCAGCTTTAGCAGCGTGGTTTTGCCCGTGCCGTTATCGCCGACAATGGCCACTTTGCGTTGTTTCGCTACAGCGAAATTCAAATGTTCAAACAGAAAATCCCGGTTGGGGTGGCGATACGATAAATCGCTAATGATAATACTCATGATATAACTAATAGGTGCCCAAAAATCAATGCAGGCAATAAAATTAAACCGAACTGTTACTTGGTATTGTTGCGGTGCCGGTTCCGGAAGCCGACTATTAGCTATTCATTTTCATTGAAGCACGTGTTAAGTTAAACTTGGCGCAAAGGTAAGGATTTTTTCCATTTGTACTACTCTTCCGGTTTTTCAGCCGTTTCTTTCCGCCGTTTTTCTTCGGTTGACAGACTTGCAGGTTCGGTGAGATTATTGTCGTCCGGCAGTTCCAGCGCGTCAGCGCGGTTGGCGGGATGTTCTTCGAGGAATTTTTTGACGAAGGCGGTTTGTTTGTCATCCGTCATGTCAGGGAACTTCAACCATCTTTGGAGATGTTCTTTTATCCGGTAGATTCCCGATTCCACCAGCGCGTTTTTCAGCAGGGGGATTTGTTCAAAATCGATGTCGAACAAAAAATTCAACAAATCCATTTTCAAATAGGTGATGTCTTTTGTGGAAAGACGGAGCATTTTCTGCAGGCGTTTCCCTTCCGGAGTTAAAGCGCTGGTGACGGGCAGGAATGTTAATATAAACAGTTTATCGCCCTGTGTGACGAAAGAGAAGTAACCGAATACTTCTTTCTTTGCCCTTTCATTGTTGTCGATATGGGCAACGAAGAGGGGTTGTTCGTCGGTCCCCCGCACTATGTTTGGCGACAACATCAGCGAGCTATAGAGGAGCATCATCCGTTCGGTAGGCGGAAGAATTTGGAGGCGTTCCTTGAGTCGGAGGATAGCGTGTTGTTGGATGTAGATAGAGAGTTCCCGGTCGTCCTCCTCGCGGCAGGTGGGAAAGATAGCGCTGTAGCGGATTTTAGCAGGCAACATTTCCAGCATTTGTATGGGGCCTACGCAGAACCGGTAGGCTTTTCGCCATATATCGAAATGTTGGAACGAAATACATTCGGGCACGGCGGAGGTGAGGGCAATCGTCAAACCAATGGCGCCTGATGGACGTTCCTCATAATTTCCAAGGTAGCCGTATAGCCGGAATTGCACTTGCGAGATATTCATCAAAGGAAATCTGATAAGGTTGGTTACCTGGTCTTGCATACGCTTGAGGAATATCCCCGCGTCGTTTATCGCTTTGACAGCCGCCCTGACGGCTTCTACCTCGCCAAGCACGATGTGTTTCCAGCCGGGATACAGTGTCATTCCGTCGAAAAAAGCGAACCCATAGCCCAATGCATCGGCCAGCGAAAGGTCAATGCCGGCGTCGTTATTCAGGCGGTGTTCTTCAAGCATGGTAAACAAATAGGAATGAACGTAGCGCAAATAGGAGCGGGGAACACGTTCACCTTTTTTTATCACTACGCGTGGCCTTTCGCACGGCCTTGACAGTATTGCGTGCAATTGTTGTTTCGTCATCCGGTCGAGGAATGAGTCGTCGACGCCCACGATGCGAAGCAGTTTACGCCCCACTTCTTCCATGTGCCGGAGATGTGTTTGCGGCGGCCGGTATATAAAGTAGTTCTTTGGTTGAGACGAGTGATAAACCTTCTTTGTCCGTTTACGGTTATTTTTACTTTTGGGCATAAGTCCGTAACCTTAAAATTCAATGTCCAAAGATACGTAACTTTTCCAATTCTTCCACAATTTCTTTTACCCGTTTTTCCGACAGCGGGTAGAACGTCATGCCCACTACGGCGAGTATGCAGCTGATGGCCGGCAGCCAGCTCAGCATGAGGCGTATGCCAAACCACGTTGCGCTGTTGGCTTTTCGATTTCAGGTCGGGCAGGCGTTCCCACGTGACCAAATCTTTGGTGCGTGCAATGCCCGCCGCTGCCATGGCCGACGAGAGGTCGCCTGCCGGCGTGTCAGGGTCTTTGCGTTCCACGCAGAAGACGCCATAAATCCAGCTATCTTCGTGGGCGGTGAGGCGCATGTCGTAGATGTTTGTGGCCGGATTGTCTGTTTCGGGCATCGTGATGGGATAGTCCCAAAAGCGGAAGTTGTCTATGCCGTTCGGGCTTTCGGCTACGGCGAAAAACGATTTGCGATAGCTGCCTTCCACACGGGCTGCCAGCAGGTACGTCCCTTTCCATTTTATGGCGCCGGCGTTGAATGTGCCGCCGATGCTGAAGCGTTCCATGCAGTAAGGATTCGTTTCCGGATTTAAATCGTAACGCCAAAAAACGGGTGTGTGATTTCGCGTTAGCACAGGATTTTCGTAGCGTTCAAAGATGCCATTGCCTGGAAGCGCCGGTTTGTTTTTTCGTGTAATTAATTGTTCGTACTCCTTAATTTATCGCTTTATGCCTTTGTTTGAATAAATTCATCCTGTCTTAATTCTATTTTATGTTATCGATGGCTTGTTTCACAATTTTTTCCATGACTTCGTAACCCGCTACGGTCACGTGAACGCCGTCTGTGGTATATTGTGCAATCATTCCTTTACTGCCGTCCTTGCTTACTAATTGCGCGTAGTAGTCCACGTAGGTGAAGCCTTTACCGGTACAATAGGTTTTTATCGCGGCGTTCAGTTGGTCTACTTTTTCCGGCACGGCCGGGATTTCCTCGCGCCACGGGATTTTCGCCGCCGGCAACACGGATGTGAGAATTACTTTTATTCCGTTGGCATGGGCTATTTCCGCCATAGACTGGATGCTTCCGAAGGTAAATTCGAAGTCGTAGGGGCCGCTGTTGGTGGCAATGTCGTTGATGCCGCCGTTGATGACCACCACCTGCGGTTTTAACGCTACAATGTCGGTTCTAAAGCGGGAAAGCATTTGCGGCGTGGTTTGTCCGCTGATACCACGTCCCACGTAATTGTTGTTTTTGAAAAAATCGGGACGCATCGCAGCCCATCCCTGTGTGATGGAGTTGCCCATGAAAGCCGCTTTCACTGGTGTGGCTTCTTTTTTCAGTTGTGCGTTGTCATTTGCGTAGGCGTTCAATCGCGCCCACTGCTCATTGTTTTGTGCATGAACGGTTAGTCCTGCGAAAAGGCATACGGCGCCTAAAATCAGTTTTTTTGTTTTCATGATTATTTATTTTATTTGTTCGTGAAAGAAATTCGTTCCGGTTCGTGCCACTGGATTATGGATTTAACGCTTGTTTCACAATTTTCCCCCATGTTTTTAAATCATTGTCCTGCCAACCGTCGATGGGCGGAATGAGCAATGCCATCATAGAACAGGTTTCATCCTTGTCGGAGATTAACCGGGCCGCCCAACTGAGTTTTTTTTGTTGCATCCATTGCAGGTAGCGGTTCCATTCTTCAAGGTCGATGGCTGCATCGCCACTGGCTTCCATGCCGGCACATTCTGATACAAAGATAGGTAAATTTTTTTGTAATGCATAGTCGGCACAGTCGAGCAGCCATTGTTTGTGCGTGCTGGCGTAGAAATGCGTGGTATACACGATATTGTGACCTCTTCGATGTAAATGTAGTGCGCATGCCGGTCGATAATCACGTAAACGCCGTGTTCAATGGCAGCGTCGACTATGGTGGTAAGGCATCGTCGTAGCGCCTGCGTGGGATTGGACAGATAGGCGCCGTCGGGTTCCACGCCAATGGCGGCGCGCAACAGCGTGACGTTCCAATCGGATACTAACCACGCTACGGTTTCTTTGGAATAGAAGCGCGGCCACTATTTGTGCCATCCGGGGCTCACCCCGCGCAGTGCCACGGTTTCATTATTTTTGTCCACCAGTGCAGTGCCGTTTACGGATAGTTGCCCATGTTTTTCGACCGCCGTTTGGACGGTGTTCCCGGTTTCCGGATTGTTACAGGATAAAAATGTTATCATATTGATAATGAGTGGTATAATTTTGTTTATTGTTGTATTCATTTTAATAGTATTCTTCAATAAAAAAACGTGTAAAGAAGCATTTTTATTTACACGTTTTATTTATTCGAGTCGCCGGCTACACTTATATTTTCCCTGTAGCTTTTAGTAAGCGCTCCAGCGCTGCAATTCTTTCATCTTTTTCTGAAATAGCTTTGTCTTTTTCCGAAATGGCTTTGCTTTGTTCCGAGAGCGTTTTGCTTTGCTCTGAGAGCGCTTTGTCTTGTTCCGAGAGCGTTTTACTTTGCTCTGAGAGTGTTTTGCTTTGTTCCGAGAGCGTTTTGCTTTGTTCCGAAATAGCTTTAGCAGCTTCTTTCAGCTTCTTCTGATTTTCTGCCAGGAGTTGATTTTGCTGTATAATGGTGGCGTAGTGTTTCCCGAACCATTCGTTCAATGTGCGGCGATACTCTATCTCGTCGTCCAGTTCTTTGCGTTCATCGGGGTCGGTGCCCACATGGTGCAGCAATTCTGTGATGGCTTTCACCTCCGCGTCGTCGGGCTCGTACTTGTACTGCTTTACGGCTTCGGTGGTGTCGGTGAAATATGCCTGTTCGAAAATGCTCAGCAGCTTGTCCAGCCGTGTTTGGTAACGTCCCGTAATCCGGCTTGCCTGCACGATGTAACTGTCGTGCGTGAGCTTTTCCACAAAAGGACTGCGGGCGTCGAGAAGCACATTATTCACCAAGTCTTTATACTCCCGGCCTACTTTCATACAGGCCGTCGGTATTTCGGGCAATGTAAATCCCAATATGTAAATGGTGGTAATGGGTAGCGCTGTTTTCACACCATCGACCTCCTCTTCCTTCTTATACTGCTCGCCCAAGTAGCCGCGGAAACGCATCAGGTCGGTTTCTTCCTTCGCTTTTTGCACTTCAATCAAAATCTTTTGCTGTTCTCCGCTGTCTGTGCTGACGGTGGCCATGAAGTCGAGTCGGAAAACGGTGAGTTTATCGGTCTCGTTGTAGTGGGTAAATTCTTGCGGCAGCATTTTCACCAATGTAATCTCCCGGTTCAGCAGCGTGCCGATAAAAAAGCGGGCAGCCCGTTCGTTTTCCATGAGCCGCTTAAACACGGTGTCGTAAATGGGGTTAGCAATTATCATAATAATAGTTTGAATGGTACAATACGCAAAAGTAGTCATTTTATTTGTAATAACAACACAATAAAGCTAAACTTTCGCCAAAAACGTGTAAACAATATGTCAAAGACCTTTTCTTAATTCTTAACTTAAATGTGGAAAAAGTTATTGCCTTGCAATGCACGCTTTCCTGCGCCCAGATGTTGGTTTCGGCATATATTAAAAAATAACAGGATGAAATAGCCCATGCCGGTAAAGTCGCGGTCTAAGGCGTTAAAGATTTTATTGCCGTAGCTGCCTTGCAGGAACAGGGTGAGGTCAAAATTTTTAAAGCTGAATGTATTGTTGAACCCATAGGTAAACTTCGGCAGCGGCGAGCCTATACTCGTCCGGTTTTCGGTGCTGATTTTACCGTCGCCGCCGTTGCCATTCCCATAACGACTCCCACATTTCCTGTCCGGGCATGGCCGTAAAGGTGTGTTTGTCGATTTGCCCATTGTAGGTTAAACAGTTTTTTCATACATTATTAGTTAAAGTTAATTTTTATGGCCTAATCCTTCAGTTTGTCCAATTTTATTTGGCTGACGCCGTTAACATAAACCCAATATTAAGTTAAAATATTAAACGAATGATAAAAATGAAAGAGGATTCATAACAAATACTTTATTATCCATTATTGATATTTTATAACCCGCGTTTATGGTATTATATTAACATTATATTCCGCGGCGTGTGATGGTTTTTAATTAGAAATGAGGAGTTATACTTCCTTATGGCCGAAGATAAAAGATGTTAATATAGTATCATTTTTGGGGAATAAATACTACTCAATGCTACACTACGACTTTTTTCTTCCGGTAATTTTCACGAAATTCTTTAGGCGAACAATTCTTTTTCTTCTTGAAGATACGGTTAAAATTGGAAATATTATTAAAACCGCAGTCGTAACATATTTCGGAAATAGACATAGTGGAGTCGACCAACAGGCGGGTAGCATGCCCTAAACGAATATCGATAATGTAGTCCATCAGCGTTTCACTGGTGCGCAGTTTGAAGAAGCGGCTAAACGCCACCGGCGTCATCTTGATGATGTCGGCCAACTCGCTCAAGCGGATTTCCTCTTTGTAGTGTGCATTAATGTACTCTTGCACTTTTTGCACGCGGCGACTGTCGGACTGTACGCTTGTTTTTGCAAAAGAAGAACTTGACAATGTCCGCGCTTCGTCGCTGAACAGGGAGAGTTCGTAGAGGATGGTTAAGAAATCAAGCACCGCATAAAAACCTTGCTTGCCCGATAATTTATCCAACAACCCGTATGTTTTCAAAACGGCCTCCATAGGGAAAGACAACCCTTTCTGCGCCTTTTGCAACATCCTGCGGATGGTGCCGAACTGGTTTTTGTCGATGAAATTGGCAAAAAACAAGTCGGGCGAAAACTGTATGGTAATCTCACGAATGTGGGGCGACCGGCACTCGTGTTGCTCCCACACGTGTTCCAAATCCTTGCTGGTAATAAGCACCAGGTCGTATTCGCCGATGATTTCAATAGAATCACCCACAATTCTTTTCACACCGGGCGCTTGTGCAATAAAATTCAGTTCAAATTCATTGTGGGTATGAATAGGATAAGTGAATGCTGTTTTTTGCCGGTCGGCAATATAAAAACAATCTTTTGCAGATAGCGGTGTAATCTCACGGATAGAAGTAAGATTATTCATGGATGTAAAAGTTGGTTAGGTTTTAAAAAAGAACAGGTTATTTTAGTGCAAAAATACAAAAATTATTATTATTTTCGCATTTATTGAAAAAAACATTTAAAATTAAAAGAAATTTTACGGCAGTAATTTGGTGTTGTAAATTTTTCGTATAATTGCACATCGGTTCTAATAAAAACTATAGCCATGAAGTTTACATTGTTTTTATTTTTAATTCTGCCTCTATCTGAAATATTTGCTTTTTGCCAAATCGATTTTACGCAAAGTAACCTGCAAGAATTAGATGCGGCACTTAAACATAAGCGTGTTTATGAGCGAACCAAAATAATGCATATTGACTCCTTGAAAATAATATTGCAAAGGTCTAATATTCAGCCTAACAAAAAATATGATTTGTATGTAAAGCTGTATGAAGAATATCAGTTGTATAACTATGAGCAAGCCTATTTTTATACGGAAAAAATGCTTGATTTGGCCACTGCAATGAAGGATAAAAACAAGATTATAGAATCTCAATTATCTATGGCCTATTGTTGCTTGAATGCAGGGCTTTTCAAAGAGTCTAATGAAATAGTACAAAAAATTGATGTTAAGGAATTAACGCTGCATCATAAAACGGCGTTATATTCTTTTCTATCCAAATTAAATCTTGATATGAGTAACTCTATAATGGTTGAGCCGTATCAAAGCGAGTATAGCAGGGCATCGATCAAGTATAGTCAACTCGTTATTGATTTACAGGGAGAGGATAATCCGCAAAGCCTTCCGCATAAGGTGAATATATACCGATGCCAATGTCAATATCAGCAAGCTATTGAAAGCATAAAACTACAATTAGAAACAATGGATTTGAATGAACGAAACAAGTCGTTGAATACTGGAGGTATGGGGCTGTTCTATCTTTTACTGAAAGATACTGTGCAGGCTATCCCTTATTTGTGTTATGCCGCCATTGCCGATATTAAAGCAGTAGTTAAAGAAACTCCCGCACTATGTATATTGGCCGCTATCGTATATGATAAAGGAGATTTACAGCATGCTTACCAGTATGCCACTGAAGCCCTGGCAGACGCTGAATTTTATAATGCGCGCCATCGAAAAATAGAAGTTGGAGATGTGTTGCCCATCATTGAAAAAACAAGATTTGATATTATTAATAAACAACGCCAGTGGTTAGTTGATTTTTCCATTATAATCTCTGTCTTACTTGTTTTATTTCTTGTTGCTATAATTGTTATTATGATACAGATGAGACAATTAAAACAAGCACGTGAAATAAATAAACAACAAAATGAAACATTGAAGCAAATCAACGATAAATTGAAAGAAGTAGATAATATTAAAAACGGATATATTGGATATTTTTTTAGTGTTAATTCCGCCTTTATAGAAAAATTGGAATACTACAGAAAATTAATCACCCAAAAATTGCTGGGCAAACAGTATGATGATTCGCTTAGGGTACTAAGAACAATGGAAATACAAAAATACAGGGAAGAAATGTTTAATTCGTTTGATCAAATTTTTATTAAAATATTCCCCAATTTCGTTACGCAATTCAATCTATTGTTGAAAGAAGAATACCAGATCACGCTCAAATCGGCGCATGTACTTAGTCCAGAAATACGCATATTCGCATTAATCCGCTTAGGCGTGTCGGATGTTGAAAGCATTGCCAAATTCTTAAATTATTCGGTACACACTATAAATACGTATAAATCGAAAATCAAAAAACACGCATTGGTCCCCAGCGAACAATTTGAACAGGAAATTATGAAAATAGAATTGGCTGGTTAATTATAATATGATCGGCAATCAAAACTTTAGTTTAATATTTTAGATATATATAATTTATATTTTCTTAACATTGAAAATTTAGTATATATTTGTAAATTAGCGTAGTATATTTATTTGGGGCTTTATTTCAGTTATATATTTCTTAGACCTGCTTTTTATTCCTTGTCTTTTGGAGGGTTATAATGTATGTTTGCAAAGTTACTTACTGTGACTTTATGCAAAAAAATATTTATAACTTTTTTCTCTGCCATTTCTTGATTCTTTTGGAATGTCATGTTGTGCTGGGTCAGGCCCATTATGTGGAAATAGCGCATAGCCTGAATGTGTCATCCGGAACAGTCAAACGTTTTTATGTGGAATCCGAATGGGTTGAGAACAGGAATGTAGATGTTTGGCTTCCTGAGAGTTTTTCCTCAGACAAACAATATGCGGTATGCTATATGCATGATGGACAAAATTTGTTTGATGCCGGCGGGGTATGGAATAGCAAAGAATGGCAGGTAGATGAAACCGTGGGGAAATTAATGGCACAACAGGAAATTGAAGATGTCATTGTGGTGGGTATTTGGAATAATGGCCGTAAAAGATATACCGAATATTTTCCGCAAAAGGCTATAGAATACATTGAAGAACCTTTCCGTAATCAGCTGTTAGCTTTGTTTCTGGAATGTCCTTTAGCCGATCGTTATTTGCAATTTATAGTTACGGAGTTAAAGCCATTTATAGATCATACATTTCCTACTTTTCCGGAACAGGGAAAAACATTTATAAGCGGATCGAGCCTGGGGGCTTTAATATCGCTTTATGCACTTTGTGAGTACCCGCAAGTTTTTTATGGTGCAGCCTGCCTTTCTACTCATTGGATAGGGACATTCGATTATAATGAGGAAATACCCGCTGGCATTTGTGCCTACCTCGAACAATCTTTACCCTCACCTGAAAACCATGCCATCTATTTTGATTATGGCACTGTAGGCTTAGATGCCAACTATCCCGAATTTCAAAAAAATATTGATACTGTCGTGAAACAAAAGTCTTATGATGATACATCCTGGACAACCATTGAATTCCCGGGTGAAGATCATAATGAAAAATATTGGGCAAACAGATTTCATATCCCGTTAATATTCTTACTTGAAAACAAATTAAAACAACCTTAACGCTAACTTTATGCAAACACATTTATTAAAAATAGCATGCTTGTTATGTATGCTCATGTTTTCTGTAAACAACTTGTTGGGGCAGGAAACACAAGTAAAAGGAGCTGTTTTCAATCCCGAAGGAGAAACTCTTCCCGGGGTATCGGTAACCATTGAAGGGACAAAAACAGTTGTTGTGACCAATATGGATGGCAATTATTCCATTACTGTCCCGGAAAAAGGGCAAGTAACGCTTGTTTTTTCTTATATTGGATACAAACCGGTTAAGGTGGCGGTAAAAAACCTCACACGTATTGATGTAACACTCGAGAATGATGTTACGGATTTGGACGAAGTGGTATTGATTGGCTATTCTTCTGTAAAAAAGAGGGATCTTACAGGCGCCATTACAGTAGTTGCCGAAAAGGATTTCCAGAAAGGAGTAGTGTCGGCCGACCGGATGATTATGGGCAAAATAGCCGGAGTGGTAGTCACGCCGAATGGAGGCGCTCCGGGATCGGGAAGCCGGATACGAATACGGGGTGGTGCATCGCTGAGCGGAAGCAATGACCCATTGATTATTATAGATGGCGTTCCGATTGAAAACAGCAGTGTGGAAGGTGCTCCCGGCTTGTTGAGCACCATCAATCCGAATGATATCGAATCCATGAATGTAATGAAAGACGCTTCGGCTACTGCTATCTACGGATCGAGAGCCTCTAATGGTATTGTTATTATTACGACCAAACAGGCTAAATTCGGACAAAAAACCAAAGTAGATTTCAACACCAGGTTTTCAACTTCTGTTCTGCCAACGAAGATAGAAGTGCTTTCGGCCGGTCAGATTCGTAGTATAATAAACAACTATCCACTCAGCAACAATGAATTTAAAGCTATGTTGGGAACTTCAAATACCGATTGGCAGGACCAGATTTATCAACCCGCATTCGGTACGGATAATAACCTGACTATTTCAGGCACCACCACCAATATGCCCTATCGCCTTGCAGTTGGCTATTTAAATGAAGCCGGGTTATTGAAAAGCGGAAATATGGAGCGCCTTACCACAAATGTGAATTTGAATCCCCGTTATTTAAACGGGCATTTGAAGATTGATATTAGTTTGAAGGGTAGCATTATTAATAATAAAATAGCCAATACTGGGGCTATTGAAGGTGCTATGGGTTTTGATCCTACTCAACCGGTAACAGCCCCCGAATTTGAAAAATATGGTGGATATTATACTTGGTTATTAAATGACGGGAGCGTGAATTCTCAAGCGTTTACTAATCCTGTGGCCTTATTGGATACATATAGCAATACAGCGAAAGTGATGCGAGGAATTGCTTCTGCCCAGGTAGATTACAGGATGCATTTTTTGCCGGAATTGAGAGTAAACCTCAATCTTTCTTACGACTATGCGCAAGGATTTGGAAATGTAAAAATCCCAAAATGGGCGTCGTATGCAATGACCAGAGGAGGGCAAAACACAAATTACGGAGATTACAAAACCAATAAACTGTTTGAATCTTATTTGAATTAAGTTGTACTTGTTGGATTTGAGATTCTTATAGTGGTGACACTGAAGAGTACTGTCTGCTGAAATGTGGTGCTGTATATTCTGGTAGAACCCTGACATTACAGAGGAATATCACTGAA
>JAITIL010000025.1 GCA_031279475.1 Prevotellaceae bacterium | reverse complement strand
AAGGGTTGAGCCGTCTTCCACTATTATCACTTCAAAATTTTTAACCGATTGGCTCGAAAGACTTTTCAATAATTCTTCTATTTCTTGCGGCCGGTTATAAACGGGTATAATAACAGAATAATAGCGCATTACATAATTAAATAATATACAAAGATAGAAAAAAGTAGGTTAAATAAATACTTGAATAAATATTTTTTATGCCTTTGTGCGATTAACATTGTATGTACTATGAGTCGGAATGAACAAGAAACATTATCACAAAATATTAACCGCATTTCAGAAGGGACTGAAATAATAGGTACAATTACAACTTCAGGAGATATACGCATTGACGGCATTTTAGAAGGTAATTTAACTTCAAAAGGCCGGATTGTAATTGGCGAAAAAGGCCGGATAAAAGGGGAATTAAACTGTCGCTTCGTGGATATTTGGGGAACGCTCGAAGGCTCGTTGTATGCGGCGGAAATCACCAATTTGAAAACCATGTCCACCGTAACTGGCGATATTAAAACGCTGAAATTGTGTATCGAAGTTGGGGCGCTATTTAACGGCACCTGTACCATGCCTGCACGGCAAACCACAGAAAATCATAAAAAATAGTATGGTTGTTAGAAGTAGAACGTAGTCGTTTTTTTCTTAGGCGGCACTTCCGGTATTTCACGGAAACGGCGTAAATCGCGTTTATAGAAGATAAACTCCGGTGTTGTTATGTTATCATCTATAGCCGACACACTGTACCAGGGAGAAAGATTGGCGTCATTAGGATTAGCCAGGATTTGGAGTGACTGCGCCGGCTTGTAGCTCTGCGCCAGTAAAAACACACGGTCGCCGGTAGCAGCATTTTCGGCCACATCAACCACAACCACTACGTGTCCCGGCCGCGTTATTTGAACAAACATATCGCCCGGCTGAATATGCTCCAGCGAGTTTCGTTGTACATCATCCAGCAGTGTTTCAATATCTCCGTGCGTAAAAATAAATTCAAGATAACGCTTGAATGTGGGATAGCGGTTTGCGTCGGTAGGCGATTTTGTCCAATACGTTTTCCCGTCAATGATCATCTTTAGCCCTTCTACCCAGTTCACATACGACACACGTTTGTGGTTGCTGATGGTGAATGAAATTTTGTTGTACTGCTGTTGTTTAAAAAGATATTCCCCCCGCAGGCGGACGCATATCTCAGGCGCTTGTTGCAAATCTTCCAAACCCACATCAATAAACACGACCCCCACATAAATGCCATTGTTCGGTTTTGGCGAGCCGTCGTAATATTTTACCTGGGATCCATGAGGCAACAATGGTAATTTGCGTAAATAAGCGGCATAGGACGTCTCCTCCACCGGTATGCGCGCATATCCAGACGGTAGCGTAAACCGGCTTTCGATAGTTTCTCCCGCAGTATTAACAAATGGCTGTGCGAATAACGGCATGGCAAGAAATACCCAAAAACCTACCGGCAGGCATTTTCTCATCATACTATGGGTTATATTCCCTATTCGTCCAGTCATACTGCTTTTTTTTCTTCGATCTTATATAATTTATCAGACCTTCTTATCTTCTGGGGAACCTTAATTGAAAAACAAGTTCCTTTCCCAACCTGTTCCACAGGATGAAGATCCACATGTATCTCTCGAATATGGCCTTCCACAACGCCGGTAGTAGGCCCCACAATCAACACCTCATCACCTTTCTGCAGCACACCTGTCTCCATCAGAAATTCCGCTACGCCAAGGTTACTGAAATAATTTGTGGCTTTAGCCACGTATGTTTTTTGTTTTGTTGACCTGTTTCCATAATAAGCGCTCCACTCACCAAGCCGGGCGCCCTGGTAATAGCCGTCCCAAAATCCCCGGTTAAATACGGTTTGCAGTGTTGCTGTAAGTTCCGTTACAAATTCCGGCGTATAAGCGCCGTCAACAACGGCCTGTACGCCACGATTATAAACGCTCGTAACCGTTTTCACATATTCGGCCGAACGCGCCCTCCCCTCAATTTTCAACACCCGCACGCCGGCTGCCAGCATGTGATCCAAAAATCCTATGGTACATAAATCTTTTGGAGACATTATATATTCATTATCAACTACCAATTGCCGTCCCGTATCATTATCGGTCACCGTATAACCCCGGCGGCACAACTGATAACACGAGCCCCGGTTTGCGGCGGCATTGTATTCATGCAGGCTAAGGTAACACTTCCCCGACACCGCCATACACAGCGCACCGTGGCAAAACATTTCCAGCTTCACCAATTGTCCGGCCGGCCCTGTGATATTTTCCTGTTCAATTTTTTTATGTATGTACGCAACCTGTTGAAGGTTCAATTCACGAGAGAGCACCGCCACATCGGCAAAGGCAGCATAAAAACGCAAGGCTTCCACATTCGATATATTCAGTTGGGTAGAAAGGTGAACCTCCATCCCACAAGCCCGTGCATGTTGAATGACCAACATATCCGATGCAATAATAGCCGACACACCCGCTTGTTTCGCCGCATCAATCAAGCGGTATGCTTCTTCTAATTCGTTATCATATATTACGGTGTTTAAAGTAAGGTAAGAACGCAATCCATAACGTGCACAAATATCTATGATGTGCGGCAGGTCTAAAAGATTAAAGTTGTGTGCAGACCGAGCCCTCATATTCAGCGCCCCCAAACCAAAATATACCGCATCAGCACCTCCCTGACCTGCAGCTACCAAAGACTCAAGAGCGCCCACTGGCGACATTATTTCAATATCACAACGTCGAATATCCATCTGCCGCTTTTTAAAGAATACTGCACAAAAATAGTTAAATTTTCTTAAAATATAACTATTATACACTATTTTCTTTTTTCGAAAGGTTTTTCTCTATTTGAGTTATGAGAAATTCTTCCGGAATATTCATACAGGCATAATCGCCCCTGTAACAAGACCTGTTCCCGAAAACGGAACATGGCCTGCAGGCCAATTCAATTTGCACACAGTTTTCGGGCGCCTGTTTCCATCCTGTAAAACCGGCAAAGGGGTGTGTGGCGCCCCAAACCGATACCACCGGAACGCCCACAAACGAAGCCAGGTGCATATTTGCCGAATCCATCGACAACATCACATCCATGCAACTTAATTCTATGAGTTCTTTGCCCAGCGGCATTTTGCCGGCCATTGACACCACATGGTATTTCTTTTCCCACTCCGACAGCACCTTTACTTCTCTCGCTCCTCCTCCAAAAAGATATACTTCCAAGTCTTCATACCCGGCAAAATAGGCTATGATTTTTTCCATCCGCGACATGGGGTAACACTTGCCTTTGTAGCGGGCAAAAGGCGCAATGCCCAGACGCTTTCCGCCGCCTTTTTGCACAACCGGCATCCAGTGGCATTCTTCCTTTACGGCGACACGCTGCCCGCCAACCGCCACATTCAGGATTTCCCTGTATCGCTCAATCATGGTTTTTAGCGGCTGCAATTTTTTATTTTTCCGACGGGTTAGGCGGCGTTTTTCCTTACGCCCCTTATCTATTTTCTCTACTTTCACCCCGCTTATCCGGAATAAAAACCGCAACACTTTCGTGCGCAATACATCGTGAAGGTCGGCTACGACGTCGGGGCGCAGGTCGCGCAATTTCAAGAATAATTTCCATAAACCCCACAAGCCTTTATACCGGCCATGAATGTCGGCTTCTATGCACGACACATTGTCGGAGCCTTTAAACAAAGGCGACATAAACGGCTGCGACACCATCATAAACTCCACGCCACGATAGGCTGCGGCAGTCTCATGTAAGGTCGCCGCCACCATGGCCACATCGCCCAAGGCCGAAAAACGCAGCACCAATACACACGTCCGGGCTCGCTTAGTTGTTTTTATTTCCATACAAAACCGGATTTAATGCCGGATCATTATACATTTTCATTTGTTTATATACTTTCATGTACTTGCGCCCCGCCTTAACGTCGTCCAACAATTGGTCGATAGCCGTCGATAAATCTTTTTTCTGCTCCCGCAACACAGCCAACTTTTTTGCACACGCCTCACGGTGGGCGGGAGTGGCGTCGTTGCGGTTCACTTCCTGCTCCATGTGGTAAATTTTGAGCGCCAATATCGAGAGGCGGTCGATAGCCCAGGCCGGGCTTTCCGTATTGATTGTAGCACCGGGTGAAGGAACTACGCCGGCATATTCCTCAAGGAAAAAACTATCAATTAACTCCACCAAATCGGTACGGTCCTGATTCGACCGGTCGATACGGCGCTTGATTAACAGCGCTTCTTCCGGTTTAATGGCGGGGTTTCTTACAATATCTTCCAAATGCCATTGCACGGCGTCAATCCAATTTTTCAGGAATAAATAATATTCAATTGTTTTAAATTCATACGGATTTTTCAGCTCCGCATTCACATCATCCATCGCATGGTAGTAGGCGGTACTCCGCGCAAAGATTACATTACATTTTTCAGCAAACGACATGGCTAAAGTTTTAGTTCGTAATATTATTTTTTTCTATTTATCAAATGACAGGCAAAATTACGCAATTCTTCCTTTCGTTCATCGGCAAGCGCTACCGCGGCCAATTCTTTTCCAGCCTGCCTAAAATAGTGATCAATAGCCTTTCCGGCCTGTTCACAAATATTTAATTCTTTATATATTTCCAGTATATTATTTATTTTATCTTCCGGAGCCGCTTCGTTATTATCCAACCAATATTCCAGTTTGTCTTTTTGCGCACCTTCCGCTTTTTTCAGGGCATGTACCAACAAGAAAGTTTTTTTGTTCGTTATAATGTCGCCGCCTATGGTTTTACCGAACGTACTGGAGTCTCCGTACGCATCCAGTAAATCATCCTGTATTTGGAACGCCATGCCCAAACAGCGTCCGAACTCATACATCCGTTGCACGTCCTGTGCAGTTGCACCGCCGGCAATGGCGCCGATTTGTGCGGAAGCGGCCAGCAACACCGCTGTTTTCAGTTCAATCATTTGCAAATATTCTTTTTCTTCGATATACGCCAAATATTCGTAATTCATATCGAATTGTTGGCCTTCGCACACCTGTGCGGCCGTTGTCCCGAATAATTGTAAAATGTCGCCCAAATAACGGGGCGCCGCCTCACACAAGTAGCGGTAAGCCATGATGCACATCACATCGCCCGAGAGCATGGCCACGTTGGTGTTCCATTTTTTGTGCACCGTGTCGTAGCCGCGCCGCACCGGCGCATGATCCATCACATCGTCGTGCACCAGCGTAAAACCATGAAAAATTTCAAGCCCCACCGCCGGCAACAAAATTTCCTTACCAATATGATCATTAAACAGGTTATAAGACAACAGGCATAACAATGGCCTGATACGCTTGCCGCCCATGGACATCATGTACGACACGGGGTCGTATAGTTCCCGGGGCGCTCTCGACAGGTCTAATGCCATGATTTCTTTTTCTATAAGTGTTTGCAATTTACGTACCAAAGCTATATTTTTTTAGTGTGTTGACCGACAAATTTACGAAATTACCATAAATCAAACAAATTACTTACCTTTGTTATTATGAACGGAAGTTATTTTGAAGGCACGGTTTTTCGCCATACCGGCAGCCGGTATATGGTGAAAAGCAAGGCCATGCGCACACTCGTGGGTTGTGTGGTGCGCGGCAAGCTACGCCTGCGCGAAACAACGACCACCAATCCTGTGGCAATTGGAGATATTGTTGATTGTGATATGATTAATAATTCCGAAGGTATTATCACGGCCGTTCATCCCCGGCGTAATTATATTATCCGCCGCGCCGCCAACCTCTCGCACGAAGCCCACATCATTGCCGCCAATGTTGATTGCGCATACCTTATTGTAACCATCTCCCATCCCCGCAACGCCTGGGCGTTTATCGACCGGTTTTTGGTTACTTGCGAAGCTTACAACGTGCCCGTAAAGCTCATTATCAATAAAGTGGATTTGTATGGCGAGGCCGAAAACGAGGAAAAAGAACGTTTCCTGGAAATTTACACGCAGGCGGGTTATGCGGTGATGGAAGTATCGGCCAAAACGGGGTTTCAAGTCGATGGGTTGCGGCGCGACGTATGCGGAAAGTTTTGTTTGTTCTCCGGCGCTTCGGGGGTGGGCAAATCGTCGCTCATCAACGCCCTGGATCCCGCACTCACGCTACGCACCGGCGCACTCAGTAAAGCCCACCAAAAGGGTATGCATACCACCACGTTCTACGAGGCACTTGAACTCGCTTCGGGCGGCGCCATTGTTGATTCGCCTGGCATTAAAGGGTTTGGGCTGATAGAAGTGAATAAGAAGGAGCTGTATCATTTTTTTCCCGAACTGTTCCGAATGGCCGCGCACTGCAAATTCAATCCCTGCACCCACACCCACGAGCCCCAGTGCGCCGTGCGGCAAGCCGTGAACGACGGGCGCATCAGCCCCGAACGCTACGACAGTTATTTCAAGATGTTCCAGACAAGCGACGGGAAGTACCGGTAATTCTTTAATAATTCACCCTCGAAAAATTTTATAACATATTTTAACATCTTAATATTTGGATTTCAAAAAAAAATGATTACTTTTGCGTCACAAAATGGTATGTTCTTTTTATATTCACTGGCGCTTACTTTATAATCTCTGTAGGAAATTTACGAATTTTATTAGATAATGACTGGGAAATAGAATTAGTGCTTGTATTCCTTTTTACAATTTGGTTTTTTGTTAGAAAGACAAGTGCAGTCTGATTTATTTAACATATTTGGATGCGTTAAGGCTTTGCATTCTATTTGTATTTCCCTATTAAATAAAAGCTAAGAGTTATATTTTGACCTTGGTGCGATGTATGTTGCAGAATTTTCTGTGATGCGGGTTTGTATTATATATAAAACTAAGAAATTAATTTTTAATTGAAAAACATGATATCAAAATTTTTTAGAAAAGATAATCATTGCCATCAGTTTAAACTAACGGCAATGGGTCTGCTCCTGCTATGTCCGGTGGCGCTTTCGGCGCAGAATGGCGTGACGGTGGCGGGGCTTGAGTTGGGTGCAGGAACCGTGACGTTCAACGTGAGTTGGCAAAAACCCATGCCGGTGGAGGTGTGGAGCGACTCGGTGTGGGTGTGGGTAGATTACAACAACGAGGGGAAAATGAAGCGGTTGCCGTTGTTGCCGGGCGCCACCTTAACCCAAACTTCCGCACCGGGAACAGGCCGGATAGTACAATATGACGATAATAATAAAGGCGTGTGGGTAGTGGGTAATGCCCGTAGCGCCGGCAGTTTCTCTGCAACAGTTCAGCTGTATACTGTCACTGCTATTGCCACTGGCGCCTGTGCCTATGCCTCGAATTATCCGCCGCTGGGGGAATATACGACCGCCAACAGCATTTCATTTACCGGCACGCCAATGTATGAGATAACGCTTGAAACATCCGGCGGAAGTACCTACACTGCCTATTCAAACGGCGTGTTTGCCATACCCGGGGGCGCTGATTTCGTGTCGTTTACCGACGCCACCGGTGCGCCGGGGACATTCCATTGTATTCCTCCAGTAGCGCCTGAGGTGAAAAAAGGGGAATTTTGCTATGGACAATCCGGCGAATTAGTGGCTGTTGCCTCAGGCGACGTCATTATTCAGTGGTATGATGCGGCCATTGATGGTAATATGTTATATGCCGGGAGTGTGTTCCCATTGACGCCTTTGTATAGTAATACGGCGCAGTATTATGCGCAGGCCATGTCTGGCGAAAATTGCCGGAGTATGCAGGTAAAGGCGGAATACACAGTGAACAAGTGTACAATGGGTGGTGATTGTCCGAATTACACAGCTGGGAATGTGGGGTCAAACAGTACGCCTGCGGCGTGTGCGGCGCATTATGCGGGACAGATAGGCGCTGCCGGCGGAGCTTCTTCAGTGTGCGTGGCACATGAAGCGGGACGCATCAGCGGCGGGGCAGTAATTTGCGACCCGCCCGACCCGCCCGCGAGCCTTGAGGCGTCGACCTTAACAGCGTATGTGGGGCAAGTGGTCACATTAACTGCCGGCGGTGGCGCCGACGGTTCGGGTGCGCAATTCGAGTGGGGTTCCGGTGTGCCCGGCACGGGCCAGGGTGTTAAGACTGTCGGGAACACGTATCAAGTATCACCGGCTACGACTACCACTTATTGGGTGCGACGGGTTTCTTTGGTAAATTGCGGCGAGCCGACGGCGGCAGCAAACGTCACCATCA